>CAMDIH010000017.1 GCA_945898515.1 Candidatus Neomicrothrix parvicella RN1 | reverse complement strand
CCGGTGAACATCGGAAATCCCTACACGGAGCACACGGTGGCCGAACTGGCCGCGCTGGTGGTGGAACTCACCGGGTCCTCGAGCGAGATCGTGTACCAACCCTTGCCCGTCGACGACCCCATCCAACGTCAGCCCGACATCACCCTGGCCAAGTCCCTATTGGGGTGGGAGCCGACCGTGGACCTCGTCGATGGTCTCAGCCGTACCGCTGACTACTTCCGCCGTCGATGACCCCTTAGCCCGCGAGGCCGTCAAGGAGGGCGTCGAAGGCCGGCAGGCTCACGGCGTCGCAGTAGGCAGTCTCGAACGCCGCCCGGGATCGACCCGGCCCGTCGGGGTCGTTCGCTAAGCGCCGCACGGCCTCCACCAAGCCGGCGGTGTCGCCATGGCGCAGGCTGACGCCACAGTGGTGCTCGTCGATGGCCTCGTCTACGTTGCTGCCGGCGGGACCGACGTAGAGGATCGGGAGGCGGGCGGCGAGGTTGGCGTGCATCTTGGAGGGACTCATCACCCCTAAGGCGCGATCGTCGAGCGTGATGAGGGCCCCATGGGCACCGGCCATGAGCGCCGGGGTTTCGTCCTTGGGCACATAGCCGCGAAACACGACGTTGGTGAGCCCCTGATCGTTGACCGCCGCCTGCAGGGCGTCCCAGCGGGCCCCACCGCCAACGAACAGGAACAGGGCCTCGTCGCCGAGTTCCGCCGCCGCATCGAGCACGGTATCGAACCGGTGCCCGATGCCGGTGTTGCCGAGATAGAGCAAGACGCAGCGGTTGTCGGTGTGCAGCGCCTTATAGCCCGACCACACGGGGTCGGCGGGGGTGGGATTGGGTAGCAGCGCCTGGCGTTCCCAGTTGGGGATGAGGTGGAGGGGCGGGGTTCCCGGGCGGGGGGCGTACTGCGAGTTCAGGAGATCGGCCATGGCGCCGTCGAGCACAACACCGGCGGAGAGGTGGCGAAAGGCCCAGCGGGTGAGGCGGCGAAGCGCACGACTCGCCACGCCCCCGCTCTTAAGTTCGCCAAAACGTTCGGCCGCGTCGGGGTAGCAGTCCATGCTCCACAGAACGACCTGGGTCTGGGGGTGGAGAAGTTGGTGCAGCACCGCCGCCACCACCACTAGGGGAGGGGTGGTCATGGCGATGATCACGTCTTGGCGGGGCAGGAGGGCCAGGCGGATGGCACTGCCGAGCGAGAAGGTGGCGTAACCACCGAGGCGCCGAGTCAGAGATGACTTGCCGAGGTCGGGGGTCCAGACTCGGCGGATCCGCAGGCCGGGTGGCGGGGCACTGCGCCGGGCGAGGCGACCCTCGAGGTAGCCGGCTTGGCCGGTAACGACGGTGACCTCGTCGCCCCGGGCGGCCCGATGCTCGGCCAGGGAAGCGGCCATCTGGGCCGTGGGGCTGATGTCGGGGGCGTAGAACTGATTGAGAATCGTGAGGCGCACCGTGACCCCCTGGTCAGTCGAGGTGCGCGATGGCGTTGGTCACCATCTCGTCCACGATGGCCGGTAGGTCGTGTTGCTGCACCCACTCGGGGTAGTGCTCCCGGAACTTCCCCATATCGGTGTAGTAGCAGATGTGATCCCCAACCCGGTGGGTGGGGTCGTAGGTGAGGGTGGGGCGCCGGCCCCCGGAGGCCTCGGCGATGAGTTCCACGCACTCGAGGATGCTGGCGGCGTTCGGGCGGCCGCCGCCGAGGTTGTAGAACTCGCCCGCCCGAGGGTTCTGGGCAAACGCCCAGAATGCACCGATGACATCGGCCGAGTGGATCTGATCCCGTACCTGCTTCCCCTGGTAGCCCAAGATCGTGTAGTCCGTGCCGATCAGGGCGGTGTGCACGAGGTAGCTGAGGAACCCATGAAGGGGCACGCCGGAGTGATGCGGGCCGGTCAGACAACCGCCTCGAAACGTGCCGGTGCGGAGCCCGAAATAGCGGCCGTATTCCTGGGTCATCAAGTCGGCCGCCACCTTGGAGGCGCCGAAGACCGAGTGTAGGCAGCCATCGATCGACATCGTCTCGGCGATACCCTCGGCGAAGGCGGGGTCGGCGTAATCCCACCGTGTCTCGAATTCGCTCAGCGGAATCTTGTTGGGGTTGTCGCCGTAGACCTTGTTGGTAGACACGGTGATGAACACGGCATCGGGAGTGTGGCGGTGGGCTGCCTCCAACAAGTTCAGGGTGCCACCGGCGTTCACGTCGAAGTCGTCGAAGGGTCGGAGGGCGGCGAGGTCGTGGCTGGGTTGAGCGGCCGCGTGGATCACCAATTCGTAGGCGTTGCGCTGAAATAGTCTCTCTACGTCGAGACGGTCGCGGATGTCGAGGTCGTGGTGGGTGTAGCGCCGGCAGGATGCCTCAAGGCGCTGCCGGTTCCAGGTGGTATCGCCGCCCGGCCCGAAGAAGTTGGCCCGCATGTTGTTGTCGATTCCGTGCACATCAAAGCCCAGCGCGTCGAAAAACTCGACGGCCTCGGAGCCGATGAGGCCGGCACTGCCAGTGACGAGGACCTTCATCGCAAGGGGCCCACGGTAGGGCTGAGCGGGCGCATGGCTTCGGACACTACCGGCTCTCATGGGAGACTCTCGCAGTACCTATGCGAGTTGCCGTCACCCTCGAGCAGTGCTGGCACCGAGTGCCCGGCGGAAGTGCCCGCGCCACCTTGGATGCCATCGCCGCAGTAGCCCAACGCGGTGGGGTGGAGCAGGTGGGCGTGAGCGCCTGGCATCGGCAGCCGCCCCCCTTGCCTTGGCGGCCCCCGATTCCCGTGCGGGCCCTTCCCCTGCCCCGCTTGGCCCTCTACGACTCGTGGCAGCGGTGGCGCCTTCCGCGGGTGGAGCGGGCCACGGGCCCGGTCGATGTGGTGCACGCCACGGCCCATGTGGCCCCAGCATCGACTGCCCCGCTGGTGGCCACGGTGCACGACCTGCACTTCCTGCACGACCCCACGCACTTCACCGCCCGGGGCGTTCGTGTCTTTACGCGCTTTCTGGCCATCGTGCGGGACGAAGCCGCCATCGTGGTGTGCCCATCGGAGGCCACGCGCCAAGACTGCCAGACGGCGGGTATCGACGATGCTCGTCTTCGGATTACCCCCTGGGCCACCGCGGTGGAGGCCGTAGGGGCCTCCGAGGTGGCCCGGGTGCGCGCCGTCTATGGGTTAGAGGATCCCTTCGTATTGTTCGCCGGCACGGTGGAGCCGCGTAAGAACCTCGCCCGTCTCACCGAGGCGCACCGCCGACTCGGCGATAGCCGGGTAACCCTGGTGGTGGTGGGCCCCGATGGCTGGGGGGAGGATCTTCCCTCGACCGGAGTGCGCCGTTTGGGCTTCGTACCCCGGGCCGATCTGCATGCGCTCTACGCGGCGGCCGCGGTGGTGGCCTACCCGTCTCTGTGTGAGGGTTTTGGTCTGCCGGTGCTCGAAGCCATGGCGCAAGGGGCCGTGGTGGTCACCTCGGCGAACACCGCCACCGCAGAGGTGGCGGGAAACGCCGCGTTGTTGGTGGACCCACTGGACTGTGACGCCATCGCCGGGGCCCTGCGTCGGGCCCTTGATGACCCCGCGCTCTGTGATCAGTTGCGGGATGCTGCGGTGGCCCGAGCCGCCACCTTTACCTGGGATCGCACCGCTGATGCTCTGGTATCGGCCTACCGCGCGGCGGTGGGCACTGCATGACCACCAAGGTGGGGATCAACCTGCTGTGGCTCGTGCCCGGCGAGGTGGGCGGCAGCGAGGAGTCCACCGTGGGGAGCCTGCTGGCCCTCGCGGCCCTCGCGGCACCCGATCTCGAGGTGGTTCTGTTTGTCTCGGCGCCCTTTGCGGCCGCCTATCCGGAGGTGGTGGCGGCCTTTCCCACGCAGGTGTGGCGGGGGTCGGGGCGGCGGCGGGCTCGGAGAATCCTGGCCGAATCCACCTGGCTGGCTCGCCGTAGTCGAGGTCTGGACGTCGTGCACCACGCGGGGGGCACCGTGCCCGTGCGGCGCCGCTCCCCATGCGTGGTGACCCTGCACGATCTCCAACCCCTCGAACGCCGCGCCACCCATAGCGCAGCTAAGCGGGCCTACTTGCGGGTGGCGATCCCGGCTGCGGTGCGGGCGGCGCGGCTGGTGCTTACCCCCACTGAGTTCGTGCGGCGCTCCGTTATTTCGCGTTTTGATGCTGATCCGGCGCGAGTGGTAGCGGTGCCCCACGGGGTGGGTGTACCCCGGGTGGTGAGCGCGCCTGCAGACGTGAGCAATCGCTATTCGATCACTGGGCCGATGGTGCTCTACCCCGCTATCACCTACCCCCATAAAAACCACGGCACCCTCCTGGAGGCGTTTGCGGTGGTAGTGGTCCATCACCCCGATGCGATCCTCGTGCTGCCCGGTGGTGAGGGCAGCGAGGAGGCGGCGGTACGAGGTCGGATCGAAGCGCTCGGCTTGAGCGGATCGGTGCGTCGGGTGGGTCGTATTTCTTCGGCCGATATGGCTGGTTTATACGGCCTGGCGACGGTAGTGGCGGTGCCATCGCGCTACGAGGGGTTCGGGCTTCCAGCGGTCGAGGCCATGGCGCGTGGGGTGGCGCTGGTGGCGGCCAACGTCACCGCTTTGGCCGAGGTGGTAGGCGACGCCGGTGTGCTGGTGGACCCCGACGACCCCGCCGAGTGGGCCCGGGCCATCAGCGCGTTGCTGGCCCACCCCGACCAACGGGAGGAACTCGCTGCGGCGGGACGTCATCGAGCCGATCGTTATGGGGCCGAGGCCAATGCGGAGGGGATAGCCGGGGTGTATCGCCGCGCCGCCCGGATGACCTGACGCCCCGGCCCTGAATGGGTACGGCGGTCATGGCCTTGTAGAGTCTGAAATCCTATGGGCAAGGCATCGTCAGCAAAAAAGGTCTCCCGGGCAGCCCGAGCAGGTGGTAGCAGTTCGTCTCGGCAGCCTCGGAGCCTGTTGTTCCCCAGCGTGTTGATTCTCGTCGTCGTACTGGGCGTGTCGCTGGTGACGTATTCCCGTGACCTGCGCAACAGCCAGGACATGGGTGGCGCGCCGCAATTAGGCAAACACATTCACACCGCCTACGGCATCAATGTGTGTGGCGAGTTCCGGGAAGCGATCCCCGAGTTCGAAAGCAAAATTGGCGTCCACACCCACGGTGATGGCGTCATACACCTCCATCCCTTCTCGTCACTAGGCGTAGGGGCGAATGCCACGTTTGAGCGTTTCCTGGACGACGCTCGCTCTGGAAATCCGCCGCAGAACGTCTCCATCAGCGACAGCAAACTTGTCTACGGTGGGGAAACGGTGGAAGAGGGCAAGACCATCTGCGAAGGGGTGACCAACCCCGAACTTCGGATGGCCTACTGGGAGAACGTGTCCGATGAGGCTGCCCAACCGGTGATTACCACCGGCGATTTCGGTAACCGGCGTTTGTCCGACGACGGTGGCGGCATCACGATCTTCTATGGCGATAGCAAGGCCGACATCCCCAAGCCCCCCACGGCGGCGGACCTGGAGGCTCTCGGTGCTGCCGATGGGGCACAGGTTCCCGACAGCTCGGGTGAAACCACCACCACGGTGGCTCCCCAGGCGCCCTCCACCCCAGCGGGCTAGTGCAGGCAGTCCTCCTTGTCGGGGGCTTCGGTACGCGGCTGCGCCCCCTCACGAACACGACGCCCAAGCAGATGCTCCCGGTGGGTCATCGGCCCATGATCGAGAGGGTCCTTGAGCACCTCTGTGATCACGGTGTGGAGCGCGCCGTTCTGGCGCTGGGGTATCGGCCGGATGCGTTTCAGGATGTCTACCCCGACGGACGCTGCGCCGGTGTGGCGCTGCATTACGCCATCGAATCAACCCCGCTGGATACGGCGGGAGCCATTCGCTTCGCGGCGCGAGATGCTGGAGTCACCGAACGCTTCCTGGTGGTCAACGGCGACGTGCTGACCGATCTAGATATCGGGGCCCTGGTGGCGTTTCATGATGCTGCGGGAGCTGAGGGCACTCTTGCGCTGCACGCGGTGGAGGATCCCTCCGCCTTTGGGGTGGTCCCCACCGAGGCCGATGGGCGGGTCACTGCCTTCATTGAGAAACCGCCCCGTCACCAAGCCCCCACCAACCGGATCAACGCCGGTACCTATGTGCTGGAGCCGTCGGTACTGGATCGCATCGCACCCGCCGGGCCGGTGAACGTGGAGCGGGTCACGTTTCCGGCCATGGTGGCTGAGCGCACGCTCTTCGCCCTCGACGGCGATGCCTACTGGATCGATGCGGGCACCCCCACGACCTATCTGGCCGCCAATCTTGATCTGCTCAACGGTCGGCGCGCCCAGGAGTCGGGTGTCCACCCTCAGGCCCATGTCGAAGGTGCTGTTGTCACTTCGGTGGTGGGTTCCGGTGCCCATGTGGGCCCTGGTGCCACGGTGGAGCAATCGGTGGTGTTCCCCGGCGCCCGTATTGGTTCGGGAGCCCGGGTGCGGGATGCCATCATTGGAGCCCGGGCGTTGATCGGCTCGGGGGCGGTGCTCGAAGCGGGCACCGTGGTAGGTGACGAAGTTGTGGTGCCACCGGGGGCCTTGCTCAGTGGTGTAAGGATTCCGGAAGAGACCTAGGAGAGCGGATGCGGGCACTAGTAACGGGTGGAGCAGGCTTCATCGGATCAACGCTGGTGGATCGCCTGCTGGCCGAGGGGCATAGCGTCGAGGTGGTCGATGACCTCTCTAGCGGTTCCCTGGCCAATCTGGCCGAGGCCCGAGCCGACCGTTCCCATGACCTCAAGGTCCATCAGGTCGATATCCGTGAAGCGGCGGTGGTGGAACTCATCGGGCGCCGAGCACCCGAGGTGATCTTTCACCTCGCCGCCCAGGCTGACGTGCGGGTGTCAGTGGCCCGACCGGCCTTTGACGCCGAAGTAAACGTGCTCGGCAGCATCAATGTGCTGGAAGGCGCCCGCATCGCGGGTACTCGTAAGGTGGTGTTCGCCTCCAGTGGCGGGACGATCTACGGGGAACCGGCGCCGGAGGACCTACCGGTGAAGGAGTCGCATCCCCAGCAGCCGGCGTCGCCCTACGGCGTAGCCAAGCGCGTGGTCACTGATTATCTCAACGTCTACCGGGCGATCCACGGGATCGAGTTCACCTCGTTGGCCATGGCCAACATCTACGGTCCTCGCCAGGACCCCCACGGTGAGGCCGGAGTGGTGGCTATTTTTGCGGGTCTGCTGATCGATGGCCGACCGTGCACGATCTTTGGTGATGGCACCCAGACCCGCGATTTTGTGTATGTGGACGACGCCGTGGACGCCTTTGTCCGGGCCGCTGAGAAGGGCAGTGGCCTGCTCTGCAACATCGGCACGGGCGTGGAGACGTCGGTGAATGAACTCTACGCGGCGATGGCGGCGGCGGCGGGGGTCACCGAGGCGGCGGTGATGGCGCCTGCCCGCCCGGGCGAACTGGCCCGCAGCGCGCTCGATCCCGGCCGGGCCGCCCTGCACCTGGGATGGGAACCGTGGACGGATCTGGCCACGGGTACCGCTGAGGTACTGCGCTGGTTCGGCGCCCGGTAGGGATCGACGCCAGTCACCGGCCTAGCGGAACAGGTCCTCCCGCGGTGATCGCACGATTTCGTCGTGCACATTTCCCTGCCCTAGCCATCCCGGATCGACGCCCCGAATGACGGCGGCGGCCACGCCGGTGGCCTTTCCCATCACCAGATCGGCGGCGCCGGCGAGTTCATCGACCACGCATACCTCCGTGACCTGCAGGATGCGGCCACGGGAGTCCTCGGTACCCCGTAGGTCCACCACTGCCTGAATCCCGGCACAGCCGATGGCCACGTCGGTGAGGCCGCGGCGCCACGGGCGACCGAAGGTGTCCGACACGATGACTCCCACCTCCACCGCAAGCGCAGCGCGTAGCCCATCGCGTATGCGTCGGGCCGAACGATCACTGTCCACCGGAAGCAGAGCGGCCCAGCCCTCGTCCACGTTGGATAGGTCAACCCCCGCATTGGCGCAGACGAAGCCGTGTTTGGTTTCGCTGATGAGAAGTTCACCCCGACGGCGAACGATCCGCACCGACTCGTCCTCCACCAGGGCCTTGTGGCCTCGGGGATCGTCGGGATCAATCAGCGCCATGGCACCTTCGGCCTTCGACACCACTTTTTGGGTTACCACCACCACATCGCCATCACGTAGGTCGGGCTCGGCCGACGCGATGAGGCCCGCCAGATCATCGCCGCGGCGTACCTCGGGAATCCCATGGATTGGAAATACTTCGAGGCTCATAGGCCCAGCACCACCTGTCCGAGTGCGGCGGCGCTAGGGCCGTCGCGCATGATTGTGGGGGCCACCACACAGCGGATCCCCTCGGCTTGCACTGCATCTAGTTGATCGGCGTCAGCTTCGTCCACCACCAGCGTGGCGGCGATCGGAGCGTAGAGGCGGGCCACCCCCACCACGCTGGACTCGTGACCGAGTTCCCGTAGAAGTCGATCGGCGGGGCCTTTGAGCGCGGCCCCGGCGATGATCGGCGACACGGCCACCGTGTCGGCCCGGCGGGCCCGAACCGCTTCCTCGACGCCCGCAACGGCGAGGACCGGCGCGATCGACACGAGAGGGTTAGACGGGGCGATGATCACTCGACTGGCGGTGGTGATGCCCTCGATCACGCCGGGGGCGGGGCGGGCCGCTTCGGCACCGTCGAAGCGCACGGCGGTCACCGCTACCGAGTGCTGCCGTTGCACGAAGTACTCCTGGAAGCCGATCTCGGTGCCATCGGTGATCGTGACCCTCGTTTGGAGGCGGTCGTTGGTGACGGGCAACAGATGGATGCCCAGATTCCACGCCTGGGCGATTTCCCCGCAGATCTGCGACAGCGGAGCGCCGGCGCGCCGCCGGTCGGTACGGAACAAGTGGGTGGCGAGGTCACGGTCGCCCAGGTTGAACCAGGCCACTGGGCTCGGGTACCGCCCGAGGGCCTCCATGGCATGCCAGGTCTCGCCGGCGAGGCCCCAGCCGCGTTCGGGGTCGATAGCCCCCGCCACGGTGTAGGTCACGGTGTCGAGATCGGGGCTCACATGCAGGCCGTGGAGTTCGACGTCGTCGCCCACGTTCACGATCGCCGTAATGTCGGCGGGCGGGACCACCCTCACGAGACCGGCCAACAGGCGGGCTGCCCCCACGCCCCCGGCCAGGACGGTGATCAGCTGATCCCCCGAAGCCGGCCGCTCAGCAGGGCGATGTCGGCGTCGACCATCATCGTGACGAGATCCTCAAAACTGGTGCGGGGGGCCCAGCCCAGCACAGCCCGGGCCTTGGTCGAGTCTCCGATCAACAGGTCCACCTCAGATGGTCGCATGAACTTCTCGTCGAGCGTTACGTGGTCTTCCCAACTCAGTCCGGCATGTTCGAAGGCGATCTGACAGAACTGGCGGACGGAGTGGGTCTGGCCGGTGGAGATCACGTAGTCGTCCGGTTCGTCCTGCTGGAGCATCCGCCACATCGCCTCTACGTAATCACCGGTGTAGCCCCAGTCGCGTTCAGCATCGAGGTTGCCCAGGGCCAGGGTCTGAGCCTGTCCCAGCTTGATGCGGGCCACCGTGTGGGTGACCTTGCGGGGCAGGAATTCGTGCCCGCGACGTGGCGACTCGTGGTTGAACAGGATGCCGCTGGAGGCATGAAGGCCGTAGGACTCGCGATAGTTCACGGTGATCCAATGGCCGTAGAGCTTGGCTACGCCGTAGGGCGAACGGGGGTAGAAGGGCGTGGCCTCGTTCTGGGGCACCTGCTGGACCTTGCCGAACATCTCGCTCGAACTGGCCTGGTAGAAGCGGATGGAGGGATCGACGATGCGGATGGCATCGAGGAGACGGGTAACGCCGAGCGCAGTGATCTCCCCGGTGAGTACCGGTTGTTTAAACGATGTCTGCACGAAGGACTGCGCAGCGAGGTTGTACACCTCGGTAGGCCGGCAATCCCGGAGGATCGAGATGAGGGATGCTTCATCGAGTAGGTCGCCCGAGGATGTATAGGGGTCGAGTTCGATGCGATCCTGGAGGTGGGAGATGCGTTCAAAGTTCGTGGTGCTGCTGCGGCGCACCATCCCCACCACCTCGTAGCCCTTGTCGAGGAGTAACTCGGCGAGGTACGACCCGTCCTGGCCGGTGATGCCCGTAATGAGCGCTCGGTTCGTCAAGTTTCCTCCAGTATCGGAATGGCTTCATCGCCCACCCGGACGCGCATGTCATCGAGCAGGTCGGCCACGGTTTGTTCGATGGCGATGGCCGGTTCCCACCCGGTGGCGGCCCGTAATTTCGACGCGTCACCGCGGAGGACGGGGAGGTCTACCGGCCGCAGAAGCGACGGGTCGGTGACCAGTTCGATCGGGCATCGAGCCAGGCCCACGAGTAGGTCGGCCAGGCGTTGGATGGCCAAGGCTACCCCGGTGCAGACGTTGTATACCTCGCCCGGTTCGCCCCGCTCTAGGAGCAGGCGGTAGGCCCGCACCACGTCGCGCACATCGGTCACATCTCGTCGGGCGGAAAGGTTGCCGACGGTGATGGTGCGGGTGCCGTCGCGCTCGGCTCGGGCGAGACGGGCGGCGATAGCCGGGGCCACGAACTGCTCTGACTGTCCGGGGCCGAGGTGGTTGAACGGCCGCACTCCGATCACCCCGAGTCCGTTGCCGAGGAAGGCCTGCCGGGCCAAGGCCTCAGCCGCCAACTTTGAGGCAGCGTAGGGACTGGTGGGACGCAGCGGGGATGTTTCGGTGAGGGGTAGTTCGTCCTCGGCTACCACGCCGTACACATCGGCACTCGCCACGGCGAGCACCCGCTCCACGCCGGCATCGGTGCAGGCTCGCAGCACGTGCAGGGTGCCCTCGGCATTCACTCTGAACACCGCCACCGGATCCCGCCAGGAGGCTCCCACATCGGCCCACCCGGCTAGGTGGTACACCACCTCGGGGTGGGCCTTGGTGACGGCGGCGCTCACGGCGGTTCCGTTGGTGATGTCCACCGCGTCGGATCCGTGGTGGTCGACGATGGTGACGTCATCACCCATCGCGCGCAGATGCGCTACCAGGTGGCGACCAACGAACCCCAGACCTCCGGTGACCAGCGCTCGCATGCCTGGACCTTACGGCAACGGGGGGTGGCCGCCACCCAGGATTCGAGCAGCGTCAATCATGGCCCGCACTCGTCGTCGGACCCCGGCCACCTCGGGCTGATGCCGGCGGAGGAGCGGACGCAGGATGTCCTTCCCGATGCCCGCGCCGATTCCGCCCAACGCTCTGCTCCAGGCCACGGCGCGCCCCCGGGCACCACCATGTCGGCTCACCACCACGAGGCGATTGCGACGGTTGAGGTGATCGAGAAGGGGCGTGCGTTTGCCGCCGGAACTACCCCGGTGCTGGTGATGCACCACTGAGGTCGGAACGTAGCGGTACCGCCAACCAGCGTGTCGGCCCCGCCAGGAAAGGTCCACGTCTTCGCAGTACATAAAGAGCCCTTCGTCGAAGGGGCCGATCTCGTCGAAATAGCGGCGGCGGAGCAGTACGGCGGCACCACACCACCCCCAGATGTCTTCGGCTTGGTCGTATTGGCCACAGTCGGTCTCGCCGTAGCCACGGTCGCGGGGTTCCCAGGTGGAGCCGATTTCGTTGCCAGCGTTGTTAATGCGGGCGAGGCCGTCCGGGTCGGGGGTGGTGAAGAGGATCTTGGGGGAGGCGGCCCCGATGGCCGAATCGGCGTTGAGAGCCTCGGCGAGCGGGGAGAGCCACCCTGGGTCCACGAAGGCATCGGAGTTCACCAGCGCCATGGCCTCCACCTCGCCAAGATCGCGGAGACCGGTGTTTACGCCGGCGGCGAAGCCAAGGTTGCGGCCGGTTGGGATGAGGCGCACGTCGGGATAGCGCTCGGTCCAGTGGTCCACAGATCCGTCCTGGGAGCCGTTGTCGACCACCACGATCTCGAGTTCCCCCACCGGCCATTGCGTGGCGAGGAGGTGTTCGACGCAACGCGGCAAGACATCCTGGTTGTTCCAGCACAGCACCACCACTCGCACCCGTGTGATCACCGGCTCATCGTAGGGGAGTGGCTTAGCGACGCGTGATGTCGAGAGCGGCGCTCAGCCGCTCCTCTACCAGTTTCAACCGCCCGTTCACGAGGGTCCCCACGAGACCAAGCGTCCCCCGGGCGTCGTCTGAGTGGCCCTCGAGACTCTGGGCGAACTCGTGCCGTCGCACCTGCAGGCGCTGAAAGGCAAGGACACCGAGGCCGACCGATACGTAGGCAATGTCCTGCACAATCGATGCCACATCGTCGATCTGGGGGCGATCCATCCTTTCACGATACTGGTGGCTCATGAATCGGGACAACCCTGCCGCGGGCCAGCGGGGATGGGTCGGGGCGGAGAGTCGAGCGGCCTATTATTGAACAACCGTGGAGACTACGCCCCCTAGCAATGATGCAGTTGCTGACGCGATCCCCGACACGACACCCCCTGTTCCAGCCGTGGTTGCCGTGGTGGTCGCGCGCGATCCGGGGGCTTGGTTCGAGGAGGTCCTGGCGGCCCTGGTCGCCCAGGACTACCCGAACCTGTCGTTGCTCGTGGTGGACGCCAACAGTGCCGTTGCGGTGAAGGAGCGGGTGACCCAGGCGGCCCCGGATGCTCTCGTGTACAGACTCGCTCACGACCACGGGTTCGGTGCGTCGATCAACGAGGCGCTGGGGTTGGTGGAGGGAGCTGGCTTCTACTTCTGCTGCCATGACGATGTGGCCCCGGATCCGGGTGCGATACGGCTCCTCGTGGAGGAAGCCTTTCGGTCGAACGCTGCGGTGGTGGGTCCGAAATTGGTGGATTGGGACGACCCGCATCGCCTCCTTCAGGTTGGTCAGGGAATGGACCATGCCGGCTTTGGCATACCGCTCGTTGAGCGTGGTGAGTTGGATCAATCCCAACACGACGCCGTGCGCGACGTGTTCACCGTCCCCGGGGCCTGCAGCTTGGTGCGAGCCGACCTCTTCGATGAGATCGGCGGGTTCGACGAGGGCATCGACGACTTCCTCGATGACGTGAGCCTGTGCTGGAGAGCGCAGATCGCGGGAGCTCGGGTGGTGATTGCCCCGGTCGCCGTGGCGCGCCACGGCGACATTCTCGCCCTAACCCGGGGACTGGATGAGCGGCGCCGATTGCAGGCCCGTCACCGCCTCCACATTCTGCTGACGTGTTACGGCCCGCTGGCGCTCCTGCGGACACTCCCGCAGATCATCCTGATCGGTTTCCTGGAGATCACCTACTCGCTGTTGGCGGGTCGGCGAAAGCGGGCCGGGGATGTGGTGTTCGCCTGGACATGGAACCTGCGCCGCCCGCGGGCATTGCACGCCGCCCGCCAACAGGTGAAGGGGTTCCGTCACGTGAGCGACCGTCAGGTTGGTCGCTCGATGGTGCGGGGAAGCGCGCGGGTGAGCCAGTTCTTGCGGGGGCAGATCGGAAGAGGCGGTGACCGCTTCACGGACCTGGCTCGGGGCAGTCGCGATATGGCGGGGGCCTGGCGGTCCGGTTCGTTGCGGGTGTCGGTTTGGACAGGGGCCGCGGTGGCACTGGTGTTACTGGTGGGTAGTCGGCACCTCATCACCCGCGGGGTTCCCGCTATTGGGGAGATGGTGCGGTTCGCATCGTCGCCGGTTGATCTGGTGCGGGTCTGGGCGGGTGGTTGGCGCTCTGCCGGTTTGGGCTCCGACT
This sequence comes from Candidatus Neomicrothrix parvicella RN1, assembly GCA_945898515.1. Classification (GTDB taxonomy): domain Bacteria; phylum Actinomycetota; class Acidimicrobiia; order Acidimicrobiales; family VFJN01; genus VFJN01. Next base: position 25,704 of record CAMDIH010000017.1, on the reverse strand, counting down.
CGCCCACCCCCACCGCCCTGGGGTTGCTTGGGGGAGCCGGTTTCACCGTCATCGGGGCGATGGGATTGCTTCGAACCATCGTGATCATTGGCCTCATCCCCCTGGGGGCGCTGGGCGCCTATCGGCTCGCCGGTCCCATCGGATCGCGTTACGCCCAGATCGCCTGCCTGGTGGTCTACGTCACGAATCCTTTGCCCTACAACGCGCTGGCCAACGGGCGTTGGGGGGCGCTGGGCCTGTACGCGGCGGCTCCGACGTTGCTGGGGATGTTGGCCCGGGCCAGTGAACTCTCGCCCTTCGGCGCCGCCGGTGGAGCCGCCGGTCCCGGGTGGCGTCCACAATCTCTGGGCGGACACATCCTGGGGATCGGTCTGGTTACGGCGATACTGGCGGCGCTGCTGCCGGTGGCCCCGCTGATCGTGGTGGCCATGGCGCTGGCGCTAGTGATCGGCAGTCTCCTGGCTATGGGTGCGCAGCGAAATCGCCGCATCTTGTTGTCGGCGCTGGGCGGCGCCGGCCTGGCGATCGCCCTCCATCTTCCCTGGAGCCTGGGTTTTGTCCGTCCCGGTGGGTCCCTGTCGGCGTTGGTGGGCCCTGAACGGGCGGCGGTCCCCTCCGATCTGGCCGCGCTGTTGCGTTTCCAGGTGGGTCCGTTAGGGAGTGCGCCCATCGGTTGGTCGTTCCTCGTGGCGGCCCTGTTGCCGCTACTCATCGGCCGGGGGCCCCGGTATGCCTGGGCGGTGCGGGGGTGGACGTTGGCAGTGGCGTCGTTTGCGGCGGCGTGGGCGGCGCAGCGGGGGAACGCGCCGATCGCCTTGCCGCCGGTTGAGGTGTTGCTTGCGCCGGCCGCCATCGGCCTGGCGTTAGCGGTGGCCATGGGTGTGGCCGCCTTCGAGGTGGATCTGCCTGGCTATCGGTTCGGTTGGCGCCAGGTGGCCTCGGCGGCGGCGGCAATGGCGGTGGTCGCGGGGGTTATCCCCGTGCTCGGCGCATCGTTCAACGGCCGCTGGTTCATGCCGCCCAGCGACCATCAGCAAGCGCTGCGGTTCATCGACACCGAAAACGATCAGGCCCCGTTCCGGGTGCTGTGGGTGGGCGATCCCGCCGTGTTGCCGTTGGGTAGTTGGCGCCTCGACGACGGTCTGGGTTACGGCACCACCAGCGGGGGAGCGCCCGGGCTGGAAGATCTTTGGGTTGGTTCCGACGATGGTCCCACCGGGTTGATTGCCGACGCTCTCGACTTGGCTCGGGAGGGGCAGACGACGCGCCTGGGCCGGCTATTGGGTCCGATGGGGGTGCAGTATCTGGTGGTGCCCGAAGCGCTCGCCCCCTTGGCTTTTGGCACCGAATTGGTACCGGTGCCTGCCGAGTTCTCGGCTTCGTTAGCGGCCCAACTCGACTTGGTTCGGATCGATATTCCCGCCGGGCTCACGGTGTACCGCAACGAGGCCTTCGTGCCCCCGTTGGCGATACTGCCCCCCGGCACCACACTCCCGGTGAATGGCGGGATCGACGCCGCCCTGGGTCTGGATCTGTCGGGCCTGGCGCCGGCCCTTCCCACCAACGACGGCTATCAACAGCGCTCCGGCCCGGTGCCCGACGATGCCTCGGTGTTCCAATCAGCGGCCTCCTCGCCACACTGGGTCTTCGAGGTTGATGGTGCGGCGACGAAGCGCACCGAGCCCTTTGGCTGGGCCAGTTCCTTCGCGGTGCCCTCCGGTGGTAACGCCACGCTGCGCTATGTCACCTCCCCGGTGCGTTATGGCTTGCTGGCCCTCGAGGTGATGGCGTGGTTGTGGGTTGTGCGCTCGCTGCTGCGGCGTCGCCTGGAAGTGCGGACCGAGCGGCCCACCGGTGCGGCTCCCGCGACCGACCAGGGCTCGGTGCTGTTATGAGGGGGGGACGGCTGGCGGCGTTGGTCATTCTCGGCGGTGTCCTGGCGGGAGGTCTCGTGCTGCAGGGAGGGGACCAGCCCGCTTCCGATGATGACACTGGCGCCACCGCGGTGACAGCAGGTACGGCGATCCCTGCGGCGGCCCCGCCTGGAAGCCTCAGTTCCACCTGGTACTGCGCTGGCGGGAGTGCCACCGAAGGCGGGGTGGCCAACCATGTGCTCCTCATGGCTAATCCGACCGATGAGGAGCGCACCGCCACGGTCACCGCGGTGGCCGGTGATTTCGCGCCGCCCGCGATCATCCCGGGCAACGTGAATCCTGGCGGTGCCACCACCACGACCGCCCCCACCACGACCACCGTGCCGGTTCCCACCACCGCCCCGGCCCCCATCGTGCCCACCGAGGTGAAGCTTCCCCCGTACAGCCGGGTGGAACTTCCGCTGTCCACCCTCGTGAAGGCACCACTCGCAGGGGCCGTAGTGGAGATAAACGGTGGGCAGGTAGTGGTTGAACACGAGGTCACCAGCTCCGGCGGGGGAAGGGCTACTGCCGCGTGCAGTACCACCGCCGCCACCTCCTGGTCCTTCCCGTGGGGGGTAACGGCCCGGGGCGCTCGCGAACTCCTGGTGTTTATGAACCCTTTCCCTGGGGATGCCTCGCTGGATGTGGCCTTTGCCACTGATGAGGGAGCCCGCGACACGCTGCGGTTTAGAAACTTCATCGTGCCGGGCCGCAGTGTGGTCGGCGCCTACGTCGACGATCCGGGGGGAGCACAACGTAAGGCGCAGGTCTCCGCCCAGGTCACCGTGCGTAGCGGTTCGCTGGTGGTGGATCGCATCCAGTTCTTCGGGGGGAACGACGACGACGACCTCGAAGGGATCACCCTCGGCCTCGGTGCTCCGGTGCCTGCGGATACCTGGATATTCCCCGATGGCAACATTGCCGAAGGGATCCGCGAGGAGATTGTGGTGTTCAACCCGAGTGAGGAAGTTGCCGAGGTGGAGGTGGAGTTCCGCCTCGAGGATCCCCAGGCCAGCGCCCCGCCCGAGCCCTACGAGCTCACGGTCTTACCGGGCCGCTTTGCCATCGTGTCGTTGCCCGATCCACTGGCGGGTCCGGATAATCCACCGCGAGTTCCCCTCGGTGCTCCCCACTCGGCGGTGGTTCGGTCTCTCAACGGCGTACCCATTACCGCCGAACGGGTGATCGTTTCCTCGGGCAGTTCCACCCTCGGAGTGGGGGCCACGCTGGGCTCACCTGTGGCGGCGCCTACCTGGTATTTCGCGGGGGGCGGAATCGTAAAAGGGGAGCGCGAGGAGTTCCTCACCGTGTTCAACGCGTCGAGCGAGGAAATCGTCACCTTCAGCGTGGCCCCCTTTGCCGGTGGTCGGCGGTTCGCCCCGTCGGGGTTACAGGGTCTCGAAATTCCGCCGGGGGGCCGTGTCACGGTGAGGCTCAGCGAGCACACCAACTTGGAACGTTTGGCGGTGGTGGTGCAGGCCGATGGTCCGGTGGTGGCCGAACGTGGGCTTTATCGCATCAACGGCCGGGGCATTTCGCAGTCGATGGGCATCCCCTTGGCGGTCGATGTAGTGGTGCCCGAACCCTTCAGCCGCTAGCGGGCCGGCGCGGCCGGTTCGCTTTGGGGTGGCCGACGGCTCGGGGGGACGGCATGCTCAGAGGATGGAACGAGTCCTCTTCGCCCTCGTGCTGGCCGGTGTGGCGCTCGGCGTCGCCGCGGTGTTGCAACGGCGTCAGCGGGCCGATGTTCCCGTTCGGACGGGCTACAGCGTACCCGAGCAGGTGGACCGGGCTGATTTTGCCCGCCCCGGCGCCCCCTGGCTGGTGGCCGTGTTCACCTCCGGCACCTGCGAGGCGTGCGCGGGAGTATGGGATCGAGCCGCAGTGCTGGAGAGCACCGCGGTGGTGGTAGAGGAACTCGAGTATCTCGCGGCGCGGGGTTTACATGAGCGTTACGAGATCGATGCGGTGCCCACCACCTTGATCGTGGATGCCGATGGGGTGGTGCAGCACAGCTTCCTGGGTCCGGTCAGCGCCACACACTTGTGGGCCGCCGTCGCCGAGGCCCGCTCTCCGGGTTCGACGCCCGGTGACTGCGGCCCCTCGGAAGCGACGGGGTAGTTACTCGCCTGTGGCTTCGGTGTCCACGTGGGCGGCGCCAAAGGCGCCGGAGCACTCGCCTCGGCCATCGCTGGCCTGCCATTGCCCAAACTCCTCGACCGCGGTGCGGCCCTGCCGACCGAGTTCCACCAGGCGGTAGACCTCCGGACCGTCGATCGTCTCGTGCTCCAGTAGGGCCCGGGCCACTAGGTCGAGGGCGTTGCGGTGTTCGGTGAGCGTCTCGCGGCACCGTTGTTCTTGCTGGCGCAGGATTCGCTCGACCTCCTCGTCAATCACGCGGGCGGTTTCGTCGGAGTAGTCCCGGGTCTGCATGAGATCGTCGCCTAGGAAGACGGCCCCCTGGGACCCCCAGGCCATCGGGCCGACCCGTTCGGACATACCCCACTCGCGCACCATGCGGCGGGCGAGTTCGGTGGACCCCACGAGGTCGTTGTTGGCACCGGTGGAAATCACTCCAAACACGAGGTCTTCGGCGATACGGCCCCCCATGCGCACCACCAGGCTGTCCTCGATGTAATCCTGTCGGTAGATGTGGCGATCATCCATGGGTAGTTGCTGGGTGACCCCGAGAGCCATGCCCATGGGGAGGATCGTCACTTTGTGGACGGGATCGGCATGGGTGAGCACGGCGGCGGCCACCGCGTGGCCCCCTTCGTGGTAGGCGATGGCTTCCTTCTCGCGGTGAGCCAAAGCCATCGAGTCGCGACGAGCACCCATCAGCACTCGGTCTCGGGCCAGTTCGAAGTGGTGCTGGGAAATCTGATCTTTGCCGTCGCGCACCGCAAACAGGGCCGCTTCGTTCACCAGGTTGGAGAGGTCCGCTCCGGACATTCCCGGAGTGCCGCGGGCAACCACGTTGAGGTCGACGTCGGGGGCCATGCGCTTGGACTTGGAGTGCACCTCGAGGATGTGCACCCGCTCGCTGACCTCGGGGAGGGGCACCACCACTTGGCGGTCGAAGCGTCCCGGGCGCAGAAGGGCCGGATCGAGGATGTCGGGCCGGTTGGTGGCGGCGATGATCACGATGCCCTCGGTGGCCTCGAAGCCGTCCATCTCGGAGAGCATCTGATTGAGCGTCTGCTCACGCTCGTCGTGACCACCTCCGACGCCGGCACCGCGTTTGCGGCCTATGGAGTCGATCTCGTCCACGAAGATGATGGCCTTGCCCATCTTGCGGGCGCTCTGGAACAGGTCTCGCACGCGGCTCGCCCCGACGCCTACGAACATCTCCATGAAGTCCGATCCGGTGACCGACAGGAACGGTACGCCCGCTTCGCCGGCCACCGCCCGGGCGATGAGTGTCTTGCCGGTGCCCGGAGGGCCTACCAGGAGAATGCCCTTGGGAATGCGGGCCCCGATCTCGGCGAAACGAGTGGGGTTCTTGAGGAAGTCGATCACTTCGGTGACTTCCTCTTTTACCCCCTCGTAGCCAGCCACGTCAGCGAAGGTGGTGCCGGGCCGCTCTTCGGAGTAGGTCTTGGCCTTCGAACGCCCGATCGACATAACGCCGCCCATTTGGCTCTGGGCTCGGCGCTGCATGAACCAGAAGAAGCCTACGAAGATCGCCACCGGGATGAGGAAGGGGAGGAGGCTCACCAGGAACCCGGGGGTAGGCGTCTTGTACTCCACTTCCACGCTTTGCTCCCGCAAGGTGGCGAGGTCGGCTTCGGGGATACCGCCATCAAGCGGACCGGTAGTGCTGAACTCGGTGCCGTCGGTTCGCGTGCCGTCGATGTCGCCGTTGGTGTTGTCGATATCGACGCTTTCTACCTCGCCGTCCCTCACCGAGGCCATGAAGTCCGAGTAGGCCAGGTCGTTGGAGGTGCTGGTGGTGAGAAAGTTTGGCAGCACGACGATCATCAGCGTGATGGCCAGAAGGGCCCAGATTCCCCACTTGGGAATACCGGAGGCCGCGAGCCCGCGACCCCGACCTCCGCCTGCGGGTCGATTGGGAGGGGGAGGGGGAGGGGGAGGCGGCGGAGGGCCGTCGGGGCTCATAGCCACAGGATAGGGGGCCGGGTCGCCGGAATCACCGCCAGGGGGTCCACGGCTTCGCGACGCGGCCTCGATAGCGTGGCAAAATGAGTAGTCGAACGTGCGCCAAGCCAGGGTGCAACAGCACCGCTACCGCAACGCTCACCTACGATTACGGGGAGCGCACGGCCCTAGTGGAGGCTCTGCACACCGAGGCTCATCCGATGCGCTACGACCTCTGTGGCCCACACGCCTCCGGGCTTCGGGTACCGCGGGGCTGGGCCCGCCACGATCGCCGCGTGCGTTATCCCGCCGCCCTGTCTCACGCCGTCGCCTCCTAATTCTTCGCCGTAGCAGAGACCCTCGTAAGTTTTCATGGTGATGACCTCAGCCAAGCCGATGCGGTGGCTCGACCCCGCCACGCAGAGATGGGGTCTGCCCGATGCGTTCGTCGGGTGGCTGTTGGTGCAAGTGATCGGACAGGTGGTCGCCATTGGTGTGCTGATCGCTACGGGTCACGCCAGCGACGCGACGGACGATCTTCCCCTCGAGGTGGTGGCGCTCCTCCAGGTGGGTCTGGCGTTCGCGTTCTTCATCGTCCCGTTCGTGATAACGAACCGCAAGGGCAATGGCCTGGTGACGGACCTGGGTTTCCAAGTCCGCTGGGGCGATCTCTGGCGGGGAGGGATCATCGGGGCACTGCTGCAGTGGCCCATCCTCGTCATCCTCTACTGGCCGATTCTCGAACTCATGGGCAAATCGTCCAGCGATCTCGCGGAGCCCGCCCGTGCGTTGGGTGATCGCGCCGATGGCCTGAGCGGTGCTGTGTTGCTGATCCTGATCGTCGGCGTGATGGCCCCGATCTTTGAGGAACTCTTCTTCCGGGGTCTCATGCAGCGGGCCTTCCTCAAACGCCGCTTCCCGCCGTGGGCGGCCATCGGCGTCACCGCGTTGGTCTTTGGGGCCAGCCATGGGCAGTGGCTCCAGTTACCCGCCCTCGTGCTGGCCGGAGCGGTGTTTGGCTGGTTGGCCTATCGCTCGGGTCGGTTGGGACCCGCCATTGCCGCCCATGTCACCTTCAACATGGTGACCGTTCTTGCGCTTTTGCTGGGGTGAGTGCCGCAGACCAGCGCGGGGATGGCACCATAGATACGATGACGGAGCACGGGCCGACCAACGACGACGACCTTCGCCGCGAGCCACCCCCTGGCGAGACAGACACCGCGGCGAGTCCTGATCCAGACTCGCCCCCGGAAGATCGTGGGGTTGTGGCGCGCCGTGTCACCGATTCGCTCGTGGTGGGGGCCTGCGTCATGTTCGTGGTGGCGAACCTGCATCCGGAATTGGTGCTCTCCAGTGCCGTACCGGCAGGGGGGGACATGGGGGCGCACGTGTGGGGCCCGGCGTTCCTGCGTGACTATCTCCTGCCCGCCGGTCGGATCTCCGGTTGGACCCCAGACTGGTACGCCGGTTTCCCCGCCTATCAGTTCTACATGGTGGTCCCATCGCTGCTGATCGTGGCCCTTGATGTGGGGATCGTCGGCGGGTGGGCGATGCTGATCCCCCTCGCCGCCGCGGCCGGGGTGGCAGTAGCGGCATGGCGGGCGGGGTCGGGCTGGCGGCGCCGGATCTTGGTAGCCGTGGCGATGCTGGTGGTGGTGGTGGGGGTCGAGATTCCCTATGGCACTGCCTTCAAGATGGTCGCCATCTTGGGGGTGGCCAGCCTGCCGGTGGCGGTCTATGTCTTTGGTCGGCTGGCCGATCTGCGCTTCCCCGGCCCGGCGTTGCTGTCGGTGGGGTCGCTGTTCTTCCTCTTCGACCGCAACTTCTCGATCTACGGCGGCAACATCGCCTCCACCCTCGCCGGGGAGTTCGCCTTCTCGATCAGCCTCTCCCTGGCGATGCTGTATCTCGGGGTAGTGATTCGGGGCGCGCGCACGGGTCGCTACCGGGCGATGGGGGCATGTCTGTTGGCCCTTACCGGGCTGTGCCACCTCATTCCGGCCTTCTTCGCCCTGGCGGGTACCGCCGTCATCCTCGCCGCTCCGGTACTCGGCGATGCGTGGCGGGCCTGCACCGGAGCACGAGCAGACGGCCCGGCGCCCGTGCGCTTCTGGCGAAACTCGGTGGCCTTTCGCTGGATGGTCACCGTGTTGCCCGTGGCCGGTGCGCTATCGGCGTTTTGGGTTCTGCCCTTCGTCTGGCAACGGGCGTACGTGAATGACATGGGTTGGGTAAAACTGCCCGGACCCACCGCCGAGAACGGATTGAGATCGTTGTCGGGGGCGCTGTTCACCTTCAACGGGGAGACGTACTGGAAGTACCTGATTCCCCGTTCGTCGGTGGGGTCCCCGGATGACCTTCGCTGGGTACTGGCGTTGGCGTTGCTGGGCTTCGTGTTGTCGATCTTCTTCCGGGTGCGCTTCGGCCTGATCCTGGCCGCTTTGGCGGTCGTGATGGGGGCGGCGTTTGTGTTCCTGCCTCAAGCGCGGCTCTGGAACGCGCGGTTACTGCCGTTTTATTACCTGTGCGTGTACCTGCTCGCCGCGGTGGGGGTAGCCGAGATCGGCCGCACCATCTCGGTACTCGCCGCCCGTGATCCGGATCGGCCGAGTCCGTGGGGTAGCGCGGCATTCGCCGGGGTGGTCTTGTTGTTCGGGCTGGTCATGCTCAGCCTGCCCCTGCGTTCCTTGCCGGGTGGCTCAACGAAAGCGGATAATTCCTACACCTGGTTGGGCTTGACCAACCCGGCGGGCAAAGACAGTTTCGTGGGCGGTTGGGCGCGCTGGAATTTCTCGGGCTACGAGGCCAAGGGCGCCTACGGCGAGTATCGAGATCTCATCACCACGATGGACCAGGTGGGTCGGGACCACGGGTGCGGCCGGGCGTTCTGGGAGTACGAGAAGGAACTCAATCGTTACGGCACACCGATGGCGTTGATGCTTCTGCCACATTGGACTGATGGCTGCATCGGATCAATGGAGGGCCTGTTTTTTGAGTCCTCCGCTACTACCCCGTTTCACTTCCTGAACCAGGTGGAGTTGTCGGCGGCGCCCAGTGCCGCCCAACGCGATATGCCCTACGACGGGTTCAACTTCGATCAGGGGGTGCAGCACCTGCAACTCATGGGGGTGCGGTATTACCTCTCCTCGTCGTTGCAGGCCACCCAGGCGGCTCGGGCTCACCCCGACCTGACCGAGGTCGCCACGTCGGGGCCCTGGGCGATTTTCTTGGTGGCCAACTCGGATCTTGTTACGTCGCTCGTGAATGAGCCGGCCGTACTCGAGGAAGGGGGCGGTGATCACACGGAATGGATCTGTGGGTCACGCGACGCCGTGGGTGCCTGCGCGGGCCCGGCGGTCGCCTGGTTCACCGATCCTGATCAGTGGGACGTGATGCTGGCCACGTCAGGCCCGCCGGAGTGGCAGCGCGTGGAGACCCCGCGTAGGCGCCCTTGGCCTCTCCTGGCGGCGGGGTTTGACCCCGAAGAGCGGCCGTTGGAGCCAGTAGTGGTTAGTGACGCCAAGGCCGGCACCAACACGATCTCCTTCGACGTCGACACCGTGGGGGTTCCGGTGCTGGTCAAGGCCTCGTATTTCCCGAACTGGCGGGTGCGAGGTGGCTCGGGCCCGTACCGGGTGGCGCCGAACCTCATGGTGGTGATTCCGTCGTCGTCGCAGGTGGAACTGACCTATGGGCGCGAGCCAGTGGAGTACGTCGCCTACGCCATCACCGCGGTGGGAGTGGGTCTGGTCATCTTGCTGGCCGTTCGGCCGCCGCTGGTGCCGCTGGGTCGTAAGGAAGACGAGCCTCCTGCGGCGACCCCGGGGCACTTCAAGCGCACCGAATGAGCCAACCATGACGCAGCGTCCGCTCCGCATCCTGCTCGTGGCCGTAGTGCCCACGCTGGTGGACATCGGCTTGCTGGTGTTTTTCCGTCAAGGACTTGGCTGGATTCTGGTGGTGGCTAACGCGACCGCCATCGCGGTGGCCTCGGTGCTCTCTTACGTCTTGCATTCGTCGTTCACGTTTCGGTCTGACCCTTACGTGCGTTGGGTGCGGTTCCCGGCGGCGTTCGTGGTGGTGGCGTTGCTGGCGGGCACCCTGGATGTGCTGGTCCTGCGGTCGCTCTTCGCCGCCCATGGCTTCGAGACCACCGGCGGTCTGGTGGCGGCCAAGTTGGTGTCGCTGTCCATGGCCGGCGTGCTTCGGCTAGTCCTGTATCGGGCGGTGCTCCTCGGCGCGGTGCGACGGGCGCTCCACCAGCAGGTGCCCCGGGCCCCGGCCCCGGGGCAGATGCGGGCGACGGTCATCATCCCCGCCCTGGGGGAAGCGACTCGTATCGGGGGCACCATTGGTGCCATCCGTGCCGCGCTGGCTTGGATCGGGGTTGACGGCGGCCTGGAAATCATCGTGGTCGACGATGGGTCTCAGGATGGTACCGCCGATGCCGCCTTGGTCGGCGGGGCCGATCAGGTGTTGGTGCTTCCGGAAAATCGCGGCAAAGGTGCCGCCATTCGTGCTGGCGTGGCGGTAGCGCGGGGCCGATCGATCGCCTTCACCGATGCCGATCTGGCGTACTCGCCCGACCAACTTGGCAACGTGCTGCGGGAGGTGGAGGCCGGATGGGACGTGGCGGTGGGGAGCCGCCGACACCCCGACACGGTGGTCGAAGACGGTGCCGGTTGGTTGCGGGGGGTGGGCAGTCGGGTGGTGAACCTGCTGGCGATGGGAGTGCTGCTGAGTCATCCCCATGACACGCAGTGTGGCCTCAAAGCCTTTCGCTCCGATGTAGCCAAAACCATCTTCTCAGTGGCCCGAGTCGACCGCTTCGCGTTCGACATCGAGCTACTGCACCTGGTGGAACGGTACGGCTTCTCGCTGATCGAAGTGCCGGTGCATCTCGGGAGCCCGGAGCACTCCACCGTGCAGCTCGTCCGGGACACGGCCCGCCTCATTCGCGACATCTGGCGCATTCGCCGGTGGTCGGCTGCGGGTGTCTATGAGCTTCCGTCGGGGGTTCTGGAGTCCTCCGTGGCCTAGCGGTCCCCGGTAGGGTGCAGCCTTCATGCCTGATCTCGATGTCATCTTCAAGGCCTACGACATTCGGGGTATCACCCCCGATCAACTCGACCCGACCCTGGCTCACGCCGTTGGCGGCGCCTTTGCCCGTTTTGTGAGCAGCCGGCCCGGCGGGGCCAGCATGGTCATCATGGGCCGCGACATGCGCGAGTCGGGGGTGGCCTTGGCGGCTGCTTTTGCCCTGGGAGTGCAGGAGCAGGGTCTCGACATCGTGGATGTGGGCCTGGCCTCCACCGACCTCGTCTATTTCGCGGCGGGCTCGCTTGATGCGCCCGCGGTGATGTTCACGGCATCGCATAACCCGGCCCAGTACAACGGCATGAAAATGTGTTTGGCCGGTGCCGCCCCGATTGGCGAAGACACGGGCCTGGGGGACATCAAGGCGATGGTGGAGGCAGGGGTACCGCCAGCCGCCGGCCCGCGAGGCGGATACCGGTCACTCGACCTGCTTGGCGCCTTCGCCGATCACGTGCGGTCCTTCGTGGATACGGCGGCGTTACGACCGCTCAAAATCGTGGCCGATACCGCCAACGGCATGGGGGGCCTTGTGGTGCCCGCAGTGTTCGAGGGCCTCCCCATGGACCTCGAGATCATCTACGGCGAACTCGACGGCCGCTTTCCCAACCATCCCGCCGATCCCATCCAGCCCGAAAACCTCCGCGACCTACAGGCCCGGGTACTCGAGGTGGGCGCCGATGTGGGCCTGGCCTTCGATGGTGACGCCGACCGGGTGTTCCTCGTGGATGATCAGGGCCAGGCTCTATCTGGTTCGCTCACCACCGCCATCGTGGCGGCCGGTGTACTCGAGAAGAATCCCGGTGCCACGATCCTGCACAACTGCATCTGCTCCAAGGCGGTGGCCGAGGTGGTGCGCGAGCGCGGTGGCATCCCGGTGCGCACCCGGGTGGGGCACAGCTTCATCAAGTCGGTGATGGCCGAGACGGGTGCGGCCTTCGGGGGCGAGCACTCGGCGCACTACTACTTTCGAGACAACTACCGGGCCGATTCGGGGTCCATCGCGGCGCTGGTTGTTTTGGAGCAACTCGCCCAGGCTGGCGTCCCCCTCTCGGAGTTGCGCCAACCATTCGACCGCTACGCCGCTTCCGGCGAGATCAACACGGTGGTCGCCGATGCCCATGCCGTGATCGCCCGCGTTGCCGCTCACTATCCCACCGACCACCAAGACCACCTCGACGGCCTCACCGTGGATCAGGGCGCGTGGTGGTTCAACCTCCGCCCGTCCAACACCGAGCCACTCCTTCGACTGAACCTCGAGGCGCCCGACGAGGCATCCTGTGCCGAGCGCGTGGCCGAAGTTCTGGCCCTGTTCCACTGACCGCCCCCGCCTAGCCCTATCCAAGGAGATCCACCATGGCCCTCGACCCACAACTACTCGAGATTCTCGCCTGCCCCGACGATAAGGGCCCCTTGCTCTATTTCACCGACGAGGACTCCCTCTACAACCCTCGGCTCCAGCGGAGGTACGCCATCAAAGACGACATCCCCATCATGCTGGTGGATGAAGCGGAGACGGTGGTGGAGGCCGAGCACGATCGGCTCCTCGCCAAAGCGGAGGCCCAAAACATCCGGCCCACCTTCGAGGTGTAGGTCCTGATGAGCGGCGATCTTCTCGATTCCGTCGGTATGTTCGACTTGGCGGCGGCGCTACCGGATCAGGTGGCCGAGGCCGCCGAGTTGGCGGCGGGGGTCACTGGTCTCCCGGACCGCCAAACAGTTCAGAACGTGGTGGTGCTCGGCATGGGGGGCAGCGGTATCGCCGGGGATGTGCTCAGGGCCATCGCCGGTCCCTTCCTGTCCGTGCCGGTCACGGTGGTCAAGGGCCATGAGATCCCGGCGTTCGTGGGGCCGGGCACGTTGTGCTTCGCCATTTCCTACTCGGGGGCCACCGAAGAAACCCTCGCCGCGGCTCGCGCCGCCGCCGAGGTTGGTGCCCACATGGTGGTGCTATCGCGCGGCGGTGCTCTGGCGGCGTTAGCCGTCGAATGGGATGCGCCCGCTATTGCCTTGCCCGACATCCCCATGCCCCGCGCCGGGATCGGGGCGGTGAGCATCCCGCCGTTGATGGTTTTGGAACAGATGGGGTTGTTCCCGGGGGCTACGCAGCAAGTAGCCGAGGCCGTGGCCCAGCTTGCTCGTCGTCGCGACGAGCTGATTCGTGATGGGGGTCTGGCCCAACAGATCGCCCGGGAGATCGGCCGCACCATTCCGGTGGCCTACGGCGGCGACGCGCTCGGGGCCGTCGCGGCGTATCGCTTCAAGTGCCAGGTGAACGAGAACGCTAAAGCCCCGGCGTTTGCCGCCAGCCTCCCGGAGCTGTGTCACAACGAGATCTGCGGGTGGGGCCAGCACGGCGATGTCACCCGTCAGATCATGACGGTCGTGCGGTTCCGCCACGATTTCGAGCATCCGCAGGTGGCCCGTCGCTTCGACCTCACCTTCGACATCATCGATGAGGTCGTGCACGCGGTCGTAGACATCAACGCACGGGGGGAGGGGGCACTGGCCCAGTTGTTCGACCTGATCGTGCAGGCCGACCTGGTCAGCCTGCATATGGCCGCCGCCGCCGGGGTAGATCCGGGACCCATCCCGGTGCTGGTGGACCTGAAAGCGGCGCTTGCCCCCTAACCACTACTATTGTTCTCGGTCGGGCTGATCAGGGTGCTGCTTGTTGGCAGCCAGCCCCTCATCGCATAACCACAACCGCTTGGCGTGCCCGTGGCGCGTCCACAGGAGGAACCAATGTCCCACCCTGATCAGGATTTTAAGGTCGCCGACCTCGCACTGGCCCCCTGGGGTCGCAAGGAGATGGATCTCGCCGAGGTTGAGATGCCTGGCCTCATGGCCCTGCGGGCTGAGTTCACCGATAGCAAGCCCCTCCGAGGCGCTCGCATCACCGGATCGCTCCACATGACGATCCAAACCGCCGTACTCATCGAGACCCTTACTGCCCTCGGTGCACAGGTTCGCTGGGTCAGTTGCAACATCTTCTCCACCCAGGATCACGCCGCCGCCGCGGTAGCCGTGGGCCCCGAGGGCACCGTCGAGAACCCCCAGGGGGTGCCGGTCTACGCGTGGAAGGGTGAGACACTCGAGGAGTACTGGTGGTGCACGGAGCAGGTGTTGGCCTGGCCCGATGGCGGTGGTCCCAACATGATCCTCGACGACGGCGGCGACGCCACCTTGCTGGTGCACAAGGGCGTGGCGTTCGAAAAAGCGGGGGTCGTGCCCGATGCCACCGAGGATGATTCCGAGGAGTGGGGTGTCATCGTGGACACCCTGAAGCGATCCCTGGCCGAGGACCCGAATCGGTGGACCACCATCGCCAGCCAGATCAAGGGCGTCACCGAGGAGACGACCACAGGGGTACATCGGCTCTACCAGATGTTCGAAGCCGACCAGTTGCTCTTCCCGGCCATCAACGTCAACGACTCGGTTACCAAGTCGAAGTTCGACAACCTCTACGGATGTCGCCACAGCCTCATCGACGGCATCAACCGGGCCGTGGATGTGATGCTCGGCGGCAAGGTGGCAGTGGTCTGTGGTTACGGCGAGGTGGGCAAGGGAAGCGCCCAGTCGCTGCGGGGTCAGGGCGCTCGGGTGATCGTGACCGAGATCGACCCGATCTGCGCGTTGCAGGCCGTGATGGAGGGCTTTGAGGTCAACACCCTCGAGGCGGTGCTGGGCACCGCCGACATCTTCATCACCACCACCGGCAACAAGGGCATCATCACCGCCGAGCACATGGCCAACATGAAGCACAACGCCATCGTCGGGAACATCGGGCACTTCGACAACGAGATCGACATCGCTGGATTGGCTCGTCAGAGTGATGTCCGCAAGGTCGAGATCAAGCCGCAGGTGCACGAGTTTGTGTTCCCCGATGGGCACTCGATCATCATGCTCTCGGAGGGTCGCCTGCTGAACTTGGGTAACGCCACGGGACACCCCAGTTTCGTGATGTCGATGAGTTTCACCAACCAGGTACTGGCGCAGATCGAGTTGTTCACCAAGACAGAGGACTATCCCCTCGGCGTGTATGTGCTCCCGAAGGTTCTCGACGAGCGGGTGGCTCGGCTGCACCTCGATGCCCTCGGAGTAAAACTCAGCACGCTGACTCCGGAGCAGGCCGACTACCTCGGCATTCCCGAGTCGGGCCCGTACAAGCACGACAACTACCGCTACTAGCGGGCTCGATTTCCGCTCCATCCGCTAATGGCGCGTCGGGAACCCGCCCTCGGCCAGTTACCCCTGGCCCACGGGCCCCAACGCGTCGTCCAGGCGAGCGGGTGGGGGTATCGAGGCGGCGGGCTGGTTAGAAGCCGACCCGCACCGCTTGCGCGGCCACGGTGCCCCCGGATTCGCCGCCGGTGCTGCGGAGTAAGAGATAGCCGTACCGGACTCCGCTGGGCACGGTGAAGGTGAGTCGGCCCTGGAAGGAGCCGAGCACCCCGTCGCCGCGCCCGGTGACCACCGTCGTGCCGATGGGTTCGCTTTCGCCATCGGCGTAGAGCACTACCTCTACCGTGCCCTCGGGGGCGTAGGCCATCCCAACCAGAGTCTGGGGCATGGCGATGGTGGCGCCAACGGCGGGGGTGGTGAGTTGGATGGAGTCGGTTCGGGCGCCCACCACGAACCAGGTGTCGTCGGCGAGACGGCGAACTTGCACCTGGGTGGGGGCACCTTCGGCAAAGGAGCGCACGGCTACGTCACCGGCGTCGGGGTTCCCGGGTTCAGGGACGAAGGAGTCCACTACCGGTGCGGAGAAGCCGAGCCTAACGATGACCCAGGCGGTGACGAGAGCCCCGGGGTCGTCGAAGCGCTGGGAGGATCCCGGGTCCGGGAAGATCGGCACGGATAGGTCCACGGTCGGGTCAAAGGCTGGCTTGGTGCTGGTGGTGGTGGCCAGGGTTGTGCTGGTGGTGGGGGCCAGGGTTGTGCCGGCGGTGGCGCCGTCGTCGGCATCGTCGTCGGTGAGGATGAGCACTCCCACCCCACCGACGGCGAGCACGGCCAGCACGCCAACGGCGATCAGGGTGCGGCGACGGTTGGGTTCAGACGGGGTGGCCATGGTTTCTCCTTGCCGCGGGGCGGGTGGTGCGGGTGGTGCGGGTGGTGCGGGTTCATCTTCCCTTCCGATCTACGCAAAGGGACGGATGCGTCCGCTTCGACCCCCCGGGGTTGTCGCACCTGCTGCCTAGGGTGCCCCCATGCACCCGCCGCCGTCGCTGGTTGTCCCCCTGGGCCTGGATTCCTGCCGGGCGCTCATGGCCTATGACGATGAGGCCCGGGTTCTCATCACCGCGCTCAAGAATCGCGGCCATCGTGGTTTGATCACCGAGATGGCCAACCGACTCGCGCTCCTCGTGCCCCCGGGAGGTTCCTTTACCGTCACCTGGGCCCCCACCGGGGCCGCTCGCCGGCGGCAACGCGGATTCGACCAGGCCGAACTGCTGGCACGAGCGGTGGCCCGCCGCCGCTCGCTGCGGTGCCAACCGCTCCTCCGTCGGCTCCCGGGGCCCCCCCAAGCGGGCCAATCTCGGAGCGATCGGCGGCGGAATCCGGGTTTTCGGGCGACGGGCTCGATCCCATCGTGTGTGTTGCTGATCGATGATGTGGCCACCACCGGGGCCACGTTGGTGGCGGCGGCTCGGGTGCTGCGAGCCGCGGGCTGCGGCGAGGTGCACGGCCTGGTGGTGGCGCGAGCGCGATGAGCCTGCGCGCGCTACGGTCGGGCGTTCCGCGAGATACCGGGAGGCCTGCCCTTGGAAATCACCGTGAGCGCCCATCACATGGACATTTCACCGGCCCTTCGGGAAGTGGCGACCGACAAGATCGGCCGCCTCGGCCGGTTTCTGGGGGGCATGGACCGCGCCGAGGTGCATTTCTCCGAGGAGCGAAACCCCCGCATCCCCGACAAGGAGGTGTGCGAGGTGGACATGCACGGGGGCGGCCATCACGTCCGCTGTCGGGTGGCCGCCACTGACGCCTTCGCGGCGGTGGATCTCGCCGTGGAGAAACTGGAGAATCAACTGCACAAGATCAAGACCAAGCAAGTGCAGCGCACCCACAGCCCGCGCCCGGTGCCCAACGCCCGGGCCGCCGAGGCCGACCGCTAGCGTCCCGGCCTCCGTCTGGCGGTCTCCACGGCAGTGGCACCCGGCTCGACATCCGCTCGCGCCGCCACGCGTCGTAGAGTCGGGCCCTCATGACTATCTTCGACAAGATCCTCCGTTCGGGAGAGGGTAAGAAGCTCAAGGCGCTCCAGGCCCTTGTGCCCGATATTGGGGCCTATGAGGCCGAGATGGAGGCACTCGACGACGCCGCCTTGCAGGCCAAGACCCCCGAGTTTCGTGGTCGCCTGGCGGCGGGCGAAGACCTCGACGACATCCTGCTCGAGGCTTTCGCGGTGGTACGCGAGGCCGGCCGTCGCGTGCTGGGGCAGCGCCATTACGACGTGCAGTTGATCGGGGGAGCGGCCCTGCACTTCGGGTGGATCGCCGAAATGAAGACGGGAGAGGGCAAGACCTTGGTGTCCACCCTCCCGGCGTACCTCAATGGGTTGGGAGGCCAGGGCACCCACCTCATCACGGTGAATGAGTATCTCGCCCGCCGCGACTCTGAAT
The DNA here is from genome assembly GCA_945898515.1 of Candidatus Neomicrothrix parvicella RN1. GTDB lineage: Bacteria > Actinomycetota > Acidimicrobiia > Acidimicrobiales > VFJN01 > VFJN01. The sequence continues at coordinate 7,967 of CAMDIH010000017.1, read as the reverse complement.
GGATGGGCCGTCTGCACCGATGGCTCGGCCTCGAAGTGGGCCTCATCATCCCCGGCGAGAGCGATCCCGCCTACAAACGAGCGCAGTACGCCGCCGACATCACCTACGGCACCAACAATGAGTTTGGCTTCGACTATCTCCGGGACAACATGGCGATGTCGCGTGCTCGCCAAACGCAGCGGGGTTTTCGCTACGCCATCGTGGATGAAGTTGATTCCATCCTCATCGACGAAGCGCGCACGCCTCTGATTATCTCGGGGCGCGTGGCCGACGCCGCTCAGTTGTATTACAAGTTCGCCACCATTGTCCGCAGTCTCCGACCCGAGGAGGACTACGAGGTAGACGAGCAGAAGCGCACGGTGTCGCCCACCGAACCGGGTATCGAGAAGGTGGAGGAGTTGCTGGGCATCGGCAACCTCTACGACGGCGTGGCGCAAAACCTGGTGCACCAACTCCAAGCCGCCTTGCGGGCCAAGGAACTGTTCAAACGCGACAAGGACTACATCATCCAGGCTGGCGAGGTGAAGATCGTCGACGAGTTCACCGGCCGCATCCTCGAAGGCCGCCGCTGGTCTGAAGGGCTCCACCAAGCCGTGGAGGCTAAGGAGGGTGTGAAGATCAAAGAGGAGAACCAAACCCTCGCCACCATCACCCTCCAGAACTACTTCCGCATGTACGAGAAACTCTCGGGCATGACCGGAACCGCCGCCACCGAAGCGGCCGAGTTCGCCGGCACCTACGACCTACAGGTGGTGCCCATCCCCACCAACCGGGTGGCGGCCCGGGCCGATGAGGGCGACCTGATCTACAAGAGTGAAGACGGCAAGTTTGGCGCCGTGGTCGACGATATTGCCGAGCGTTACGAGGCGGGCCAGCCCGTCCTGGTGGGCACGATTTCGGTGGAGAAGTCCGAGAAGCTCTCGCGGATGTTGGAAAAGCGTGGTATTTCCCATGAGGTGCTCAACGCCAAACAGCACACGCGGGAAGCCGAGATCGTGGCCCAGGCCGGGCGCCTCCAGGCCGTCACGGTGGCCACCAACATGGCCGGTCGTGGCGTGGACATTGTGCTGGGGGGGAACCCGGAGATTATGGCCACCCGTGAGCTTCGCCTCGAAGAGGTTGATCCCCTGAGCGAGGAAGGCCACATCCGGCTCAAGGAGTTGGAAGCCAAACACGTGGATGAGACCAAGGCGGAGGGTGATCGGGTGCGGGCTCTTGGTGGCCTCTACGTGCTGGGCACCGAGCGCCACGAATCTCGTCGCATCGACAACCAACTCCGGGGGCGGGCCGGCCGCCAGGGGGATCCCGGCGAGAGCCGCTTCTACATCTCGCTCGAAGACGACCTCATGCGCTTGTTCGCCACCGGTGCCATCAACTGGGTGATGGGCAAGGCCCTGCCCGACGACGTGCCCCTGGAAGCGAAGATGGTATCGAAGGCCATTGAGCGGGCTCAGACCACCGTGGAACAAAAGAACGGCGAGATCCGAAAAAACGTTCTCAAGTACGACGAGGTGATGAACCAGCAGCGCAAGGTGATCTATGCGCTACGCGATCAGGTCCTTGATGAGGCCGATCTTCGAGACAAGATCACCACGGAGCATCTCCCCGAGGCCATCGAAGCGTTGGTGGGCACCTATTGCGTGTCGGACTATCACGAGGAGTGGGATCTGGCGGGTCTCCACACGGAGTTGCTCACCTACTGGCCGTCGCTGTTGTTGGTGGAGGAACTAGCGGCCATCGACCGCGTGGAAGACCTGCGAACGTTGCTCTCCCACGATGCCCTCGGTTTCTACGAAGCCCGAGAGGCGGAACTCGGCGCCGAGATCATGCGGCAGGTGGAGCGCCAGGTGATGCTCAAGATCATCGATACGAAGTGGCGGGAACACCTCTTCGAGATGGACTACCTCCAGGAGGGCATCAACCTGCGGGCGATGGGCCAACGCGATCCACTCACCGAGTGGCAGCGTGAGGGCTACGACATGTTCGGCATGATGATGAAAGGCGTGGCCCAGGACCTCGTGCGCTACGTGATGCACGTGCAAGTCACCGTGGATCAGGCGCAGGCCGCTCCGGCTATCGGAACCGACTTTTCCCCGACGACCAGCGACACCGAGGAGTCGGCCTTGTCGGTCGGCGGCGAGGAACCACGGGTGCAGAACCTGCAGTACTCCGCTCCCGAGGAGGGTGGCGCGGGAGGGGCCATGGCCGAAACCGCCTCGGCCGATCAGCCTGCCGCTGCGCGCCCGGTGGTGAAATCCGATTGGGATAAGACTCCCCGCAACGCGCCGTGTCCGTGTGGCAGTGGTCGGAAGTTCAAGATGTGCCACGGCAAGGCGTGAACGGAAGCGATGCGGGATTTCTCCGAAGCGCTAGTTGAGACGCGCAAGAGGGTAGGAGATGCGGCCGTCTACCTAAAGATCGACCAGTTGCGGGCGCGACGACCATTGCTGGAGACGGAGGCTTCGCGTCCGGATCTCTGGGACGATGCTGACGAAGCCAAACGGGTGACCGGCGAACTCAGTGTCGTGTTGGGCGACATCGAACTCTACGAGCGGATGCTGGCATCGCTAGAAGACGCCGAGACGCTGCATGGGTTGGCCCGCGAGGTGGACGACGCCAGCCAAGAGGGCGAGATCGAGGAAATCGTGGCGGGCCTCGACAGCGAACTGCGAGCGCTGGAGTTGCGTTCGATGTTCTCGGGCGATCACGACGAGCGCGATGCGCTCTGTACGGTTCAGGCAGGGGAGGGCGGTGCCGATGCCCAGGACTGGGCGGAGATGCTCTACCGCATGTACGTGCGGTGGGCAGAGCGGCGAGGGTTCGAAGTGGAGGAGGAGGGGTCTACCCCCGGTTCCGAGGCGGGCGTCTCGTCGGTGGAGTTCTTGGTGAAGGGCCGGTATGCCTACGGGTATCTGCAGGCTGAGCGGGGGGTGCATCGGCTGGTGCGGATGAGCCCCTTCAACGCCCAGGGAAAGCGCCAGACGGCCTTTGCCGCCCTCGATGTGGTTCCCGTGCTCCATGACGACGAGGTCCACGTAACGCTCGACGAGTCCGATATCAAGATGGATGTGTTCCGGGCCTCGGGCGCCGGGGGGCAGCACATCAACAAGACCTCCTCGGCGGTGCGCCTCACCCATGGGCCGAGTGGAATCATCGTGTCGTGCCAGATCGAGCGCTCGCAATTGCAAAACCGGGCGAAGGCGATGACCATGCTCAAGGTCCGGTTGGCTGATCTGGAGCGACAGGCCCGGGAAGACGAACTCAACGGTATTCGCGGTGAGCAACGGCGCGTGGGCTTTGGCAGCCAGATTCGTAGCTACGTCCTCCAGCCCTACCAGATGGTGAAGGATCTGCGCACCGACCACGAGGCTGGCAACGTTGGCGGTGTGCTCGACGGAGATCTGGACCCGTTCATGGAGGCCTATCTGCAGTGGCGTCGGGCCAACGGGTGACCAGGGGTGGCGCGAGCGCCCGGTGGTGCGCTGTTATTCTTGACTTCGCCCCATGATCAAGCTCGAAAACGTCTCGAAAATCTATAAAGGCGACGTGGTGGCCCTTCAGGACGCCTCGGTGGAGGTGGAGAAGGGCGAGTTCGTCTTCCTGGTGGGGGCATCGGGATCGGGTAAGTCCACGTTTCTGCGCCTGGTCAACAAGGAGGAGTCGCCTGAACAGGGGCGGATCTACGTGGCGGGTAAAGACATTGCGGCGTTGTCGGCCTGGAAGATCCCTTACCTACGTCGCAATATCGGATCGGTCTTTCAGGATTTCAAACTCCTCACCAACAAGACGGTCTATGAGAACGTGGCCTTCGCTCTGGAGGTCATTGGGCGGCCCCGCCATGTGGTGAAAACACAGGTCCCCGCCATTTTGGAACTCGTGGGCCTCGGCAAGAAGATGGGGAACTTCCCCAACGAGTTGTCGGGAGGGGAGCAGCAACGAGTGTCGATTGCTCGTGCCTTCGTGAACCGTCCTCTCATCCTGTTGGCCGATGAACCCACCGGGAACCTTGATCCGGCCACGTCGGTCGGTATCATGCGGCTGCTCGACCGCATCAATCGCACGGGTACCACCGTGTTGATGGCCACCCACGACCGCTCCATCGTGGACACGATGCGCCGCCGGGTGATCGAACTTGATCGTGGTTCGATTATCCGCGACCAGAGCCGCGGTGTCTACGAATGACCGCCTCCTGAACCATGGCCATCAAAGTCGACTACGTCGTTCGTGAAACGGCGGCCAACCTCACCCGCAACATCACCCTCACCTTGGCCTCGGTCCTTACGGTGGTGGTTTCTCTCACGTTGTTTGGGTCGGCCTTCATGCTCAACCAGGGCGTCAATAACGCCAACGATCGCTTCAAGGGCGGCATCGAGTTCATCGTGTACCTGCAGCCGGATGCCTCCCAAGAGGTCATCGACTCCATCGGGAAGTCTCTGCGGGAAAACCCCGATGTGGAGCGGGCCGACTTTGTGAACAAGGACGAGACGCTGGTGGAATTCCGTCGCCTGTTCAAAGACTCCCGGCAACTCCTCGAGTCCATTACGGCCGATATCCTCCCCCCATCGTTCCGGGTTGCTCCTAAGACTCAGGACCCCGATGTGGTGCAGGCCATCGGCGATATCTACCGGCAAAAGGCCGGTGTGTACGACGTGATCTTTGCCTTCGAGGTTGTGAAGCGCATCCAGGAGACGTTCAACAAGATCGGGGTGCGCTTCTTGGTGGCGTCGGCCCTGCTGCTGCTGGCCGCGCTGTTGCTCATTCTGAACACGATTCGGGTGGCGATGTTTGCTCGCCGCCGCGAGATCGAGGTGATGAAGCTCGTGGGGGCCACGAACTGGTTCATCCGGGTGCCCTTCATCGTGGAGGGAATCATTCAGACGCTGATCGGTGCCGGGGTTGCTGTGCTGGCGATGACCTTCGTCATTCGTCCGTTCATCGACGAGCTTTCGCAAGACCGGGTGCTGCCCATTTTTCAGGGCTTCGTCGTGACCGACGCCAACCTGCTTTTCACAAACCTCTTAGTGGTGGCGGTGGCGGTGCTCATTGGCGCCATCGGCTCGGCCGTGGCCGTGAGCCGCTTCCTCGACGTCTAGGGCAGTGCCACCGCTAGTTGGCGGCGATGATGTTGTTGCTCTCGGCGTAACTCGCATCGACCGCGGTGCCGAGTTGGGTGACCGCCATGATGCACACGGCGGCAATGAAACTAAGCACTAGGACATACTCCACCACTGACGCACCGCGGTCCTGGCGAGGACGCTCGGCCACGCTGGCGAGCCAGAGTCTGAACATGATGAGAGAAGACATGGGCATGGATTCACCTCGATTGGTTGTCTTGCTCTTTGGGTATCGGCCCGTTGCCGGGTACTCCTTGAGTCGAGTCGGTAGGCCGGATGGCCTATTTCGAAGGTTGTGACCAGCTTCGGGAGGTGTGAAAGGGTGTGAAGATGCCTGAAACTGCCATCTCGTCGACCCTTGAGGACCGGATTCTGACGATCACCCTGGATCGTCCGGATCGGTTGAACGCCTTCACGGTGGGCATGCAACGAGAGTTGTGTGCGGCCTTCGACCGCGCTGATGAGGACCCGGAGGTTCGGGTCGTGGTGGTAACGGGCCGGGGGCGGGGTTTTTGCGCAGGGGCCGACCTCGGCGGGGGCGGCGAGACCTTCGACGTGAACTCTTCCAGCCTGGCTACCGGCAGCGGGGATCCGCAGCGAGCCCACCGGGACGAAGGGGGATTGCTAACCCTGCGGATCTACCAGTGCACCAAAGCGGTGATCGGTGCCATCAACGGCCCGGCGGTGGGGGTGGGGGCCACCATGACGCTGCCGATGGACATTCGCCTCGCCAGTGAGAATGCCCGTTTCGGATTCGTGTTCGCTCGGCGGGGGATTGTGCCGGAGGCCTGCTCGTCGTGGTTCTTGCCGCGGGTGGTGGGCATCAATACGGCTCTGGAGTGGACAATGACAGGCCGGGTCTTCGGGGCCCCCGAAGCCTTGGAGCGGGGGCTGGTGCGGTCGCTGCATGCCCCCGATGACCTACTTCCGGCGGCCTATGCGCTCGCCACCGAGATCGCCGTCAACACATCGGCGGTATCGGTGGCGATGACGCGCCAGATGCTGTGGCGGATGCTCGGCGAAGGCCATCCCATGGCCGCCCACCGGATCGACTCACCGGCGATTGCCAACTTGGGTCGTTCTCGCGATGCCGTGGAGGGTGTGGTGGCTTTTTTGGAGAAGCGCCCTGCGTCCTTCGTCGACGAGGTCCCCCGCGACATCCCGGCCCCGTGGCCCTTTTGGGAGGAGCCGGAGTTCGAGGGCTAGGGCCGCTCAGGAGCGGGGGGCGATGGCCAGAGGGGAAGCCGGATAGCCGTTGGCTTCCATGACCAGATGGTCCAGTGGCGTGAGGATGGCTTCGAGGTCGGAGAAGTCGTCGCCGAGCGCCCGCAGGGCGGGAGCCATTTGGGCATCGGTGGCGTGTTCAATCTGTTCCCGAAAGGCCCGCCCGGCGGTGGTGAGGGTACCGTCGTGGAGGTACCCCGCTGTGTCGAGGCGGGCCTGGGCGGCGTCGAGTTGCGGCGAGCTCCAAGCCCGGGTGCGCACATAGGAGCGGGCCGGAAGGCCCCAGTACGCTTCGGTAAGGAGCCCGATTTCGGCGGCATCGAGGCCCGCCGCTACCCACGCCGCCATGTGACTATCGCCCCGGTACTCGCGGAGGCGATCGCCGAGCCGGAAGAGGTCACCGAGGGGGGTGCCGGGGAGCGGTTGGGCAAGCGTGCCGGCGAACAGGGCCCGGCCGCAGGGCTCAAGCGGGGCGGTGGCTCTGGCGAGGAGAGCCACCGCTCGGTCGATCCCGGCGGGGTCGGGGCCGAGAATACGTTGGAGTTGCTCAACGGCCCCGGTGAGTCGTTCCTGGGCGATGGTGTCGGCGTTGGTGTGGGTCCACCCGAGGGTCACCAAGGGCACCACGATCTCCGGGTTGAACACGCCGAAGGCGGCCGCCACGACCTCGCCGGGGGCTTGGCCAAGGGCCGATCCGCGGCTGGTGAAGTAGGCGGGGCCGTCGGGCAGGGCCACCCCGGTGCCCATCGTCCCCGGACTGGGATCGAAGCCCAGGGCGGCGTAACGGGCGTGGCATTCCGGAGAAAAGAAGACTTGACCCACCACGGGTTCGATGAGTTGCGCTAGTCGGCGGGCCTTGTTCTGTGAGAGGTCTTCGGGGGTGGTGGGCGCCATGGGTATCACTTTCGTTCGTGGTGACGGTCTCACAATCTATTGCGTCGGCTGCGCCTTGCCCTGCGCCGAGAGACCTGCGGTGGCCGGGGCGGTTCTGTTCGAGATCCTCGGAGCCACCGGGATTGCCGCCCTGGCGTTTGCAGAACTGCCCCGGGGAGCAACGTGGCCGGTGGCGGCTGATCGTCGCTGGGGTGGTGGTGGTGGTGCGTAGCCGCCATGATGCGAGGCTCGTCGTCGAATCTGAAGGGATCCTTACGTGACCGATGCCCGGTTTGTGCCCGCGCTGGTACTTCCTGAAGACGTTTCCGGCGCTATCACGGTGGTGGTCCGCCTCGGCGAGGTCATGGTGGTGGAGGAGCACCCCGACGATGTGGCGCCGGACGCGTTGCGCCATGTGGTCGGCACCCTCGACGGGGCTGGGTGCTGGGTGATCGACCTTGATGCCGACGCGACGGCGAGGGTGGATCTGGACGCCATGGTGCCCCTCATGGGTCTCTACGGCCGGGTGGATGATCTGCGCTGGACGTTGGCGGGACGGGCGGTGCAGTTGGTGGAGTGGGACCGCACCACGAGATTCTGCGGGCGCTGCGGCTCCGGTACGGACCCGACCCCGGGGGAGCGGTCGAGGCGTTGTGGAGCCTGTGGGCTATTGGCGTTTCCGCGCTTGGCTCCCGCGGTGATTGCCCTCATCGAACGCGACGGGGAGGCGTTGTTGGCACGCGGGCGAGCCTTTCC
>CAMDIH010000016.1 GCA_945898515.1 Candidatus Neomicrothrix parvicella RN1 | reverse complement strand
GAGCCGCCCTCGCGGCCCTCAACCCCCATTAGGCTAGAACGTGTTCTAGTTCTGTTGTCCTTAGGGGGACCATTGACCGCACTCGGTTTTCGTCTCTTCGACGCCGACAACCACTACTACGAGGCGCCCGATGCCTTTACCCGGCACCTTGATCCAGCCCTGGCGCGCCGCAGCGTCCAGTGGATCAACCTCAACGGCAAAGCGCGACTCATGGTGGCCGGGAAAATCAACCGATTCATCCCGAACCCCACCTTCGACCCGGTGGCCAAACCAGGGGCACTCGACGATTACTTCCGCGGCAAGACCCCCGGCGATGACATCCGGGCCGCCTTTGGGGAGTTGGAACCGATCCGACCCGAATATCGCAATCGCGATGCCCGCCTCAAGACCATGGACGCTCAGGGCATCGAAGGGTGCTTCTTGTTCCCCACCATGGGTGTGGGTATGGAAGAAGCGCTCTGCCACGACCCCGCCGCGGCGGCCGCTTCGTTCAGCGCATTCAATCGGTGGATGGAAGACGACTGGGGCTACGCCTATCAGAACCGCATCTTTGCTGCGCCCTACATCTCTCTCTTGGACCCCACCGCCGCCGAGGCGGAGGTGTCGCGGGTACTCGACCACGGTGCTCGCGCCGTGGTGTTGCGCTCCGGGCCGGTAAAGGATCCGCTCGGCCACCGCAGTTACGGTGATCCGGCCCACGATGGGGTGTGGGCGCGCCTGAATGAAGCGAGAGTGCTCGTGGCGTTTCACTCGGGTGAGTCGGGCTACGGATTCCTGGCCGAAGCGTGGGGCCGGAACCCCGAGTTCGAAGCCTTTCGCCACGATCCGTTCAAGCAACTGATCACCGGTCATCGACCGATCTTCGACACGATCGGCTCCTTCGTTTGCGATGGTGTCTTCCGTCGGTTCCCGAACCTACGGGTAGCCACCATCGAGTCGGGTAGCGACTGGGTGCCGTCGCTCGCCGCCGGGCTCACCAAGGCTTTTCATCAACGCCCCACCGCCTTCGATGACGTTGACCCCGCCCAACAACTTCGTGACCACCTGTGGGTATCGCCCTATTACGAGGACGACATCCGCGGTGTGGCCGATGTGCTGGGGGTGGAACGAGTGTTGTTCGGCTCCGACTATCCCCATGCCGAGGGATTGGCCGACCCGTCCAGTTTTGCCGATGACCTGGCTGGTTTCACCGGCGCGGAGATCCGCCTGATCATGCGCGATAACGGTCTGGCCCTCACCACCTAGGTTTGACAGCATCGAACAAGTGTTCGATGCTGTCGGGTATGGGCAGTGAGGCAGTTCCGAGCACGCTGGCGGAACTGACCGAACGGGTACGTCCGGTCACCCTGACCGGCGAACGGCGACTCCCCGTGTTGCCAGCCTTTGCCACCCTGCTCCCTGGAGCAGGATTGCGACGAGGCGCCACGGTGTCGGTGGGCGCGGCGGCCGGAGTGGGGGGTGGCACGTCGCTGGCGCTGGCTCTGGTGGCCGAGGCCTCCCGGACAGGATTTTGGGTGGCGGCGGTGGGCCTGGGGTCACTTGGTCTCGTTGCGGCCGACGAGATGGGTGTAGCCCTCGAGCGACTGGTAGTGGTGACGGCCCCCACCCGTGATGCCTGGGGGGGAGTAGTGGCAGCGTTGATTGACGGCTTCGACCTCATCATCCTCCCCGCCGACCGGGTGGGGGCGCGGCCGGCCGAGGCGCGGCGACTGGCCGCCCGCGCTCGTGAGCGAGGGGTTGTACTGCTGCTCGTGGGGACGGGGTGGCCCGAGGGAGCCGACCTCCAACTCGAGGTGGCCCGGGCCCGCTGGGAGGGCCTCGATAACGGACATGGCCATTTGCGGGCGCGCAAGGTGCGGATCATCCGGGGCGGTCGAGGCGAGGCCGCGTCGCCCCAACGGGCAGACTTTTGGCTCCCGGGTTCGGATGGGAAAGTGCACGAGGTCGCTCTCGCTCCTGTCCGTTCGTTGCCCTCGCTGCGCTGAGTCCGTGGTTGGCTTGCGCACACTGGTGGTGGAGTGCACCGATTGGTCCATCGCCGCAGCGGGAGTGTCTCCTCAGATACCCGCCGCGGTATTTCACGCCAATCGGGTGACAGCTACCTCGCCGGCGGCGCGGGAGCAGGGTGTGGCGTTGCATCAGCGGCGACGGGAGGCACAATCGCGCTGTCCTTCGCTGGTGGTCATCGCCTTCGACCCCGCCCGCGACGCCCGGGCCTTCGAAGCGATCGTGGCCAGCCTTGATGCCCTCACTCCCCGGGTGGAGATCACCCGGCCGGGAGAAGTGGCTTTTCCCACCCGGGGGCCGTCTCGCTTTTTTGGGGGTGACGACGAGCTAGTGGCCCGCACTCACGCCATGGTGAGCGAGGCACTCGGGGAGCGGGGCCGCGTGCGGGTGGGGGTTGCCGACGGCATCTTTGCGGCCACCCTGGCCGCTGAGATCGCCCGTTGGACGGCTGTTGTTCCGGTGGGGGGCACCCCCGCCTTTCTCGCTCCGCTTCCGGTGACCACGCTGGCTCGGCCTGAGTTGGTAGACGTACTCCGTCGCCTCGGGGTGGGCACGCTTGGAGCATTAGCAGCGTTGCCCGAGCGCGACATGCTGGCCCGCTTTGGGAAGCTAGGTCAGGTGGCGTGGCGGCTAGCCGCGGGTTTTGATGAGCGCCCACCGGCGCTGGGTCCGCCCCCCGCTGAGGTCACCGTGAGCGCGGTTGTGGATCCCCCGGCCGACACAGTGGCCCCGGCGGCCTTTCTGGCCCGCGGTCTGGCCGAGGAACTACATGATCGACTGTGGCGGAGGGGCTCGGCCTGTACGCGGGTGGTGATCGGCGCAGAGACCGAGCACGGTGAACACCTCGAACGGGTGTGGCGGGCCGAGAGCATCCTCACCGCGGCGGCGATGGCTGATCGTCTCCGCTGGCAACTCGATGGCTGGCTTCAGGGGTCGGCGCGACACCGTCCCACTGGGGGTATCAGTCGCCTGTGGCTCACCCCGGAAGAGATCGTGCCCGCCGGTGGCCCCCAACTCGGGTTCTGGGGAAGCGACATCGCCACCGTGGATCGGGCCAGCCGCGCCGTGGCGCGGGTACAGGGCCTCCTCGGCATGGAATCGGTGGCGGTGCCCGAGTGGCGTGGAAGCCGCGATCCCGCCACCCAGGTCGTGTTGGTGTCTGCCGCGGCGGTAGACCTCACCGCCGATCGTCCCGGGGCGCGCCGCGATCGGGTGGTGGGTCCGTGGCCGGGCCGGTTGCCAACCCCGTCACCGGCGTGGGTTCACGGCGAGCCGCCAGCCGCCGAGGTGGTTGATGCCGCCGGCGATGGTGTGCTGGTGAGCGGCCGGGGTGCCCTATCGGCCTTGCCCCGGCGGGTATCGGTGGCGGGGGGCCCGTGGGTCGAGGTTCTCCACTGGGCCGGGCCCTGGCCGCTCGAGGAGTGCGGGTGGGATCCGGCCCGCCGCCGTCGTCGCGCCCGTCTCCAGGTCGTGACCAACGACGGGCAGGCCCGGCTCCTCGCCCTCGAGGTGGGCCGGTGGCGGGTGGAGGCCACCTACGACTGAAGCCGCCGCTGGGTGGGCGCACGAATCGGGGGTCACACCCACTTGCCGGGATTGAGAATCCCGGCCGGGTCCAGGGCGGCTTTCACCGCCCGGGTGATCTCCATCACATCGGGGCCGAGTTGCTGAGCGAGGTGGCGGGCCTTGAGGGTGCCGATGCCGTGTTCGCCGGTGATGCTGCCGCCGAGCGCCAGCGCTGTATCCATCACTGCGTCGAAGGCGTCCTCGGCTCGGGCGGTGGCCTCCGGATCGCGGGCATCGAAGGTCACCAGTGGATGGAAGTTGCCATCACCGGCGTGTCCGATGACGGGAATAGCCGTGTCGTGACGTTCTGCGATGGTCACCACCGCCGCCATCAGGTCGGGGATGCGCGGAATCGGGACGCTGATGTCTTCGATCAACACCGTGCCTAATCGCTCGACGCACGGGATCACCATCCGCCGCGCCGCCATGAGCATTTCGCCCTCCGCGGGGTCCTCGGACACGGCGACGTAGGTGGCCCCGGCCTGCGTGCAACAAGCCGCCACCGCGGCGGACTCGGCGGGAGAACCGTCCACCTGGGCCAGGAGCAACGCACCTATCGAGGGGTCGAGCCCCATTGGTCGCACCGCTTCCACCGCGGCTACCGCCGCCGCGTCCATGAGTTCGAGGGCGGCCGGGCGAACACTGGCCATCACCGCGGCTACGGCGTGGCCCGCCGCCATCACATCGGCAAAGGTGGCGATGATGGTGCTGGTTGGCGGGGGGAGAGGGCGCAGGCGCAGGGTGGCTTCGGTGATGATCCCGAGGGTGCCTTCCGAGCCCACGAAGAGCCGTTTGAGGTCGTACCCGGCCACGTCTTTGATGGTGGAGCCACCGAGACGAAGGGCACGGCCATCGGCGAGCACCACCTCCAGGCCCAGCACATAGTCGGTGGTGACGCCGTATTTTACGCAGCACAATCCGCCCGCGTTGGTGGCCAGGTTTCCGCCGATCGAACAGATCTCAAACGATGACGGGTCGGGTGGATACCAGAGGTCGTGCACTCGGGCGGCGGCTTTCACCTCGGCATTGAGGAGGCCGGGTTGAACTACCGCGACCATGGCGGCAGGGTCCACGGTGATGGCCCGCATGCCTTCGGTGCTCAAGGTGATGGCCCCATCGATCGCACAGGAACCACCGGAGAGTCCGCTGCCGGCTCCGCGCGGCACCACCGGGATGGCGTACTGGCTGGCCACCCGCAGGGTGGCCTGCACATCGCTGGTGCTGGTGGCGCGCACCAGCGCCAGGGGGGTACCCGGGATCACCGTGGTGGCGCGGTCGTAGCGGTAGCGATCTATGACGTCGACGTCGGTCTCTACCGCCGCGTCGGGTAGGGCATCGCGAAGCGCCTGGAGGGCGACTGCGGGCGCGGGGTGGGCGAGGGGGGTCATCCCCGGTGACACTAGGGCGCGCTGGGCACGCCGTCCGGTGCGCGGCGGCGGACCCTTCGGCCTGCCACGATGGTGCGGTGGACACCGAAGGAGTGCAGCAGGCTCTGCCCCGGCGCCGGTTCGCCGCGTGGATCCCGCTGGGGCTGATGGTGGCGGTGATGTGGGTGGCGGAGTTGGTGGACATTCCTCTCGGTGGCGGCCTTGACCGCTTCGGCATTCGGCCCCGGCGCGTGGATGGACTCGACGGCATCGTCGCTTCCCCATTCCTCCACGACGGGTTGGGTCACCTGGTGGCCAACACCCTTCCCTTTTTGGTGATGGGCAGTGTGGTCGCCCTGGGGGGCGCCCGCCGGTTCGTGCAGGTAACGGTCATCATTGGGTTGGTGGCCGGGGTGGGCACCTGGCTGACGGGCTCATCTCAGTCGATCCACATCGGGGCGAGCGGCTTGGTGTTTGGCTATCTCACCTACCTGCTGGTGCGGGGCCTGTTCGATCGTCAGGTTGGCTACCTCATCGTGGGGGTCATCACCTTCGTGGTGTACGGGGGAGCGCTATGGGGGTTGTTCCCCCGGCCGGGAGTGTCCTGGACGGGCCACGTCTTCGGTGCCCTCGGCGGGGTGGTGGCTGCCTTTGTGGTTCATGGCAGGCGCTCCGGCGATGACGAAGCTTGAGCGGGGAGCGCGTGGGCTCGGCGCCCGCCCTCGGGGTCAGTGGGCCGCCACCGGCACTCGGTTGATCGCCGTGCCCATGAGATCGACGAAGTTGTCGGTGTAGAACGCCTGCCGTACGGCCTCGGAGGCGTCTCCGAGACTCGTCTCGAATCGCTCCACCGGTCGACGTCCCCCTTCAACATGGGGGTAGTCGGTGGAGAACAACGGCACCTCACTACCGGCTTGCTCCGCGATCCACCGCACGTCCTCGGTGGGATAGGGCGTGGCCCGGATGTGGCGGCGCACAAACTCACTGGGGCGAAGCGAGAGATCCCGGAGCCGCGCCTCGTGCTTCACGAAGGCGTCGAAGGCGCTCTCCATCTGGCGCATCCACCCCGGCATCCAGATCGCCCCCTGCTCGATGACCCCGATCTTGAGGGCCGGATGCCGCTCGAGGACCCCATCGAAGATCATGGTGGCCAGTGTTTGGGTGGGGGGCCCGGGGATGGCCATGTAGTCCACCGAGCGGAAGTTCTCATCGCCGCCGTGGAAGTCGGGCACGTAGGCGCCGCCGTTTACGAAGTAGCTCGGGTGGAGCAGTTCGCCCCCGCCGCCCACGTGCAGCACGATCGGGATTCCCGCTTCTTCCGCTTGGCGCCACACGGGATCGAGGCCAAGGTGGCTGGGCGAGTGCTCGTTGGGGCACCCACTCGGGATCAGGAGGGCGGCGGCCCCCATGGCGAGAGCTTCACCGGCGATGGTCGCCGAGCGATCGAAGTTGGCAAGGGGGACGTAGCAGGTGGGTAGGAGACGGGGATCGACCGAACAGAACTCGACCATGCCGCGGTTATGAGCGGTGGCGGCGCCGTAGGCGAGATCTAGGTCGCCACTACGTTCCAACCGCAGCAGGTGGCTGTTGTTGAAGGTGTTGAAGATCAACTGGCTAGCCACGCCGAGTAGATCGAGGGCAAGGGGACGATCAGCGGCAATCGTGCTGCCGGTGGCTTTGAAGTTCTTGCGATCCATGATCTCCTCGGCATCACGCGCCCGGAAGGCAGGGTCGGCGTGGCGGGCCTTCATTTGATCGATGGCATCGGCTTCGCCCGGGGACAGGGCGAGGTCCACGTTGGGTTGCAACTTTGCCCGCACCGCGGGGTCGGCGTGGTCAAGGAGCCAGGTGGGCTCTTCCATGATGTGGGCGTCGGCATCGTGGACGACGCGGCCTTCGATATAGGGCACTGGATTCCTCCCGAGCTTTGGAGCGCACGCTGAGGCTAGGGCGCATTGAGCAAGGTGGCGACTTCCCCCGCTCGGAGAGCACTTCGCCGATGTCAGTGCCCACGCGGCGGTGGGCATCGGGGCGGAGTGTCGCAAGTTGCTCGGCGGTGGCTACGGGACGACCGGCTGCGGCCGCCTGCAGCCACGGCGCGCCGGGCTGTGCCCAGAGCGGCTTGACGACTACGAACAGGTGTTCGATGATGACGATGTGGGATTGAACGATCCGGATGTGTCGTGGAAGGAGTTGGAACGGACGCTGTCGGATCGCGCCCGCATCAGACGCCCACCCCCGGTGCCGGTGGCGGCCACCGGCGGCGACAGCCCGGCATGGTCATCGGTACGGTCGGCCTACGAGCCGCCACCGGGGTTGACCCGCCGTACCAGCGTTATTCCCTACGCCGAGTTGCACTGCCACTCCACGTTCAGTTTTCTCGATGGTGCCAGTCGTCCTGAGGAGTTGGCCGAGGAGGCCGCTCGACTGGGCCTAGAGGCCCTGGCCATCACCGACCACGATGGTTTCTACGGGGTGGTGCGCTTCGCGGAGGCGGCCCGAGTGGTGGGGGTACCCACGGTATTCGGGGCCGAGTTGTCACTTGGGCTCACCAAAGCGCAGAACGGGGTTCCCGACCCGGAGGGCACGCATCTGCTCGTGCTGGCTCGGGATCCCGAGGGCTATGCCCGCTTGGCATCGGTGATGAGCACTGCGCATCTGGCCGGGGCGGAGAAGGGCAAGCCGGATTATCAAGACATCGCCTGGGACGCAGTGCATGGCGAGCACTGGCTGGTGCTCACGGGCTGCCGTAAGGGTTCGGTGCCCGCTGCTCTGGAGCGTCATGGCCCGGCGGCCGCCGCCCGAGAGTTGGAGGCACTGATCGCTACTTTTGGTCGCGCCAATGTGGTGGTCGAATTGTGCGATCACGGTGATCCCCTCGACTCACACCGCAACGATGCCCTGGCTCGCTTGGCGATCCAAGCGGGAGTGGATGTGGTCGCCACTACCAACGCCCACTACGCCACGCCGGCCGGTCGGCCGCTCGCCACGGCCATGGCGGCGGTACGGGCGCGGCGCAGCATGGATGAACTCGACGGTTGGCTGCCCGCCTGTGCCGGCGCGCATTTACGTTCGGGCGATGAGCAGGCTCGCCGTTTTGCCCGGTGGCCTGGGGCGGTGGAGCGGGCGGCCGAGTTGGGCCGGGCTTGTGCGTTTGATCTGCACCTGGTGGCGCCGCGGTTGCCGCCGTTTGCGTGTCCTGATGGGGAGAGCGAGATGGCCTACCTCCGCCACCTCACCGCCACCGGCGCCCAGTCGCGCTATGGCTCGTGGGGCGAGGAACGAGTGGCGGGGGCGTACCGTCAGATCGAGCACGAACTGGCCATGATCGAGCAACTCGGTTTCCCCGGTTATTTCCTGGTGGTGTGGGACATCGTGGACTTTTGCCGCCGCTCAAACATTTACTGCCAGGGGCGGGGCAGTGCCGCCAACAGCGCGGTCTGTTACGCCCTGGGCATCACCAATGTTGATGCCGTACAACTCGGCCTGCTGTTCGAGCGCTTCCTATCCCCCGAGCGCGATGGGCCACCCGACATCGACATCGACATCGAATCGGGGCGCCGGGAAGAGGTCATCCAGTACGTCTACGCCAAGTACGGTCGCCGCCATGCCGCCCAGGTGGCCAACGTCATCACCTACCGCGCCAAGTCGTCGATCCGCGATGTCGCCAAGGCGCTCGGGTATGCCCCCGGTCAGCAGGATGCCTGGGCAACACAGGTCGATGCCTGGGGGGGAGTGGCGGTCACGGCCCAGCAGCAGAAGGTGGAACAGGAGATTCCCGCCGATGTCCTGGCTCTAGCCGCCGCCCTTGAGCATGCCCCCCGTCATCTGGGGATCCACTCGGGCGGCATGGTGATCTGCGACGGCCCGATTGTGGAGGTGTGCCCGGTGGAATGGGCCCGGATGGAGAATCGCACGGTCCTTCAGTGGGACAAGGACGACTGCGCCGCGGTGGGTCTGGTGAAGTTCGATCTGCTGGGCCTCGGGATGCTCGAGGTGCTGCACGGCTGCATCGACATGGTGCGAGAGGTCCACGGCGACCGGCACGTCGATCTCGCCACTCTTCCCCAAGACGATGAGGTGTACGACATGCTCAGCCGGGCCGACTCGATCGGGGTATTCCAGGTGGAGAGCCGGGCCCAAATGGCCACGCTGCCCCGTCTGCAGCCACGGGTCTTCTACGACCTGGTGGTGGAGGTGGCTTTGATCCGTCCCGGTCCCATCCAGGGGGGATCGGTGCACCCGTACATTCGTCGGCGTAACGGCCAGGAGGAAGTGACGTATCTACACCCACTCTTGGAACGGTCACTCCATAAGACCCTGGGGGTGCCGCTGTTCCAGGAGCAGTTGATGCAGATGGCCATCGATGTTGCTGGCTTCAGTCCTGGCGAAGCCGACATGCTCCGGCAGGCCATGGGCTCCAAGCGCAGCCGCGAACGAATGGAGCGACTGCACCAGCGTTTCACCGCGGGGGCGAGAGACCGAGGCGTGCCACCCGATGTCATCGAGGTGATTTGGGAGCAGTTGGCGGCCTTCGCTAGTTATGGCTTTCCCGAAAGCCACTCAGTGAGTTTTGCCTATCTGGTCTACGCGTCGTCATGGTTGAAACGTTGGTACCCGGCGGCGTTTTGTGCTGCGCTGCTCGATGCGCAGCCGATGGGGTTCTACGCCCCGCACACCCTGGTGGGGGATGCCCGGCGTCATGGCGTGGAGGTACGCACCCCCGATCTCAACGCATCGGCGGCCACCACCACCTTGGAGGGGGAGGCGCGGGGCAAGGCCGGCCGGTCTGTCGCCCCGGTGGAGTGGGGCCGGGGTGGGCCGGCGGTGCGGTTGGGGATCTCCTCGGTGCGGGGAATCGGTAGGGAACTGGCCCGGCAGATCGCCGCCGGGCGGCCCTATACCAGCCCGGAGGACCTAGCCCGCCGGGTGTCGCTCACCATTGGGCAGATCGAGGCGCTGGCTACCAGCGGGGCTTTTGGCGGTTTCGACATGTCGCGGCGGGAGGGAATCTGGGCGGCGGGGGCGGTGGCCCAGGGCGGACCAGATCGGTTGCCGGGGATCGTCACCGGGGTGGCTGCCCCCGAGTTGCCCGCCATGACTGCCGTTGAATCGGCCCAGGCTGATTTGTGGTCTACCGGTGTGAGTCCCGATGGCCACCCCACCCGATTCGTGCGGGAGTACCTCGCCGCCGCCGGAGTAGTGACGGCGGTGGGTCTGGCGGCAGTGGAGGCAGGCCGCCGGGTTCGAGTGGGTGGCGTGGTCACCCATCGCCAACGGCCCGCTACTGCCGGGGGCACGCTCTTCATCAACCTGGAGGACGAGACTGGCCTTATCAATGTGGTGGTGTCGAAGGGATGCTGGGCTGCGCATCGCCAGGTGGCCCGGGCTGCGCCAGCGATGTTGGTCCGAGGCCGGCTCGAGCGATTTGAAGGTGTGACCAACGTGATCGCGGATCGCCTGGAATCTCTACCCATCGCGGTGTCTACCCGGAGTCGCGATTTTGGGTGAGGCATGGCGTTGGGGCGTCTTCACCTTCTCAACGGTGGATTCCACGACCTAGTCTCCGGTCATGTCAAGCAAGCAGCAAACCTCCAAGCAGCGGCGCCAGAGCCAGAATCGGCAGCAGCGAGCCGACGTGGCGGCCCGCCGCGAGGCTGCGGCCGCAACCTCGGCGGAGGTCCTCACGGGTGGGTCCACTGCTCCGGCGGCGAAAAGCGGCTCGGTGCTGTCACGTCTCACCAGTTCCCGGCCATCGAGTGGCGCTACCAAAGCCCCTCGGCGGGCGCGGGGCAACGCTGGGCTGCCCCCCGGCCATCGCGCCGCTCTGACCTCGCTGGTACTGGCGGCGGTGACGATCCTGTTCGTGTTGTTTGGCTTCCGAGTGCCCATCAGTGCGGCCACGGGTGAGGCCATCTCGACCTCGCCCGCACGGCTGTTCGAGTGGGCCCAGCCGGCGCTTGAGAACGCCATCGCCGCTGGCCCCGATGCCACCCCCGCGGCGGTCACGAACTGGTCGCCGGGTGGGAGTGCGCTGTACATGAAGGCGTTCTGGCCCACGTCGCTATCGATCTTCTTGCCCTTGGTTGCCGCCGCGCTGGGGTTCCGGGCGGTGTCCCGACGAGCGTCGGCCAAGGTGGTGAACCGGGCGATGTACGCCACGTTGTTCGGGGCGCTACTCACGACCCAGTTAATGATCTTCTTCCTGCCCTCGGTTGTGGCCATGGCGGTGGCGTCGTTTCAGGTGCGTAAGGCGGAGGTGGTCGCGAACGCGTCGGCGGCACCGGGGGCCATCGAGGTGGATGAGGTGGAGGCGCCGAGCTAGGTCAGGGTGCCGCTATCAGCGGAGTGACTGGGCCAGTTCGCCCAGGATGCGGGCCATCTCGGTGAAGGCGGGATCGGGGTCGGTGGGGCTGCGGTCGGCGATTTGTTCGGCTAGTCGCCGCAAGGTGAGGGCCACCACATCGGCTTCGGCCCGGGTGACGTCGATGCGATCGCTGCGGAGAAATCGAGTGATCTGTTCCTGCTGGAGGGTCAGCGCTTGGGCCCCCAGGGCCGGGGTCAGTCGGTGTTCGAGGACGGCGCGGGCCGTCTCGGTGACGATGCGCACACGTTCGCTGGGGTGCACGGGGCCCTATGGGACCGGGACGGGCGCATCGGGTGAGTAGGTAGCGGTGATGCTGGCCTGGGCGATGCGGGCCCCTTCGATGAGCGCCACCGTGGGCGTCCCGGGGGCACCCGCCTCCACGGGGAGGATGGACTTCAAGGCGTAGAGGGTGGCCTCATAGGTGTGCACCCCTGTTCCGGCGGGGGGACATGGCGGCGACCATCCGGAGCTACCGCTGCTGTTCACCGCCGTCAGGGCACCCTCGGGCAAGCCGTCGCCACTGAAGCCGGTAGTGGTGGGATCGATGCCGGTGACGACCCAATGCAGATAGCCACCCTCGGTCTGATCGCGCACCACCAGGGCCAGTTCGACCGCATCGGCGGGCGGGGCGGTCCAGGTGAAGTCGGGCGATGTTCCCAGGCCCTGACAGGTGAGGTTGGCCGCCAGGATCTGTCCGTTGGGAAAAGAGGTGCTGCGGAGGGTGAACGCACTGGCCGGGGTGGTCGGTAGGGCCGGTGTGCTCGGCGCGGTGGTGGTGCTGGCGGGGTCGGGGGGTGGGAGCGAGCGGCCGTCGGCGCGGGAGCAGGCCACTACGGTGCCCGCCACCACGAGGGAGAGGATCAGTGAGAGGAGTCGTTGTGAACGCACGAGCACCAGTGTGGACCAGGGGGAAGTGAAGTTCGTGTCACAGACTGGCGGTTTGCGTTCTATCCTGGGCGGGAACCCGATGGATGCCAGACCCCGCAACCTCAGAGCCATGCTCGCCGAAGCGAAGGATCTTTCGGAACTCATGGTGGACCTGGCCTACGCCGCCTTGTTTTTTGGCGACCCCGACATGGCCGAGGAGGTGGACCAACTCGAGGACCAGATGTCGGATCTGGTGCACGAGATGCGCGCCGTGTCGGTCCTGGCGGCGCGTCATCCCAAGGAGGCCGAGGCGATGGCATCGGTGCTTCAGGTGGTCTCCTCGATCGAACGCATCGGCAACGCCGCGGTGGACATCGCCCGAATCGTCACCCATCGTCTAGGTATCCCGCGGGAACTGGTAGCCGATCTTTCCAACGCCGAAGAGGTATCGCACCGTGTGCGCATTCGGGAGGGTTCACATCTGGCCCGGCGTCCGTTGGCGGCTCTCGAACTGCCGGTACAGATCGGGATGCGCGTGATGGCGATTCGTCGCGAACGTCACTGGATCACGCACGTGGATGGCGACGCCATTTGCCTGCCGGGTGACGTGATCTTTCTGCGCGGTTCACCGGCGGGGATTTCCCGACTCCGAGAGTTGGCGGCAGCCCCCTACTGGGAGCCACCGGTGCCACCCGACGAAGATGTTCTTTCCGACCTCGACCGCGCCGTGGATGTATTGGTCGAAATGAAGAACATTTCTGAGGTGGCGGTGGGCTTGGCCTATTCGGCACTGGTGTTGCGTGATCAGGGTTTGGCGGCCGAGGTGCGTCATCTGGAGGACCGTCTCGACGAGATGAAAGACCGCCTGGAGCTCTGGGTCTTGCGGGCCAGTAACGATCGCATGGATCCGGCCCCCCTGCGGGGCCTGCTCCATCTGTCGCAGGCCGCCGAGGATCTTGGCGACGCCGCCCAGCAGATGGTGTGGCTCATCGAGGAGAAAGAGGAACTCCACCCGATCCTGTCGATCGCGCTGGGCGACTCCGATGACGTGGTCGTGCGGGTGCCGGTGGCGGCAGGGTCGGAGGCGGAGGGGGCCTCGCTGGCCGAGTTGCAGTTCGATATCGAGCCGGGGTTCCACATCCTGGCGGTCCTGCGGGGCGGCCGGTACCTCTATCGCCCCCGGGGCCTGGTGCGGCTGGCCGCCGAAGACGGACTGATTGCCTCCGGGCCCGACGAAGGCCACCGCTTGTTGGCCCAGCGATGCGGCTGGCACCTCACCGAGGACGACGACACCGGCGAGGACACCCTCGCTCCTCTGCGCCGCTCGCCGGCCTGAGCCTTCGGGTCTGCCCGGGTGGGTCGCTCGCTAGCATGGTGCGGATGTCTGCCGAACTGCTGTGTCTGCTGGCCGTGCATGCCCACCCCGATGATGAGTCGTCGAAGGGAGCGGGCACCGTGGCGAAGTATCACCACGATGGGGTGCGCACGGTGCTGGTGTGCTGCACCGGCGGCGAGGAGGGCGACATCTTGAATCCGGCGATGAACCGCGAGGAGGTGAAGGCGAATATGGCCGCAGTGCGCCGAGGCGAGTTGTCGGCGGCGGCGGGCATCATCGGGTACGACGAGGTCGTGATGCTCGGCTACCGCGACTCGGGCATGGCCGAGAGCGAGGCCAACGCCCACCCAGAGTGTTTCGCGGCCGCTCCCCTGGCGGAGGCGGTGGATCGGCTGGCCCGGATCCTGCGCCGCACCCGACCTCAGGTGGTGCTCACCTACGGCGACGAGCAGGGGGGTTATCCGCACCCTGACCATCTGCGAGTGCACGAGATCACCCAGCCCGCCATCGATCAAGCCGCCGACCCGGCGTGGATCAGTGATGCCGGGGAGCCCTGGCAGGTGTCCAAGGTGTATTACTCGGTGTGGTCGAAGCAGCGGATCGACCTTACCCACGCTAAGTATCTCGAACTGGGCCTGGAGTCGCCCTATAGCCAGGATTGGCTTGATCGACCCTGGCAGGACGACCGCATCAACGCCTCGATCCCCATCGATGGCTATACCGAGGTGCGCTTTGACGCGCTGCTCGCTCACGCCACCCAGATCGACCCCGAGTCACCGTTCTGGTTCGGGCTACCCCGGGAGGTGGCGGCCTCGATCCACCCCTACGACGACTACATCCGGGCCAGTAGCCGGGTGGAGGTCGCCGGTATCGAAGACGACCTTTTCGCCGGGCTCCGCGCCGACGCCCCGATCTCCTAGCCTTTGGGCATGGTTGCCTACTTGAGCCAGGCCTGGTGCGATCTGCACCGAGAACTGACCGCTGACCTCCCCGGTGCTTCCGGAGCCTCGGGTCGGGTCCAGGTGCTCGTCACCGGGGGTCCCGAGGGAGAGGTGCGCTACCACGCAACGGCGCTCGATGGTCGCTGGGTCGAACTGGCGCTCGGCGATGATCCCGCCGCCGCGGTAAGCATCACCCAGACCTACCCCGATTCCCTGGCCGTCAGCAGGGGCGAGGTAGACGCCAGCGTGTTGTTTATGCAGGGCCGGGTGAAGGTGGTGGGCCCGATGGGGCTGGTGATGGGGCTGATCCCCCTGACCGGGAGTGAGCCATACCGGGCTGTGCTGCGGCGGCTCGACGCCCAGACCACCTATTAGGCCGGTCGTTCGACGGTGACGGTGAGGGTGCCCTGGTGGTCGGGATTGGTGCTGTCGAAGAAGCGGATCTTGCCCGGTTCGGTGAGCAGCACTGTGGAGGCCGACCCGGGATTGATGAGACCCGTGTCGAAGCGCTCGGTGGCGCTGAAGGAGTGGGGCTCGTCGCCGGTGTTGACGATCATGAGCACCTGCCCCGAGACGATTTCGATGTTCGTGTCGTCGAAGCCGGTGTCATCCACGGTGATGATCTTCTCGGGGGCGACGTTGGTGGGTTTGATGTCCAGGACGCTCCCGGAGGGGCCGGAATCGTCCGCGCAGGACGCCAGCAGCAAGGTTGCTCCAAAGACGAGGGCCAGGGCGGCGCGATGCAGGGTCATTGGGCCCGTTGGAGGTCGCGGAGAGGGAGGTAGCCGATCCGTTGGATGCCGGCTCGGTCGAGCTCGCCGCGCAGGCCCGTGTCGCCGGTGACCAGGGCGTAGTCGTCTACCTGGGATTCCCACGCACTGGTGAGGGCGCGTAGTTCGGGGGTGTCTTGCGCCGGGTGGACGTACACCTCGGTCACTCCGGGGCGCAGCGTGGCGACGATCCCCTCGATGGTGGCTCGGGACCCGTGCCCGCGCACGGTCATGAAGTGGTCGGGGAACACCACGCCGGCTTCTTGGGCCAGGCGGCGGAACGGGAAGCCAATGGCTCGCTCGCTCGATGCCCCCGACAGGCGCAAGGGCAGGGCGAAGTCCACCGCCAGTTGGAGGTAGACGTCGAAGAATTCGGGGCGTAGTTGCAGGGTGCCCAGGTGGCTGTCGAGGTGGCTGATGTCGATGCCCCACAGCATGGCTCGCTCTACCTGGGCTTGCAGTTCTCGGCGCACTTCGTCGACATCGGCGTGATCCCATACGTCGGCCACGGTGAGAGGGAAGCCGCCGTTGCCATCGAGCAAGGAGGGGGCATAGGTGATCGGCCCCCAGCGGTAGTGGCTGTGCTCGGCGTTGAGGGTAAGGCGCACCCCGACGTCTTCGCCCTGGTAGTCGGCCGATGCGGGGCGGGCCCACGGGCACGGCACCATGAGCGTGGCGCTGGTGGCGATGCCCTCGCGGAGCGCTTCATAGATCCCCAGGTTGGCGGCATGACAGGAGCCGAGGCCGTTGCAGTTGATGATCAAAAGGCGATCATCGGGCCCGTAGCCCAGGCGCTCGGCGAGTGATGTCACGACGGTGAGGCTACTGGCCCGCTGGTGTATCGGTACCGCCACAGGCGGTCCACAGGCCCACCTGGGTGGCCTTGGCGGTGGCCTCGGCCTGGGCGAAGTGAGCCTGATGGGCGGTGTTGGGGGGGTACGGGAAGGAGTCGGCGTACCCCTCTTGCACCAGGAGAAGGTTCACGAAGGTGTTGTCTTCGGCCCGGTAGAGGTAGACGAGGAGGCGGTCGTATTTGTCGCGCGCCTCTACATCGCGCTCGAGGCGAACCACCGTGCCGGGCGGGAGGAGAGCCGCCGTGCGCTCTTTGGCCTCGGGGCCATAACACTCGATGGGTCGCTGCTGGGAGACCGACTCGGGCGTGTCGATGCCGATGAAGCGAACCGACTCTTGTGCGCCGGCGATGGCCACCACGACGGTGTCGCCGTCGATGGGTCGCACGATGATGCCGGTGCCTTCGGCTCGCGCTGTTGGGGTGGCGCGGCCGGGGAAGGCGCAAGAGCCGAGCAGGAACGCCAGGAAGAAAAAACGACGCACGAAGGGCCTTCGGGAGGTGGTGCTGTCGGCCGACGCATGTCGGCAAGGGGAGGGCTAGAGCCGCTCGATGATGGTGCCCGTGCCGATGCCGCCACCGCAGCACATCGATACGAGGCCGTAGCGGCCCCCGGTGCGCTCGAGTTCGTGGAGGGCCTTGGTGAGCAGGACTGCGCCGGTGCCACCGAGGGGATGCCCGAGTGCGATGGCGCCGCCATTCGGGTTCGTTTGGGCATCGGTGAAGCCCAGTTCCTTTTGCCACGCCAGCACCACCGAGGCGAAGGCCTCGTTGATCTCGGCGACGTCGATGTCGCTGGCCGACATTCCGTTGCGTTCCAGCAGTCGTTCGGTGGCATCGATCGGACCGGTGAGCATCAGGATTGGGTCTACGCCCACCAAGCAGGTATCTACGATGCGGGCTCGGGGACGCAGGCCGAGCGCGGCGGCGCGTTCCGCCGACATGAGCAGCACCGCGGCGGCACCGTCGGAAATCTGCGACGACGAACCGGCGGTGTGCACACCGTGCTCGCGCGCCACTGGTTTGAGGGTGGCGAGTTTCTCCAGGGTGGTTTCTCGAAGGCCTTCATCGCGGCTGACGGTATGGGTGGTGCCGGTGGGCTTGCCCTCGTCATCGAGGTCGGGGGCCTCGATGGGCACGATCTGGGTGCCGAAGCGATCTTCGCTCCAGGCGGCGGCGGCGCGTTGCTGGGAGCGGAAGCCGAAGGCGTCGGTGTCGGCTCGGGTGATGCCCCACTTGTCGGCGATTCGCTCAGCCCCTTCGAACTGGGAGGTCATCTCGTACTGGGGGAAGTAGGAGCGGGGGATCGGGATGCCCAGGCCGAGTTCCTTCCGGCCGCTGGCGCCGATCGGCACCCGGCTCATCACCTCCACCCCTCCAGCCACTGCGGCATCCACCACCCCTGCGGCCACGAGGGCGGTGCCGAGGTTGGTGGCCTGCTGTGACGATCCACACTGCGTATCCACCGTGGTGTTGGCCACGGTGAGGGGCAGGCCGGCGGTGAGCCAGGCGGTGCGGCCGATGTTGAACGCCTGCTCACCCACCTGACTGACGCAGCCGGTGATCACCTGCCCGATCTCGGTGGGGTCCACGCTGGAACGCTCCACCACTGCTCGCTGTACGGCAGCCAAAAGGTCGGCGGGGTGCACGGTGGAAAGGCCACCGTTGCGTTTTCCCACGGGAGTGCGGACGGCTTCAACAATGACGACATCAGACATGGTGGGAACCTACTTGACGCAGTGACGGGCCAGCCACGGGGTGATCGGTGCTCGGGGGCGGACTCAGGCGGCGGAACGGCCCTGGGAGGGGGGCTCTGGCGGGGTCTCGCTGTCGGGGCGGGCGGCGATGCCCGCCCGGAGCGCGGCCCGGGCTTCGGCGACCCCTCGGCGGCCTAGTTCGCGAGTGGCGTCGTCGAGACGCCAGGCCGACGTGGAGGTGAGGAGGGTGAGTTGACGAGCCATGGACCTAGTCAACTCCGTGGGTGTGACAGTTTGCCCGGGCCAGGGCCGCTGGCTAGAGCGGCGCGCCCGGAGCCACCAGGGGCCAGGGACAGGTGCGCTCCACCAGCAGGGCCAGATCGAGCAGCAGGGCGTCCTCGTGGTGGCGCCCGATCACCTGCATTCCCACCGGGAGGCCATGCACCGGCTCGATCGGGATGGAGATGGCCGGGTTGCCGCAGATGTTGGCCGGGATCGTAAGGGCACCGTTGTTGCCCGGCTCGGTCTGCTGGTCGCCCACCCGGGTGTTCATCTGGACCTCGGCGGGATAGGCCACATCAGGGTTGGTGGCGCAGATGATGAAGTCCACCTCGTCGAAGAGGTTGGCCATCGTCTCGTTGGCGTGCATCCGGGCAATCTCGGCCCGGGCCGAGAGCGCCAAGCTCATCTGCCCATCGGCCATGTCGAGTCCGAAGGCGATCGCTTTGGTGAGGTCATCTCGGCACGCGGGCCACCAGTCGATCAAGTCGGCCCGCAGGCTGGCCAGGCCGGTCACGGCCCATTCAAAGCCGAGTCCGGGCAGCACGACGGGGGTGTCCACCAGCACCAGGCCGGCATCGCGGGCGAGGGCCTCACCGGCGGCCACCACGTTGGCCGCCACCTCTGGGCGCACAATCGCTACGCCCAGGGAGGGCGCGATCACCGCCCGTCGGCCCGCCAGTCGGTGGGTGCCCAGGTCGCGTTCCCATCCCTCGATGCGCGGGAGGCTGTAGGGGTCTCGTCCGTCGTAACCGGCACAGACGTCATAGAAGCGCGCAATGTCGCGAACGGATCGGCTGAGGCAGCCCGCCACCACGGTGTGGTTGCCGCACAGCATCCGGGGCCCGCGCGGGATCCGGCCAACGGTGCCCTTCATCCCCACGAGGCCATTGAAGGCGGCCGGGATGCGGATCGATCCGCCGCCATCACCGCCGGTGGCGAGGGGAAGGATGCCGCCCGCCACCGCCGCCGCCGAACCCCCCGAGGAGCCACCCGCGGTGCGACCGTGCTGCCAGGGGTTATGGGTGGTGCCCGTGAGGCGATTGGTACTCACATTGAGGCCGCCGAACTCGCTGGCGGTGGTCTGCCCCACCAGTACCCCGCCGCCTTCCTCGACCAACCGCGTGACTTCGGTGGCGGTGTGCGTGCCGATGCGGTCCTGGAACACCACCGACGCCTCGGTGCTGGGCCAACCCGCCACTTCCTGGAGCATCTTGACGCCCACCGGCACGCCGCCAAAGGGGAGGGACGGATTCGCCGTGGCCGCGGCGGCGCGGGCCGCGTCGGGGTCGGTGAAACTGATGGTGTTGAGTTGGCTGGCGTCGATGGCGGTGAGGACGGCTTCGAGTTCTTCGGCAGGGGATCGCTCCGCCGCTCGGAAGGCATCGACCAGTGAGCAGGCATCACCAAGCCAGGGGGTATCGGTCATGGCCCAGCATGCCTCATCGCCGGAGGCCTTTCCCGCCCGATAGGTTCCCCCCGGATGGATGCCCCGCTCTGGCTTGGCCCGTGAACGATCTGGGCTAAGATTTTGGGGTCATCGTCACCGCCGCAGAGGCAGTGGCTCCGCTTCTTGAGTGTGGGGGATCAAGTCGTCGTGTCCACGACTCGTGCATACGGTTGCCTCAGTTTCCTCTTTGATGCCTTCATGACGATCATCACTGGAGGGCTCTGGCTCATCTGGATCTTCGTTCGTGAATCGAGGAATCGGCGATAGGGAGCAAGCTCGGGGCTTTCGGCCTGCGGCGGGTCGGACACGGCCGACGTGCCCGTCAGGCCTGACGTGGTTGGCCAGCCGCTCGGCGGCGCACAGTCCCTCATCAAGGATGCTGGCTTCGAAGACGACGTCGACGTGGTGACCAACACCTCGCCGCTGACGGGCGACAGATCCTGTGGCGACGATGCTTCGTCACGGATGCTTACCTACCCGGCTCCTTTCCCGCACGTCCGTGCGGCACGGCCAACCCGCTGTCGCCCGCTGCTCGATCAGCTCTGGAGGTCGCCCCGGAGGAACATCTGCCGGCCCGCGATCAGCGCGACCGCTGACAGCAGCACGAGCCAGAGGATGTCGATGGTCAGGCCGTTGACCATCATGGCGTCGTCGCTGAACCATCTCCATGGTGAGATCCAGGTGAGGAACTCGGCGGTGCCGGTGACGTTGGACAGCGTGTAGAGCACGCAGCCCGCTACGGCGAAGCCCGCCGAGATGCCCAGGGTGAGCCCTTTGCGGCCCGTCGCCGCTCCGAGGAAGTAGGCCACGGCACCCGAGTCGAGCCCGACCGCCATGGCGGCTAGCCCGCCGACGAACCTCGTCGCCGACCGTCACTCCGGCGTAGGTGGTTGCCGTGCCGACATCGACACGGTGATGGTGACCGGGTCGGCGAAACGAGCGACGGCGATCTCGGTCCGGGTGACGGGCGTGGCGAGGAGGTACTCGAGGGTTCCCTCCGACTCGTCTCCTGCGATCGCCGCGGTTCCGAGGGCGATTCCCAGTGCCATGAGCAGCCACGGGAGTTGGTTGGAGTAGTTCGCGGACCACAGGAACCCGACGGGGCTCGACGGATTGATCCCACCGCCGAGACCGAGCACAGAGGACATCGCTCCGCTGCTGTTCGCTCCGATACCGCCGCCGGTGGTGCTGGTGAGGCTGGGGTAGAACGCGGCGGTTACCGCGCTGACGAGGCCGACCTTGCGCCGTCCGCCCGTGGACAACTTGTGGAACGGGCGATCTCGGTTCATGCCGAGGCGCTCGACGACCGAGTCGACCTCGGCGGTATCTGGCCGGGTCCCGATGGAGCCGAAGTAGTCGACGGCCCGATTGACCGATGTGGGTCGCCCCCCCCGGCCGGGCCCGCTTCCGCCCGGTTGGACCAGGCTCCCGCCGGGTGGCTCTAGTCTCGGCGGATGCAACGGTACGAAGGTCGGGTGGTGTTGGTGACAGGGGCCGGGTCCGGAATCGGGCGGGCCACGGTTCATCGGATGGTGGAGGAGGGAGCCACGGTGCTGGCGGCGGATCTCTCCCCGGCGGGGTTGACCACCACGGCCGAGGAGGCCTGCCGCCCGGAGGCGGTGACCTCGTTGGTGGGGGATGTGAGCGATCCGGGCTTCTCTCCTGCTGCCGTGGCGGCCGCCCGGGCGCTCGGTCCGCTGCATACGGTCGTGAACTCGGCGGGCATCCTTCGTTTCGAGCACACCCACGAGGTGACCCTGGCCAGTTGGCAGAAGATCCTCGACGTGAACCTCACCGGCACCTTTCTCGTGTGTCAGGCCGCCCTTCCCGCCCTGTTGGAGACCAACGGATCCATCGTGAACGTGGCGTCCACCGCCGCCTTGGCGGCCCACCCGTGGGCGGCGGCGTACTCGGCCTCCAAGGGGGGTGTGTTGGCGCTCACCCGGACGCTGGCCGTCGAGTACGCCAAGCAGGGCCTGCGGGCCAATGTGGTGTGCCCAGGGTCGATTGACACGCCGATTACCGCGGCCTTCGATCTGCCCGAAGGGGCCGATGGCAAGTTGCTCTATCGGATCATGTCGCCAACCGGCATGGGTGACCCCGCGGTGGTGGCCGCCGCCATCGCCTACCTCGGGTCCGACGACGCCATCCATGTCAACGGCGCTGATCTGCGCATCGATGGAGGGACCCACAGCTGATGGAATTCTGCTTCTCCGCCACCTTTTCGCAGCCCGAAGAACTCGTACCGCTCGCCCAGGCCGGTGATGCCAGCGGATGGAACACGATGTCGGTGAGCGACCATCTCATCAACCCGGTGGAAACCGCTTCCCCGTATCCGTACACGAAAGACGGTCAGCGGCGCTGGGAGATGGGCACCCCCTGGCCCGACCCGTGGGTAACCATCGGGCATCTCGCCGCCGTGACCGAGCGGCTCCGCTTTTTGACCACCGTGTACATCCTTCCGGCGCGCACGCCGGTACACGTGGCCAAGCAGGTGGGAACCGCCGCAGTGCTCTCGGGAAACCGGGTGGGGCTGGGCATCGGGATGGGATGGATGGCCGAGGAGTTCGAGGCGATGGGTACGTCGTTTGCACAGCGCGGCAAACGAGCCGACGAGATGCTCGAGGTGATGCGGAAACTCTGGACCGGCGAGATCGTGGAGCATCACGGCGAGTTCTTTGACGTCCCCGCCCTGGAGATGCTGCCCGCCCCCACCGAAGCGGTGCCGGTGTATGTCGGAGGTTTGTCCACGGCGGCGCTGCGACGGGCCGCCCGCCACGACGGCTGGGTGAGCGATCTGCACACCATCGAGGAGTTGGCTGCCATCCGGCAGCAGATTGAGCAGTATCGGCAGGAGTACGACCGCACCGAGGTGCCCTTCAGCGTGTTTGGCTCGGCCAAGGATGCCTGGGACCTCGATGGGTACCGCCGCGTGGCGGAGGCTGGGGTCACCCACCTTGTCACCATGCCCTGGTATTTCTACGCCGGCGCCACTACCGATCTGGCCGGAAAGGTGGGGGGCATTCACCAGTTTGCGGAGGACATCATCGCCCATTGGTGATCCGCACCTGCGGTCGGTGGGTGTGGCCTGGCATGGTGGGGTATGGACGGGCAAGAGCCACCGCAGTTCTACACCGGCCTGGTGGCCGAGTTGTATGCCCCGCTCCGCGCGGCGGGTGTGCCTGATCCTGAGCCCTATGCCGCGTTCATTACGGCCTCCGGCGAGCCGGCGCTGGAGTTGGGGTGTGGGCAGGGTGATCCGCTGCTCGCCCTGCGGGCTCGGGGGCTCGACGTGGAAGGGCTCGACGCTTCGGCCGACATGCTGGCTCGGCTGCGCCTACGGGCCGAAGCCGACGGCGTCGAGGTGGTGGTCCACCATTCCACCATCGAAGCCATGGAACTCCGCCGCCACTACCAGTCCATCTTTCTGACGCGGCCCACCTTCAATCTGCTCCCCGATGACGACACGGCCTGGCATGCCCTCGAACGCATACGCGCCCACCTCGAACCGGGGGGCACCGTGCGCATCGCGTTATTCGCACCGGAACGCACCGAGCGCGGCGCGTTGGGTACGGCCCGCCCGCATATCACCGACGACGGTGCCGAGATGTCGGTGACCCCGGTGTCGGAGACACGCGACGTGGCCAACCGGGTGCAGATCACCACTTTGCGCTACGAACTGCGAACGGCGGAAGGTGACGTAAGGGTGGAGGAGCGCCCCTGGCTGATCCATTGGTACACCCAGGACGGCTTCCGGGCTTTGGCCGAGGAAGCCGGACTGCGGGTGAGCGAGGTACGGGCGCCGGATGGTTCACCGGCGGCGCCCGAGGCCACCGACGTGGTGGTTTGGCTCGAGCCCGATCCGACCTGGGACCAACCCCGGGCCGCCCGAACCGGCGGCGGCGCGGTGGTGGCGGCGGCCATGTTGGGTTTGGAACAGGTGGTCTTCGGCGAGCGACCCAAGGTGCAGGTAGTGGCCGAGGCGGAGGCCGACGGCCTCGATCACGGAGACATCGATCTCGATCTAGACGATCCGGCCCAGTCTCGGATCACCTTGGCGGCGGAGGACTAAGCGGGCCTGGTCAGGTTGAGAACGTTTTGAAGATCCACTCCCGCATGGCGACGCACTGCAGGTCGCGGCGATTCCCGAAGGTATCCATGTGGTTGTTCACGATGGCGATCTGCTCCATGAGTTTCTCTGGCTCCGGTGCGCAGCCAAAGAAGCGGGTGAAGTCCAACATGTCCTCATCCCGGGGGACAGCCTCGTACACGATGCCTCGCACCCGGGGGGCGCCAGGGGTAACGGCTCGGAGCGTCTGGTTGCGCACATAAAGCCAGAACGGATGGATGACAAAACTCAGCGGGGTGTGCTCGCCGTGCCAGATTCGGTAGAAGGTGTCGTCGTCGATGCCGTCTTTCTTGTCGAAGAACGTGGTGATGGACAGCCCGGGGGAGCGCTCACCGTCGGGCCAACTGCGGTGTTGGCCGTAGCCCCGGGCGACCGACTCGGCCACGATCCATCCGTAACTCTGGGCGTTGGCGGCGTCGATCGCCTCCTCGTGGGGCGCCCGGTCGTCGTAGTTGTCGATCCACAGGGAGACGGAAGCGGCCAGCACCGCTCCGTCGGGTTGGGCCCCCACCCGGTAGGCGCGCCCGATTGGCTCCTCCACACAAATCCGCAGGCCCGCCACTCCTAACTCGAGCAATCGAGGGGCCACCACGTTGAGAAGCACCGAGCGCATGGCGGTGAGGTCCTGATCGGGTTGGCGCCACAAGCCGTACACAAGTTTTTCCACGGCGGGAACCTACCCGGGGATGCCCCCGGGTAGGCGCGCCGGCCACTGGCGAGGGCTCTTCGGTCTGCCCCGGCGGGCAAGTTGGGTAATGATCCTGCGATGGACACGCGCTTCGGTATGACGATCCCCTTCGACAACGTTCCTTTGCATGCGCAGCGAGAGTGGATCGTGGAACTCGAGGGATTGGGCTACACCGACGTGTGGTCGGCCGAGGCCAACGGCGCCGATGCGTTTACCCCGCTCGCCCTGGCGTCGGTGTGGGCGCCGTCGTTGCGGCTGGGCACGGCCATTGTCCCGGCCTTTACCCGCGGCCCCGCCTGCCTGGCGCAGTCGGTGGCCTCCCTGGCCGACGCCGCGCCCGGGCGCGTGGCCTTCGGCATCGGTACGTCCTCCAACGTGATCGTGCAGGGTTGGAACGGCATTCCCTTTGAGGACCCGTACCAGCGCACGAAGGACATGGTGCGCTTCCTCCGGGCGGCGCTCGCCGGCGAGAAGGTAACGATGGAGACGCCGTCGTTCAGCGTCCGCAGTTTCACCCTGGGGGTGCGACCCGAGCAACCTGTGCCGATCCTTATTGCCGCCTTGCGGGAGGGAATGCTGGCCTTGGCGGGTCGCGATGGCGACGGCGCCATCATCAACTGGCTCAGCGCCGAGGACGTGACGACGGTGGTGCCGATCGTGCAGGCGGCGGCCGGCGGTGCCGACCGGGAGATTGTGGCCCGCATCTTCGTTGCCCCTACCGATGACGCCGACAAGGTGCGAGCGATGGGACGCTTCGCCATTGCCGCCTACCTGAACGTGCCGGTGTACGCCGCCTTCCACGAGTGGTTAGGGCGGGGTGAGATCCTTGGTGAGATGTGGCGTCTCTGGAAAGAGGGAGACCGCCAGGCGGCCCTGGCGGCCATTCCCGACCAGGTGGTGGATGATCTCATCGTGTGGGGTCCGGCGGAGAAGTGTCGCGAACACATTGCCCGCTACGTGGAACATGGTGTCACCACTCCGGCGCTGGCGTTGCTGCCCTTCGGCATCGACGCTCGCCAAGCGATACGCGATCTCGCCCCTCGCTGAGTACCCGGGAAACGGGTAATTGTGCAAAGGTGTGCCTGTGGCAGACCTGTTGGAGATCGCAGAGCAGATGTGGGCCGGCGAGGGGTCTAGCGAGGTGGGCGGGCATCACCCGGTCGGTCACGACCTGGGTCTGGCCGAAGTGGCTCCGCGCACGGCGTTCAACGCCACCTTCGGTAATATTTCTGCCTTCGCCACCGACGAGGGTCTGTTACTGGTGGATACCGGCAACCAGATCGTGGCGGCGAGCAACCACGCACGGATCCGGGAGTGGAACCGCGATCGCCTGGGCACGGTGGTCTACACCCATGGGCACATCGATCACGTTTTTGGCATGGCCCCCTTCGATGAGGAGGCTGTCACCAATGGATGGGCCCCACCGAAGGTGGTGGCCCACGAACTGGTATCGGCTCGCTTCGAGCGCTACGTCATCACGGCCGGGTACAACGGCATCATCAACCAACGGCAGTTCCAGTTACCGCAGTTCCAGTGGCCTACCCAGTACCGCCAGCCTGACGAGGTCTACCGGGATCACCACACCCTTGAGGTGGGAGGCGAGCGCTGGGAACTCCATCACGACAAGGGTGAGACCGACGATGCCACCTGGGTGTTCAACCCCGGACGAAAGGTCCTGTGCACCGGCGATCTGTTCATCTGGGCCAGCCCCAACTGCGGCAACCCGCAGAAGGTGCAGCGTTATCCGCGGGAGTGGGCGGTCGCTCTGCGCAAGATGGCTGCCCTGGGGGCCGAGATCCTGCTTCCGGGGCACGGCCTCCCGATTCTCGGGAACGACCGGATCAACCAGGCCCTGAGCGACACTGCCGAACTCCTCGAGTCCCTCGTCGATCAGACTTTGGTCCTCATGAACGAAGGCGCCCGGCTCGACGACATCGTTCAGGCCGTGCAGCCTCCCCCCCACTTGCTCGACAAGCCCTACCTGCGGCCGGTGTACGACGAGCCGGAATTCGTGGTCCGGAACCTGTGGCGCCTCTATGGCGGCTGGTATGACGGCAACCCTGCTCGCTTGAAGCCTCCGGCGGATCTCGCCATCGCCACGGAGATGGCCGCGCTCGCCGGCGGTGCGTCCCGACTCGCCGAACGGGCCTCCGAGTTGGCGGCCGCCGGTGACCTCCGCTTGGCCGGTCACCTCGCCGAGTTGGCGGCTCAGGCCGCCCCAGAGGACGTTGGAGTGCACAGGGTGCGGGCCGATGTCTTTGGTCTGCGGGCCGCCGAGGAGCGAAGCACCATGTCCAAGGGCGTGTTCAGTTGGATCGAACGCGAAAGCCGAGCCAAGGCTGAGGGGTAGAGCCTCAAGCCTCTACCGTGACGCCCTTCCAGAAGGCGTAGCGGCCTTTGATCTCGGCGGCGGCGTCGGAGGGGGAGGGGTAGTACCAGGCGGCGTTTTCATTGCGCTGCCCGTCGACCACCACCGTCTGGTAGCTAGCGGTGCCCTTCCAGGCACACACCGAGCGGTGCTCGCTGGCCTCGAATAGTTCGGCCCGCACGCTGGCGGCGGGGAAATAATGGTTGCCTTCCACCACCACCGTGTCGTCGGATTCAGCCAGGACCATTCCGTTCCAGAGAGCGCGCATGGCTTCAGGCTAGGGGACTATTCGGCCAGACCCACCGGGAGGTTGTCGATGATTTGGTCGAGGTACTCGCTCAGGCCGTAGCCCTGGCGGCCATCGGCGAGCGTCCATTCGGTCATGC
The DNA here is from genome assembly GCA_945898515.1 of Candidatus Neomicrothrix parvicella RN1. Lineage (GTDB taxonomy): Bacteria > Actinomycetota > Acidimicrobiia > Acidimicrobiales > VFJN01 > VFJN01. Next base: position 12,412 of record CAMDIH010000016.1, on the reverse strand, counting down.
CCTCGGAAATGCGGGTGACCAGCATGTCGCCGGTGGTCGGATCGGGTCGACGATTTCGCAGCGGAATGAGGTTGAGCACCTTGCCGGTTACCTTCCACTCTTTTTCGGCCGAGCGCAGTGTGGCGGTGATGGTCTGGTGGTAGCTGTCCTCGCCTTGCCAGGTAGTGGCGATTTCGAAGTCGCCGCAGAGGTGGAGTTGCCCGTCTTCCCATACGAATCCGCCGCGGGTGCCCTCGCCGTCGCGTCGAGCGATCCGCGAGCCCATGAAGCCGAAGTCGGGGCCGAAGTTGGCCGTCAGCCAGCGGTAGTACCAGGGGGATTGCCAGAATCGCGGGCCCCATGAGTGGTCGCGTAGGCCAAATCCATCGATCTGCCATTCCTCCTGGCCTACCCGAATGGAGCCCTTCCCCGCCATCAATTGCTCGTAGTGGCCTTTGGCAAATTCCTCGCCGGGTTTCTCATGCGGCGTGTCGGGCTCGCCGCCGAACATGGCCGATACCCCGGAGAAGTTGATGCGAACCTCACACTCGGCGTAGGGGTTGTCCATGAAGGCCTTCCGGGGGTCGGCCATCTGGAGCGGATCGTCGAGCACCACCACGTTGCCGGAGTAGGACACGTCAAGCCGCTTGAACGGCTCGATCACATCGAAGCGGATGCCCCCGGCGCAAAAGGCGTCGTTGTTCGAGATCTCCGCCCGCTTGTACATGAAGGCCACGCGACCACCCGGCAGGTAGAGACACACGGTCATCTCGGCGTAGCCCTCGTTGGCCCGGTTACCGCAGCGGAACCATCCGCCTACGCCCTGGGCCGGGTCGTAGAGGTTGAAGTACATGCTCTCGTTGAAGTTCAACTCGGGGCCGAGTTCGTGCATGTATTCGTCTTGGGGCTCCAGTCGCAATGTCATCGTCGGGACGGTAGTGGACACCATGGTCAAGCGCTGACCGCCCTACGCAGGTGCTCGGTGAACTCGGTCAGGGAGGTGCGGGCGTTGAGCCCACTGGTGGACGGCATGACGTACACCGGCCGGCCTCCGAGGGAGTGCGATTGCCACCCGGTCTGGGCCCGGCGGTCCACCGCGGCCCGCCAACCGGCCAATCCCACGATGCATACGGCCTCGGGTTGCAGCCAGTCGCACAAGCGATCGACCCGGGCCACTCCGGCCACATAGTCGCTTGGGTGAAGGGCATCGGCGCGTGCCGTGGCCCGTTTCACAAGATCGGTCATGCCGATGTAATGGTGGCCGAGGGCATGGCGCGGATCCCGATCTCGGCTGACCAGACCGGCGGCGAGGGCGGCGGGCCAAAAGCGGTTGTTGGCGCTGACGTAGCCCACGCCATGCTCGGCGGCGTGCAGGCTGGGGTTGAGGCCGCACACCAACAGACGCATTCCGGCACCCACGAAATCGGGGAGACCGGGGGCGCGGGTGGCCCTCACGGTGTACCCGGCCCCTCCGTCGGTCTCGGGGCGGGTGGCGAGACCGTCGAGTTCGAACCCGGCGCCGTGCATCACATCTTGCAGTCGCACCGGCGTCCAGGTGGAGAACCAGCGACCGGGCAGGTCGTCGTCGGCGAACACATCACGACCTTGTCGGGTGCCGCCGAAGAACGTCACTTCGGCGGGGGCGTCGACGGCGAGGGCATGGTGGAGGTCGTTGAGGGCCATGGGTAACTCTGTGGCGCGCAGATGCACGTAGGAGTTGCGCGCCCAGGCGGCGCGCAGGCTGCCGCGTCGGAAGGGAAGGGCGGCTAGGTCGCCCAGCACCGGGAGACACCCCGGGGCTACCTCGCGGGTGCGACGCAGCATGGCGGCGGCGGCGTCGAGGGCCACCACCGGGCGACCCAGGGCGGCGGTGTACCAGCCGGGGCCGGAACCGAGGTCTACCACCGGCCCGGCGGGTCGCCGTTGCCCGAGGGCGATGGCCGCCTCGAGGTGGCGGGGCTTTCGGTGGGCCTCGTAGAAGGCGCTTTGTTCCTCGTAGATGTCCACGGTGGGCCGGTCCACGCCCCGCAGGCTTGCACACCGGGGGGATCTCGCGTCGACCCACCGGCTCGGCTGGCCCGCTACCAGATGCCGAGTTGCTCCTCCCGCTGCACCCGCTCCGCCACCTGCTCCCAACGGGTGCCTCCGCGCGGGCCGCGGGTGCGCACCTCGAGCCGTTCCCAGGGGATGGCCCGGGCCGCGCCACGGGCGTCCCGCACCCCTACCGAGCCGTCGGCCTCGCGGCGTTCGACCTTCGCCTCCAGCCAGGAGCCGCCCCCGGCCCGTCGGAAGCGCACGTGGTCTCCGGGGCGCAGGCCCACCGCCAGCAGGGCGCTGTCGGTGAGGGCCGCCGGGGTGGCTTTCGGCTCGTTCACGACAGCGCTTCGCGAACGCGGCGTTGGAGTTTGCGCATGCCGCCCAGCCAGCGGTCGTAGTCGCCGGCTTTGCGCTGGAAGTAGGTGAGCACTTCTGGGTGCGGGAGGATGAGGAACGTCTCGGCGGCCAGGCCCTGCACCACGGCTTCGGCTACCTCGTGGGGCTCGATGGCGCCCTGGGCCAGCACCACGGCCCCGGCGGTGTCCTCGGCCCCGGCGAGCAACATGTTCGTGCGCACGCCCTGGGGGCACAGGCACGACACCTTGATGCCCTCGTCGCCGTGGGTGATGGCGAGCCACTCAGCCAGGGCCACGGCGGCGTGTTTGGTCACGCTGTAGGGCGCGGTGCCCAGGTTGGTGAGCAACCCCGCCGCCGAGGCGGTGTTCAGCAGGTATCCCTCACCGCGGGCAATCATGTCCGGAAGCACGGCTCGCGCCGCATAGACGTGGGCCATCACGTTGATCTCCCAGATTTCCTGCCATGCCTCGTTGGGGGTCTCCACGCCCCCACCGGTGCCGATCCCGGCATTGGACACGAGGAGGTCGATGGGACCGAAGTGGGCGATGGTGGCTTCCACCGCCGCGCCGATGTCGGGCTCGTGCGCTACGTCCGCGCTCAGGCCGATCGTGGTGCGTCCCAGTTCTTCGGCCAGGGCCGTTGCGCCAGGTGCATCTCGATCCACAATGGCCACGCCTCGGGCCCCTTCGGCGACGAAACGGCGCACGAGCGCTTCCCCGATGCCATTGGCCCCACCGGTAACGAGGATCACCTTGTCCTTGATGTCCATTGGCGGTTCTTAGGCTTTTCCGAGACCGGCGCGGATACTGAGGTCGGCCGAGGCATGTCGGTCGCTGCCCCAGGGCAGTGGCATGAGGATGGGCACGTCCACCCCGGCGGCCACGTAGGCCTGCATGGTGGCGTGTACGGCATCGGGATCGCCCATCACGTCGATGGCATCCACCATCTGATCCGATACGGCCGCCAACGCCCCCGCTCGGTCGCCGGCGGCATGGTGGGCACGGATCGCTTCCACTTCCGACGCGAAGCCCGCCCGGGCGAAGTTGCGGGCGTAGGAATCAACCACGGCGTAGGAGAACAGGTCGCGGCGGGCGTGTTCGATGCCCTCGTGACGCTCACACACACCGGCGTGCACGTAGGCGTAGATCTCGGCGTTGCCTCCCTTGCGTACCTGCTCAACGGACCAGGCAACGTGGGAGGCAGGGAGATAGTTCAGCGCCACGCCGTCGGCTACTTCACCAGCCAGGGCCAACATCTTGGGGTTGAGGGCCCCGATGACGATCTTCGGTTTCTTCTCGCCCAGCCGCACCCCGAGTCGGAAGCCTTTGACTTGGTAGAAGTCGCCCGCAAAATCCACTTTCTCGCCGGTGAGGCACTGGCGCAACAACTCCACGTACTCGCGGGTGTGGGCCAGAGGACGGTCGCGGTAGGCAACGCCATGCCACCGCTGGGTGACCACCGGCGAAGAAATACCCACCCCCAAGACGATGTCGCGTTCGGGGTGCAGGGATTGCAAGGTGGCTCCGGCCATGGCCACCACCATCGGGGTGCGTAGTTGGAGGGCCAGCACGCCGGTGCCGAGACCCAGTGACGGGGCGGCGGCCCCTACCGCCGCCAGGAGCGAGAAGGCCTCCGGGCCGGTGGTCTCGGCGGTCCAGTATGAGTCGTAGCCAAGATCGGACGCCAGCACCGATGTGCGGATGGCGGTATCGGGACCGAGGTTCATCAGGCTGGCAAAGGTCACTCCGGCTCGCTCCATACCCATGAGGGCGAACGCTAACCGCTGGCTAGGGCGGCAGGGGCGGGGTTCCGGCGGCGTGCCGTGGGTCATGTAGCGGAGTAATCCCGTCCCGTTGTCACGAGGCTTGGGTATGCTGTCGCCAATGACTAAGACAGAGGTTTCCACAGCAGGTGCGGGCGAAGCGGGTGTGAAGGGCTCAGACGAGGCGGTGATCAATGAGGCGCTGCGTCTCATTGACGGCGGCTTGTTGGACCTCATGCACCGGGAACTCGTGTCAACCGATGAGGTATCTGATCTTCTCCTCGATGTGCGAATGCTTCTCATGGCGGCCGAGTTGGCCACCGGGAAACACAACGCCGCGGGGGCTTCGGTCAGCGCCTAGTTCCGGGACGGTCGTCGCCGGGTGCTCGTTTGGGTGCCGGCGGCAATCAGCGCGGCGAACTCGTCAGCGATTGCGTCCCGCAGGCCCTTCGGGTCGGTCACGGCGCCGAGGTCGGCGTTCAGGCCCATGTCGAGGTGGCCGTTGTACGACATGAGGGTGAGGTTCCAGGCGGTGCCACCGGTGGGGCCCACGGGGTAGTTGGCTTCGATGAGCGCCCCGGCGATGTACAGCGGAAAGGGGGCGCCGCGCACGTTGGAGGTGGCAAAGTCCACCGTCTCGGCTTGCTGGCGGGCCAGGCGCGTCACTACCGAGGTGGGAAGCAGGTTGGCCACCCCGGCCAGGCCACTGACCACACTCATGGCCCGCTCTTGTTTGGTGGTTTCCAGACGGGCCCGAATGGCGCTGAAGCGCTCTTGCGGGTCTTGGATGCCGACGGGGAGCAACACGCGGGTAGGGGTGAAGGAGTTGCCACCGGCGGAGTGATCACGGCGGGTGCTCACCGGCATGGTGATGCGAAGTTCGTCAATCGGCGATCCGGCGGCGCGATGGTAGGCCCCCGCCCCGCCGGCGGCGGCGGTCACGAAGATGTCGTTGAGGCTTCCCCCCAGGGTGTTGGCAGCGGCCTTGGCCTCGGCCAGGGGCACCTGGAGGACCTGAATGCCGCGCCGGAGCGATCGTTGCTCCCACAGCGGTGAACGGGCGGGGTCGGCTACAGCGATTTGTCGCCGCGCCGACCGAGCGAGTTCCAAGGCATCGCCGGCCAGGCTGGTGAGTTGGCGGGGGTCTTGCACCACGGCAACGCCCCCTTCGGCGCTTCGGCGCACCAGGCCGAGGCCTCGGCGAAGTTGATGCGTGAAGGTATCGATGGTGGTGGCCAGCAAGGTGGCGTCGAGCGATTCGGGTGGGGGTCGGTGAGGGGCGATGGGTTCGGTGGCGTCTGGTTCGATGTCGATGAACTGCTCCGACATGCGGATGCTGCCCTCGCCATCGGCGATGGAATGGTGCAACTTCTGGACCATGGCGGCGCGGCCACCTTCGAGGTTCTCGATCACCAGGAACTCCCACAGCGGCCGCGTCCGGTCAAAGGGCCTCTGCACATGGGTGGTGGCCAGGTCGAGTAATTGGGCCAAGGTGCCCGGGGCGGGGAGAGCGGTCCAGCGGAGGTGGTAGTCGAGGTCGAAGTCTTCTTCGGCGCGCCACTCGGGCGGAGCCAGGCGCCCGAGGGCCGGCACCACCCGTTGGTGGAGGCGGGGGATCATGGTCACGGCCCGTTCCAGCCGGGCCCGTAATCGATCAGGGTCGGGGGGACGATCGAACAGGGTGATGTTGGCGATCGACGCGCTGAGGCGAGGGTCTTTTTCTAGGTTCCACATCAGCGCTTCGACGTCGGTCATGCGTCGTTCGCTGCGCAGTTCCCGGTCCCCAGCCATAGAGCCCAGAGGCTAGTGGCCGCTCAGCGGGGGAGCGACGTGTGCTTGAACTCGTTGAGTTCAGGAAAGTTGTCGATGAGGTCAACGATCCGTTCGATGTAGGCGATGGCCTCGGCCGAGTTGCCCTGCGGTCGGTTCATCACGCGGGCAAACACGGCGCTGGAACCTCGGATGAGGGTGGGAACACCCCACACCTCGTGAGACTTCGCGGTGGCCTCGTGAGCCTGCTGCACGGTGAGGAGGGGTTCCCCGGTGGCAATCCGGGAGAACACGGCATCGGCATCGATGTGTTGTTCTTCCAACACGCCTCGAATCGCCTTTTCGTGGCTCAGTTGGCCACCGTGATCGTGGCGCAGAGCAAACAGGGCCTCGTGGGTGTCGAGGAACCGGTCGGGAAACGTGTCCCGCACGACCACTCCGGCTTGGAGAGCGAGCATCCCGGTATCGTCTTGCCAGTGGTCCCAAATGTTGGGTTCGCCCTCCTGGCGGTGGGTCTGGCCGAGGCAGAACGGCTCGAAGGTGACGTCCCAAGCGGCGCCTGCCTGGAGGCCGGTGATGACGTAGTCGTGCAGGTTGCGGGCGAAGGGGCATCGGTAGTCCCAGTTCACCGAAAACTTGAGACGGTCGCTCATGGGTGGTCTAACGCTGCGGGCCGGTTGGCCATTCCCGAGCGAGTTAGGGCTTGGGCCACGCACGGCGAGCGAGGGCGGCGATACCAATCCCCAGGGCGGCGCCGGCCACCACATCGGAGGCGTGGTGCATCTTCACGTAGACCCGACTGCTGGCCACCACGGCGGCGATCCCGTAGTACACGGGCCACAACGGGTCGCCCTCGCTCAGGATGCTGGCGGCGGTGAAGGCGGCACTGGCGTGGCCGGAGGGGAAGCTGCTCGTTTTGGGGGTCCGGATGGGGTGGGGCCGTGGCCGGTCGGTCTCCCAGTCGGGTCGTTGGCGTTGAAAAGCATTCTTGATGCCGCCGTTGACGAGTAACGACTCGGCCCCCAGGATGATCGATATCCGCACGGCGCTCATCGGATCGCGGCCGGGGAGCAGTCCCTGGCCCACGCTGATGAGTTGCCAGATCAGTGACCAGTCGCCCAGTTCGGAGGCGCCGTACATCACCTTGTCGAGAGAGCGATGGCCCCGCAGGCGTTCGACCTTACGGTCGACAGCCTCGTCGAAACGCACGACGAGTTGCTGGGCACGAGTGAGGGGCACGGCGAGAAAGGGTACCGGCCGGGGGTCGGTTAGGACACTGCGGGTGTCGTTCCCGACTGTCCTCGGCGTTTTCGGTTGATTCGGTAGGTGTCGGCGAGGGAGATGTCGCCCCCGAAGGAAGGGCAGTAGGTCTTGTAACTGCACCAGTCGCACAGGCGCGTTGGGTTGGGCCGGAAGTCTTCCGCCTCGCAGGCTTGCTCCACGGCCGACCAGACGGCGACCAACTTGCGTTCGACGCCCCTAGTGGAGCGGTCAGTGGGGGTGGAGACAATGGCGACTGGGTCGGCGAGGTAGAGCAGTTGGATCTTGGCCGGTCGTTCGCCGAAGACCCGCTCACAGAGCAACGAGTAGAACGCCACGCCCGCCAGGCGTTCCTGCTCTTGGCGCGGACCGGGCGCACGACCGGTTTTGTAGTCGGTGACTACGAGTTCGCCGTTGGCGTTTAGCTCGAGGCGGTCGATGATGCCGCGCAGTAGCACCCCGTCAATTTCGGCCTCCAACTTCAACTCGATACCGATGGGGGTAATAGCGGTGGGGTCTTCCAGGCGGAAGTACTTCTGAAGGAGCACGCGTGACTCGCCGAGAAAGGTGGCTTCCTCGGTGCTGTCCAGGGCCAGGTCGGTGAAATCAGGATTGGAGCGAAACTCGGCGGTGGCTTCTTCGAGGCACAACAGAGAGCGCTCGAAGGTGCGCTCGGGGGCCTCGAGGCAGAACAGTCGCTCGAGGGCTGCGTGTACGAGGCTCCCTCGGGTGGCCGCTACCGAGGGTACTTGGGGGAGATGGTCGATGGCTGAGAACCGAAACGACAGGGCGCAGTTGGTGAACGATGACACCTTCGACGGCGACAGGCTGGTGGGCAGAGGTAACGGCATGGGGCAAGGCTAGGCCGGAGGTGCGACAGCCACGGGTGGGTGGTGGGATCAGCCGAGGGTGGCGGCGAAGGCGGCCACTGAGGCGGCCAACGTCCGGGGCGCTTCGAGCGGCCCGAAGTGACCCATGAAGCGGTGGCGTTCGAGGCTCCCATGCGGCAGGGCGAGGGCGATGGTCTCGGCAATGGCCCCCGGGGGGGTGAGCAGGTCCTCTCCACACACCACGACCACCGGGCAGTGAACTTCCCCGAGTCGGCTGAAGGCCTGGTGACTGCGGCCCCCACGAAAGATCTGCGCTTCGTCGGCTGGTCGACAGGCCAGGTGCACTGCTCCATCGTCCCCGGCGGCGAACCCATGACGGACGTACGCCGCTAAGGCTGCGGCTTGCCAGGTATTCAGGGGCGGTTTGGCGGAATAGTGCGCCAGGGCCGCGGCGGCGTTCGGGAAACTTTCGCGGCGACGGGCGGCGCTCTCGGCCAGGTCTGCGGGCCGATCTTCCTGCCGGGGGGTGGGTGGCAAGGCGATGGGTTCGAAGAGCCAGAGCCCGGCGAAGGTGCCCGGGTGAGCCTGCTCGGCGAGGAGCAGGGCGGCGCCACCCATCGAGTGTCCGATGCCGAGGAACTGCCCGGGTTGGCTGGCGAGGTGGTCCACCACCGCCTCCACGTCCTCGCCGAACTCGGTCCATGGGAGCGGCTGATTCGGTGGCACGATCGAGTGGCCATGGGCGCGAAAGTCCAGGGCCCACCGCTGGAAGCCGTCGCCCAGGGCCGCCGCGAAAGGCTCCCATACCGCTCCGTGGAGTCCGGTGGCGTGCGCCAACAGCGTGGGTCTACCGCTCCCGCCGTAGTCGTGGACCGCCAGGCTGACGCCGCGGGAGGAGGGAAACCTGCGCATGGGGGGATCTTGATCCGGCGAAGGGGGTCAAGGCGAATAGCGTGGCGACCATGACGCAGTTTGCCTCCGACGACGAGCACCCCCGCGACTCTGTTGATGAAGCCGCGGTCCGCTTGGCGAACCGTGGTTTCTACGATGCCTTCGAGGCGCGTGACCTCAACGCGATGTCCGACGCCTGGGTGCACGACGACCGCGTGTCTTGCACGCATCCGGGCTGGCGCACCCTCCATGGGTGGGGCGCCGTATCCGGCTCATGGTTCGCGCTGTTCGGCGGAGAGATTCCTTTGCAGTTCATCCTCACCGACGAGGTGGTATCGGTGGCGGGGGATACCGCCTGGGTAACGGTGGATGAGAACCTCATCAGCGCCGACGGTGGTGGGACCATTGCTGCCCTCAACATCTTTGTGCGCACCGGCGAGCGGTGGGGTTGTGTGGCCCACCACGGCTCGGCGGTGGCGCCACAATCTTGACCAACGGCTGGCGGCGGTCATCGGGGAGCCCATAGTTAGCCGGGAGGGCGGGGGTGGAAAGATTCTTTCTCCGCCAGGCTCGTTTGGTGGAATACTGGGGGGAGTAGCTCAACCGAAGGATCAACCATGGATCTTCGAGTGCTCGTCCTTACCCGTGACCCGGATCTTGGGTTACTCCTGCAGCATCAGGCGGAGAATCTCGGCTGTAGTTGCAATGTGCGGGAGTCCTACGACAATGCCGCTGGCGACCTCGACTGGGCCGAGGTCGCCATCATCGATCTGAGTGGTGAGGGCCTCAATGACCTGCATCGAGCACGCGTTGAAACGCCCCGAGTGCGCATCCTGGCCATCGCCTCCGATGTCGCGATTGGTGACCAAGCCCGCCAGGCCGGGGCGGAGTCGGTCTTGGTGGAGCCGCTTTCCCTCGTGGATTTGCTGACGGCCCTGCGGGCGCTGCAACCCCCCACCGAAGAGCAGGTGATCGATCTGCGCACCGGCGCAGCATCCCCCGCGGCCGCGGGGGATGAGGCGCCGTGGTGGGCCACTCGCTAACTCGACGGGTGCGCCGGGGCGATCACCGGGGTATCGGTGCCCTGTTGAGGGGGTTCGGCGGCCGAGGCCGGTTGCCTCTCGCCCTGAAGGGCATCCGGCGTCGGGTGCGGCCCGATCCGGTGGGGCACGTTCCGATTCGCTACTGACGTTGCGTCGGATGTTCTGGGTCGGGGTGAACGGCGGCGGTGCGCCGATACCGCCGGGGGTCAGCGAGCCCGGCGGCGGCCACGGCGCGGAGGCGCTCTGCGCTGGTGGACCACCGGAATCGGTCGACGAAGTGAGATCCGTTGGTGGCGATTCGCACGCGCAGGTTGTCGTCGCGGGTGAGTTGGCTGAGCACCTCGGCCATGTCGTCGGGCTCTCCACCGCAGATCATGGCTGTCTCGCCGTCGACGGCGTAGTCCGCCGATCCTCCGTTGTCGGTGGTAACCAGCGCGCAGCCGCACGCCATTGCTTCCACGGCGCACATCCCGAACCCTTCACGCCAACTGGGCTGGAGAAACATCGATGCTCCTGGGTAGATCTCCTCGGCGAGGACGGCCTGGCGGGGTGCTTCCACAAACTCCAGCCCCGGGGCGAGGGCATGGGCCAAGGGGATCGTCCCAAACAAGGTGCTGGGCACGCCGAGGGAGCGATGGAGCCGCTCGAGAGCCATGAGGCCGGCCTCGCCGCGCTTCCACGGGAAAGGATCGAAGTTCATCGCGGCCCGAGGTGACCGACCCGCAATGGGTTGAAGGATCCGAAACCGCTCGTGATCGAGGCCGTTGGGGATATGCACCACATCGGCCTCAGGCACGCCGTGGTTCACCACCAGGTCCGCCAACCAGGAGCCCACGCACACTTTCGGGCCGGGAATGTCAAGGGTGATGTTTTCCATCGCCGGCGGATAGATGCCGTGTCCTTGCAGCAAGGTGATCGGTAACCAGCGGTGGAGATCGGGCTGTTGCAGGGCCTCCACCAACCGGCGGCCGGGTTCTCCGCCCGAGGGGGCAAGGGCGGTGGCGATGAGTTTTGGCGAGTACACCACTACGTCGCTGTCGGGAATTTCCTCGGGGGCGAGGTGGGCGCCGAAGTGGTGCTCAACGGCCTCGTCGAAGGTGAACCAGGGGAGGTCGGCCGGGCTGCGGATCCACATCTCGTCGTGGGGAAGGTGGACGACGCGAACGCGGTCGGTGCTGTTGCGGGCGAGGGCGTTGACGAGTTCGAACCTGGCGATATCCCCGCCGGTCGCTCGAGGGTAGCCCGGAGTGAGGAAGGTCCAACGGATGGGGGAGGCACCGATGATGGTACTCACGGTGCCTGTTGTTTCAGCCGTCGGCGGGTGGCGGCGAGTTGCTCGGGGGTGAGGCGGAAGTGGCTTCCTGCCTGATTCACGAAATATGGGTCAAGGGCGGGGAGGTAGGCCCGGTCGATGCCGATCCGCTCGGCAAAGGCCGGGATGACGGAACCATCGGCAGCCATGGTGGCGTCGTAGTCGATCGCTTCCACGTGTTGGTCGCCGAACCATTGCCGGTACCCGGCCAGGAGCGCGTCGTAGTCGAGGAGCCACGAGTCGTCCTCGACATAGGCGAACGAAGACGGATCGGTGCTCCGGGGAAACCCCGTGGCTTCGAGTTGCTGGCGGTAGGACCGCAGGAAGGCGGTCTTGTCCCGGAGGAACACGATGACCCGCACGGGGCCAGTACCGAGCAGGTCTCGTAGCCGTTCCAGTTCGTCGTCGAAGCGAACGTAGCTGAGGTCTTCGTGGGAAAATACGACGACGCCAGGGCCGGGGCGGCTGATCCGATCGCGCACGTGGGCCTCGGCATGGGAGAGCCACGCCGGCTCTCGGGTCTCCGGTAGCCGCAAACGCGCTGGCCACAGTCGCTCGGGACGGATGGCCAGCAACGGAAGTTCGGTGTGGGATGTGGGAATGACCAGGCCCGGCGGATACGTGATGCCCGCGTCGGCGAGCAGGTCTGTGTGTTGGTCGGCCAGGAACTGTTGCAGCGAGGTGGTGCCAGTCTTGTGCGTGCCTACATGGAGCACGATCCCCCCCGTCATGGCCGCAGTGTACCGATCAGCCTGGAACGTGGCAGGACCAGGGCGAACTAGCTCATGGCCTTGAAGGCGAGCATCATCTCTTCGTTGAGATTGCCCGGCACCTCGTAGCCCTCTTCCCGGTTGATGTTGTCGAAATTATCCCGCACGCTTTCGGGAGTGAGATGCTCATCAAAGTGGCCGGGGGTGACGCCTACGAACACGCGGGCCACGCGCCCACCGCCCACGGAATAGACCTCGCCGCTCACCGGGCAGTCCTCGTGGGCCAGGTAGGTGACAATGGGAGTGACGAGTTCGGGGGCCAGTCGGTCGGCGGCGGCTCCGAGCAACTCCTCGGTCATGCGGGTCTTGGCGACCGGAGCGATGGCGTTGGCCTTGATGTTGTTCTTGGCCCCTTCCACCGCCAACACCCGGGTGAAGCCTACGAGACCCATCTTGGCGGC
>CAMDIH010000015.1 GCA_945898515.1 Candidatus Neomicrothrix parvicella RN1 | reverse complement strand
CGAGGGCGATGACGTTGTCGGTGGCCGGCGCCTCGGCCAGCAGCGCGGCTCGCACCTCAGGCCGGGCGAGGTACGCCACCCGCTCGGCCAGGGGCAGGCGTTCCACCGCCCGGTAGCTGGGATGGGTGGAGAAGGGGTGGAGCGAGGATTGGAGACCGAAAAGCATCCCGGTGGGGCGACAGGCCACCTGCGGGGTGATTCGCCGACCGGCCCGCAGATCCGCGTCGGTAGCGGCCAGGGCGTCGCGCCAGCGATCCGGGGCGTAGGGCGCCTGAGCCAGGGTGTAGGTGGCCTTCACCCCGGTGCGATCGACCAGATCCACCAGCCAGTCCCGGTCACCGGCACCGCCCTGGTGATCCGACACCAGTTGGAACACGCCGTGGCCAGCGCGGGCAATCGCTTCGGCTAGCCCCAACAGTTCGACGGGCAGGGCCCCGGTGCCGGGCACAAGGCCGTGCTTCGAGCGATGGAGGATGGTGCGACTGGTGCTCACGCCGCACGCCCCGGCCCGCAGGCCCTGTTCGGCGAGGTCGGCCATGGCCACGATGTCCTCGGCCGTGGCGTCCTGCTCGTGGGCCCGCTCCCCCATGACGTAGGCCCGCAGAGCCGCATGGGGGACCTGGGCGGCCACGTCGACGGTGCGGGGCGTCTTCTCCAGCGCGTCGAGGTATTCGGGGAAACTCTCCCAGTCCCAGTCGATGCCCTCGTGCAGGGCCGTACCCGGGATGTCCTCCACCCCTTCCATCACTTCGATGAGGAAACCTTTTCCGTCTGGCCGCACGGGAGCGAACCCCACCCCACAGTTGCCCATCACCACGGTGGTCACTCCGTGCCAACTGCTCGGGGTGAGCTCGGGATCCCAGGTCACCTGACCGTCGTAATGCGTATGGATGTCCACCCACCCCGGCGCCACGACGAGGCCATCGGCGGCCAATTCGCGCTGGCCGCGACCATCCACCCGCCCAATCTCGGTGATGAGGCCATCCGTCACCGCGATATCAGCCGTGATGGCCGGAGCACCGGTGCCATCCACGACGCTTCCCCCCCGGATCACCAGTTCATGCATTTCCACGTCTCCTCGTTCGGCGCGTCCGGAAATATCTCGTGCCGAAATCTAATCATCAATCGTTAGAAGGCTCGGATCAACGACACAGTTTCCGCCGTCGCTGGCCCGCCGCTACCGTGCAGGGGTGACCGAGCACACGATGAGCGAGCGTCTTTCCGATTTGGCCGAGCGCAAGGAGCAGGCGTTGCACGCCGGATCCGATCGCTCCATCGAACGCCAGCACAGCAAGGGCAAGATGCTCGCCCGAGAGCGGATCGAGTTCCTGCTCGACCCGGGCTCGTTCCATGAACTCGACATGCTGGCCCGGCACCGCGCTCACGACAGCGGTCTGCTGGAGCGTCCCTACACCGACGGCGTGGTCACTGGTTGGGGCACGATCCACGGCCGCAAAGTGTTTCTCTTCAGCCAAGACTTCACCGTCTTCGGCGGCGCGCTGGGTGAAGTGTTCGCTGAAAAGATCCACAAAGTCATGGACCTCGCCATCAAGGTGGGTGCCCCCCTCATCGGATTGAACGACGGCGCCGGGGCCCGCATCCAGGAAGGTCCCGTCTCCCTGGCGAGTTACGGCGGCATCTTCCACCGCAACGTGCAGGCGTCAGGAGTGATCCCTCAGATCAGTGTGATCCTCGGTCCCTGCGCCGGCGGTGCGGTGTACTCCCCGGCCATGACCGACTTCATCTTCATGGTGAAAGAGCACTCGCACATGTTCATCACCGGCCCGGAGGTGGTGAAGACGGTGACCGGCGAAGAGGTGACTCTCGAGGAACTCGGGGGTGCCATGTCACACGCCTCGAAATCGGGGGTCGCCACCTTCGTCGGCGATACCGAACAGATCGTCCTCGACGAGGTGCGCTACCTCCTCAGTTTCCTCCCGTCCAACAACCTCGAAGTGCCACCGGCAATCACGCCCTCCGACGACCCGCACCGGGAGACTCCCGAACTCCGCGACCTGATGCCGGCGAGTCCCAACATCCCCTACGACATGAAATCCGTGATCGGCGCTGTGATGGACGATGCCGACTATGTGGAGTATTTCCCCCACTGGGCGGGTTCGATCACCTGTGGCTTCGCCCGTCTCGACGGCCACCCCGTAGGCATCGTGGGCAACCAGCCGATGGTGCTAGCCGGCGTACTGGACATCAACAGCGCTGAGAAAGCGGCCCGCTTCGTGCGCACCTGCGATGCCTTCAACATCCCCCTCATCACCTTCGTGGATGTGCCCGGATTCCTCCCCGGGGTCGACCAGGAATACGGCGGCATCATTCGTCACGGCGCCAAACTCCTCTATGCGTACTGCGAAGCCACCGTGCCGCGCATCCAGGTGATCACCCGCAAGGCCTATGGGGGCGCCTATGTGGTGATGAACTCGAAGTCCATCGGCGCCGACCTCGCCTTCGCCTGGCCGAGTGCCGAGTTGGCCGTGATGGGTCCGCAGGGCGCCGTGGAGATTGTGTACCGCAAGGAACTCGCCGCCGCCGAGGATCCCGTGGCCAAGCGGGCCGAACTCGTGGAGGAGTACACCGAACGGTTCTGCAACCCTTACGTGGCGGCAGAACGTGGGTTTGTCGACGACGTGATCGACCCCGCCCACACTCGCATCAAGCTCATCGCCAGCCTGGAACTGCTGCGCTCCAAGCGCGAAGAACTTCCTAAACGCAAGCACGGCAACGTTCCCCTGTGATGGCCCGCTGATGGACATCACTCCCCTCCCCAGCGACGAAGAGGCGGCCGCCATCGCGGCGGCCATGGAGGTCTTGTGGACGCCACCCGCGGTGGCGGAGGCCCCCGGGATCGAGTCGCCTCGTTGGCGCTTCGCCGGCCGGTGGTGGTCCAAGCCAATCCCCGTCCGCCGCGCTCGGCCCTGGTGATCCTCCTCCGGGCCAGGAAGTTGCCTATCCTCGCGACGGTGAGTTACCTCTCCATGCCGCGGGCCCCTCGGAGCCAGTGCGGGCACGACCAGACCGCCACGGCGGTCGTGACCAAGGCCTAACGGGCCACCAACGCCGCCCCCGCTTATGGCCGAACTCACCACCGTGGCCGACGACGAGGCCGTGATCCATGACGGCACCGAGACGCGGGTGTTCGACGGCCTCGCTCCTGATACCGATCATCAGATCGACGGGTTCGCCTTTCGCACCCTGCCGCGCCTTGGCGAGCGCCTCGCCACCATTACCACCGTCAACGATGTTCACTTCGGGGAGACCACCTGCGGGGTGATCGAGGGATTCGACATGGGACCGGTCTTCAGTTCTGAACCGGGGGCTGATCCGTATCCCGAGGTGATGAATCGCGCCGCCATAGCGGAGATGAAGGGCCTCGACCCCGATCTCGTGATCGTGAAGGGCGACCTCACCGCCCGGGGCACGCTGGAGGAATACGCCGCCTTCCGGGCGGCCTACGAGCCGGCCTTCGGCGAAAGACTGGTGCACGTCCGCGGCAACCACGACGGCTACTACGGCGGCCAGTACGCCGCCACCGCCACCCAGCGGGTCGACCTGCCGGGCGTCACCGTCGCTGTCCTCGACACCACCGATCCCGGCCGCACCCCGGGACGGGTCACGTCGTCGCAACTGGCCTGGCTAGACGATCTCGCCGGTAGCGCCGACCGACCGGTGCTCGTGTTCGGCCACCACCACGTGTGGAACCCCGATAGCGCGGCGCGACCGGAAAGCTATTTTGGAATCCTCCCCGACCCCTCCGAACAACTCGTGGCCACCGTGGCTCGCCATCCCGGCATCCTCGGCTACTTCGCCGGCCACACCCATCGAAATCGGGTGCGCCGAATATCCATCACCGGCGACCGGCCCTGGGCCGAGGTGGCCTGCGTCAAGGACTACCCCGGCACCTGGGCCGAATATCGCGTGTTCGAGGGCGGCATCCTTCAGGTGCACCGCCGGATCTCCAGCCCTGAGGCCCTGGCGTGGACCGAGCAAACTCGGCACATGTACGGCGGGGCCTACGCCGACTACGCCCTCGGCCACCTCCGGGATCGCTGTTTTGCCATGGCCGTTACCACCCGATGATGCCGGGATGAGCGGTCCCCTCGCGGGGATCCGCGTGCTCGATCTCGCCACGGTGATCGCCGCACCCGGCGCCGCCCGCTACCTCGCCGACTATGGGGCTGACGTCCTCAAGATCGAACGCCCCGGCAGTGGCGACACCACTCGCAACATGGGGCTCCCGCACCCCGCCGATGGCACCTCGTTGTATTGGAAGATGGTGTCCCGCAACAAACGCTGCGCGGTGGTGGATATCAAAACGGCGGAAGGCCGGGCCACCATCCTGCGCCTGGTCGAAGACGGCCATGTCCTCGTGGAAAACTTTCGGCCGGGCACGCTCGAACGACTCGGGCTCGGCCCCGACGTACTCCTCGCCCGCAACCCTGCCTTGGTGATCCTACGAGTCACCGGATTTGGACAGGACGGTCCCTACGCCCACCGAGCCGGCTTCGCCACCATCGCCGAGGCCCTGTCGGGCTTCGCCGCCCTCAACGGGGAACCCGACGGAGGCCCCCTGCTGCCCCCCATCGCCCTCACCGACGAGATCACCGCCCTGGTGGGCGCCTTTGCCACCATGACCGCGCTGTGGTCCGGGGTGGGCCAGGTGGTTGATGTGAACCTGCTGGAGTCGCTGTTCCAGTGCATGGGCCCCCTGCCGGGCGCCTATGCCACCTCGGGCTATCTGCAGCCCCGATTGGGCTCGGGTATCCCGTACTCGGTTCCCCGCGGCACATGGCGTTGTGGTGATGGACATTGGATCGCGGTGTCCACCTCGGCCGAGTCGGTGGCGGCGCGGGTCATGGCCCTCATCGGCTTGGGCGACCGCACCGACCTGCAGACCTTCAACGGACGGATTGCTGCCCGCGAGGAGATCGATGCCTGCCTGACCGCGTTCTGTGCCACCCGTCCCCGCCACGAGGTACTGGCCGCCTTCGACGATGCCGAGGCCGCCGCCGCCCCCGTCCATGACATGGCCGACATCGCCAACGACCCGCACTTCGCGGCGCGCCAATCCATTGTCACGGTCGACGGCGTACCCATGCAGGGCCTCGTGGCCCACCTCTCCGCCACCCCCGGGCACATCCGCTGGCCCGGTCGCGCCCTCGGGGCCGACGAACCCCAGTGGGCCCTTCCCCCCGGAGCCCCAGGAAACGGGCGGCTCGGTCAGCCCCGGTGAGCCACCGCGAGATCCACGATCTCACCCATGATGGTGGTGAGGTTGAAGTCCTTCGGGGTGTAGACCGCCGCGAGATCCGCCGCCAGCAGGCGCGGCCGATCCTCCTCCGGGATGATCCCGCCGGCCACCACGGGCGCCGTCACCCCCCGTTGGCGACAGAGACGCACCACCTCGGGCACCAAGTCGAGATGACTGCCCGAGAGGATGGAGAGGCCGATCACATCCACATCCTCGTCGAGCGCTACCGACGCGATCTGTTCGGGGGTGAGCCGAATCCCCTGATAGATCACCTCGAGGCCGGCGTCACGGGCCGCCACGGCGATCTGTTCGGCACCGTTGCTGTGTCCATCCAGACCCGGCTTGGCCACGAGAAGCCGGGGGGGTCCTCCCGGCAGGGCCTTCACCCGTTCGGCCAGGGCCCGAAGACCGTCGCTGCCTCCCGCCGCCCCAGCGGCGGCGGCCACTCCGGTGGGGGCTCGGTACTCTCCGAACACTTCGCGCAGCACGCCCGCCCACTCCCCGGTCGTGCCCCCAACGTGGGCGAGATCAATGGTGGCGGGCATCACATTCTCCGTCGACATCGCCACCCGCCGCAGTTCGTCGAGCGCCCGCTGCACCGCATCGTGGTCTCGTTGGGCCCGCCACTGCACCACTCCCGCCACCGTGAGGGCCTCAACGTCGGGATCGACCCTGAGAATGGACCCCTCCCCAGCCAGCGGAGACGGCATGGCTTCGGTGAAGCGGTTGACGCCCACCACGGTGAGATCACCCGACTCGATCTTGCGCAAGCGCTCGGCATGGCTGGTGACCAGCCGCCCCTTGAGTTGTTCGATCGCTCCGAAGGCGCCCCCCAGGTCGAGTACCTCCTGCAACTCGGCCCAGGCGGCTTCGGCTAATTCCGCCGTGAGAGCCTCGACCACCACCGACCCCTCGAATAGATCCGGATACTCGAGGAGGTCGGTCTCGTAGGCGAGGACCTGCTGCATACGCAACGCCCACTGCTGGTCCCACGGCCGGGGCAGACCGAGGGCTTCGTTCCAGGCCGGCAACTGCACCGAACGCGCCCGCGCCCCGCGCGACAAGGTCACTCCCAACATTTCGAGGACGATGCGCTGCACGTTATTCTCGGGTTGGGCCTCAGTGAGGCCGAGGCTGTTCACCTGCACGCCGTAGCGGAACCGTCGGGCCTTGGGATCGGTGACGCCGTAGCGCTCGAGACCGATGCGATCCCAGAGTTGGGTGAACGCCCGCATCTTGGCCGTCTCCTCCACGAAGCGGATGCCGCTGTTCACGAAGAAACTGATGGTGGCAAACACCTGCGGGAACGCCTCTGGCTCAACCTGACCAGATTCCCGCACGGCGTCGAGCACCCCGATGGCGGTGGCCAACGAGTAGGCCAGTTCCTGCACCGGAGTCGCTCCCGCCTCCTGCAGGTGATAACTGCACACGTTCATCGGGTTCCATCGCGGCACCCGCTCGGCACAGAACGCGATCATGTCCACGATGAGCCGACGCGACGGCAGCGGCGGAAAAATGTAGGTGCCCCGGGAGAGGTACTCCTTGACGATGTCGTTCTGTGTCGTGCCGCGAAGTTCTTCACTGGCCACGCCGTGATTCTCGGCGTTGGCTACGTACAGCCCCAGCAGCCACGCGGCCGGCGCGTTGATGGTCATGGAGGTGTTCATCTCGCCCTGAGGGATGCCGTCGAGCAGTTCGCCCATGTGGCCCAGGTGCACGACCGGAACGCCCACCTTGCCCACCTCGCCCTTGGCCAGGACATGGTCGGGGTCGTAACCGGTCTGGGTGGGGAGGTCGAACGCGATCGACAGACCCGTCTGCCCCTTGGCCAGGTTGGAGCGATACAACTCATTGCTGGCCTTGGCGGTGGAGTGACCCGAGTACGTGCGAATCATCCAGGGACGATCCGGTTGCTCCAGGTGGGTGGGCGTCATGGGTTCCATGATCCCCCGCCCCGATCAGGGCGACAAACCCCATGACCCGATCGCCGGCGGGCATGCCCCGGCCGAGGGCTCATCTCAGGGCCGGGGCCGGCCCTACCCGCAAGGCGCGGCGGAGGCGACCGAGGTAGTCCCAACGGGGGATTCCCACCGCCCCCAGCCGCATCAGATGGTCGGTGGCCCACTGCACGTCGAGGAGGCGGGCGGGTTCGCCATCCTGGCGCAAGAGATCCACCAGGCCCACCAACGCCACTTTGGAGGCATCGACCCGCCGGTGAAACATCGACTCCCCGGCAAACAAACCGTTCACCGCCACCCCGTAGAGACCGCCGGCCAGACCCTCATCGTCCCAGGCCTCGATGCTGTGGGCCCAGCCCAGATCGTGAAGCCGTTGGTAGGCCGAGTGAATCTCAGGGCTGATCCATCCCCCCGGTCGTCGCGAATCGCGGCAGGCCTCCACCACGTCGGCAAAGGCCGTATCCACCCGCACTTCATAGCGGGCGCGTGAACGCTCCAGCGAGCGACTCACCACGAGACCATCGAGAGGCAGCACCCCGCGTGGATCAGGCGACCACCAGCCCATCGGTCCGTCACGGCCGAGCGGCATCGGAAAGAGCCCATGCCGATAGGCATGCAGCAGCGTGCCCGGTTCGAGGTCGGCCCCCACTCCGGCCACACCGTCGTCGTCGGCGTCGGTGGCCGGAGGAAACTTCCAGGGCGTGGGAGCAGGCTCCAGCGGCACCGCTATCTACTTGGTGGTGGCGATGCCGCCGTCTACCGGGATGATGGCGCCGGTGAGATACGCCCCGGCTTTCGAGCAGAGGAAAATGGCCGGACCGGCCATGTCCTGTGGCTGCCCGATCCGTCGCAACGGCACCATCTTCGCCATGCCATCGCCGGCGGCGGCCAGGGTGGCCTTCATCATCCGCGACTGAAATGGCCCCGGCGCGATGGCGTTCACGGTGATCTGGGGGGCCAGATGTTTGGCCAAGTGCCGGGTGAGTTGGTGCACCGCCGCCTTGGAGGCGGAGTAGGCGTAGGTCTCGAAGCCAGGCACCTGGATGCCGTCGATCGACCCGATGTTGATGATCCGGGCCGGATCGTCGTCACGGCCGGCGGCCTGCAGGAGAGGCAGAAGGAACTTCGTGGTGTGAAATACGCCTTCCACGTTCACATCGAGCACTCGGTGCCAGGAGGCGCTGTTCTGTTCGGCCAGCGGAGCCCCCCAGTTGGCGCCCGCATTGTTCACGAGGATGTCGAGCGAGTCCCAACGCTCCGCCACCGCCGCGCCGAGGCCCTCGCAGCCCCCTTCGGTCGAGAGGTCGGCCACGATGTAGGAGCAATCGCCCCGCTCGGCGAGCGCCTCGGTGACCTCTTTGAGGGAATCCTCTTTGCGAGAGGCGATGATCACGCTCACCCCTGCCTCTACCAACCCCGAGGCGATCATCGTGCCGATGCCACTGCCACCACCGGTGACCACCGCTCGTTTGCCAGCGATGTCGAACAGTTCAGATGCAGTCATGGGGTGGCGTCCTCCTACTTCTTGGCGTAATCGTAGAAGCCAGAGCCCGATTTCCGGCCGAGTTGGCCCGCCGCCACCATCCGACGCAATCGCGGCAAAGCCGCATAGTTCGGATCGCGAAACTCATCGTAGAGGGCATCGAGAATCGACAACGAGGTGTCGAGGCCGACGAGGTCGAGGAGGGCCAGCGGGCCCATCGGGAAGTTGCAGCCACCCTTCATGGCGGTGTCGATGTCGTCGCGACTGGCCGTACCCAACTCCAGCATCCGCACGGCGTTGTTCAGATAAGGGAAAAGCAGCGCGTTCACGATGAACCCGGCGCGATCCTTCACCTCCACGACGTCTTTCCCACAGCCAGCCGCGAATGCCTTTGCGGTGGCCACGGTGGCCTCGCTGGCGGTGAGCGGAGCGATGACCTCCACGAGGCTCATCAGGGGAGCGGGGTTGAAGAAGTGGATGCCCACCACGAGGTCGGGACGCTCGGTGGCCATTGCCAACTCCACTACCGGCAGGGTGGAGGTGTTGGTGGCCAGGATGGCACCGGGCTTCACGATCTTGTCGAGGCTGGCGAACAAGTCCTTCTTGACGGCGAGATCTTCCACCACCGACTCCAATACCAGGTCGCAGTCCTGGAGGTCCTGGAGGTCATCGGTGGCGCTCACGCGGGCACTGATTTCGGCGGCGACGGCTTCGTCTAGTTTGCCCCGCTCCACCTGCTTGGCCAGCGACTTGGCGAGCCCCGCCACCATGGCATCGGCACTGGCCCGCTGACGAGAACGGAGCACCACCTCGATGTCCGCCTTGGCGGCCACCTCGGCAATTCCCGACCCCATGATTCCCGACCCGACGATCCCTAGCTTGGAGATGCTCATAGAGTCCGACGCTACCGATGGACCACGAGTGCGGTCCAGAAGGCTCGCCCCGCATAGCCTGTGCGCTATGCCGGGAACCCTTGCCCTCGTTGGTGGTGACGAGTGGCGTCCGGGCTGCAGTTTCGATCAGGACCTCCTCGTGGCCAGCGGAGGCACCCACGTGGTGGTGCTGGCCACTGCGGCGGCCTATGAACATCCCGAACGGGCCATTCAGACTGCCGGGGCGTGGTTCGCTTCGCTGGGTGCCACCGTAGGGTCACTGCCGGTACTGACGCGACCTGATGCGCTCGCGCCAACCCATATCGGCCGCCTCGCCGAGGCCCGGTTCATCTACTTGGCCGACGGCTCCCCGATGCACCTCCGGTCGGTGCTGAAAGACTCACCGGTATGGGACGCAATCGTGGCCGCCTGGCGTGACGGAGCGGTGCTGGCTGGCTCGGGATCCGGGGCCATGGTGCTTTGCGATCCGATGGTGGACCCCCGCGGCGGGGCTCTCACACTCGGCCTCGGCCTGCAGGAGCGCATGGCTCTCATTCCCCACCACGACACCTGGAGCCACGACAAGGAAAAGCGCACGCTCAACATCGCCCCCCAGGGCCTGCCGATCGTGGGAATCGACGGTCGCACGGCCTTGCTGCGCCATGGCGATGGCACCTGGCAGGCGGCGGGGGCAGGCCGGGTGACGGTATTCGTGGACGGACTGCCCGCCGACCTCTCCGTTCTCCCCTAGGGCGCGCCCCCCCGGGCCTCTCGGCGGCGGGCTAGGACTCGGTAATAGTGACCGAGGTGATGGTGGTCGAACTGCTCGGTGTGCCGTCCGCCGTCCCGGTGGCTTCAATCGACTTCACCACGTCGAGGCCTTCGGTGACCGCTCCAAACAGGGAGTACTGCGCCGGAAGGTTCACTCCCTGCTCGCCGGTGACGATGTAGAACTGACTTCCGTTGGTGTCCGGTCCTGAGTTCGCCATCGCCAGAGAACCCACCTTGTAGTACGGCGGACCGTCCGTGGGCAGTTCGTCGGCAAAGCTGTACCCAGGACCGCCCGTACCCGGCGGCTCGCCGGTGGCATCCCCTCCTTGCACCACGAAGCCCGGGATGATCCGGTGGAAGGACACGCCGTCGTAGTAGTGGTTCCGGGCCAGGAACACGAAGTTGTTCACGGCTTTCGGCGCCTTGCTCGGATCCAGTTCGATGGTGAAGTCGCCCGCCGAAGTGACCACCTGGGCGGTGTAGGTCTTGGTGGCATCAATGCAAGAAACCGGACCGGAGGTGAAGGAGGTGGTGCGCTCACCACTGCCATCAGCCGGCGGACAGGCGGTATCGCCGATCGCCGGGTCACCTCCGCTCGGGGGGGTCGTGGTGGCGGTGGTATCGGTGGGCGGGTCATCTTTCGAGAGCACCGAGACCGCCAGGGCCGCCAACAACACGGCCCCCACGAGCCCACCCACCACTCGCAACTGGCGGGAGCGGTGCGATCGGCTCGTGGCGGCCCGCTCGGCCTCTAGGCGCTCGAGGCGCCCCTCGTCTTGTCGCTGTCTTTTCTCGCTCGGCATAAGAGAAAACCTTAGTGCCAGTCCGCCAGCCCTTGGATTTCGGCGGCGCGCCGGGCGAACCCGGGGCGGCGGTTATCGCGTAGAGTCCACCTCCATGGGAGGCGGCGGCCAGGGAGTGCCTGCATGACGACCGACGACACCCACCCTGATGATGCGGACTTGTCGACGCAGGTCGGGCAGCGGTTGCGAGCGATACGCCATGCCCGCCATCTTTCCCTTGATGATGTGGAGAAATCGTCTTCAGGGCGCTGGACGGCCGCCACCCTTCAGGCCTACGAGCAGGGCACCCGTAATCTGAGCCTCACTCAGCTCCATGCCATGGCGAGTTTCTACGGCATGTCGACCGCCGATCTGCTGGGCGAGCCACCCCTCCCGGAGAGCCCTGGCCCCGCCCGGATCATGATCAACCTCCAGGCCCTTCCGGCGGACCCCGACGCTGAGCCGATGCTTCGCTTCCTCCGCTCCATCCTCGCCCAGCGAGGGGATCACGGCGGCCAGGTATTGTCGCTCCGCGATGACGATCTGCGGGCCATGTCCGCTCTGCTGAAGGTCACCGAACACCATGCCCTCCATCTGCTGCGCACGTGGGGCGCGTTGATCGAAGAGGCCGATCCAGGGCCAACTAGTTCGTAAGGTCCGGCACCTCAGCGGTAACGTCGCTTTCCGTGTCCTTGATCGTCCAGAAATTCGGCGGGACGTCGGTCGCGGATCCCGAGCGCATCCGTGAGGTGGCGGACCATGTTGCCCGCACGAGGCGCCACGGCGACGACGTGGTGGTGGTGGTGAGCGCCATGGGCAAAGAGACCGATGAGTTGATCCGCCTCGCCGGAGCGGTGTCCAAGGTGCGACCCGGCCGGGAAATGGACATGCTCATCACCGCCGGCGAGCGCAAGGCCACCGCCTTGCTCTGCATGGCCCTCCACGACCTCGGTATTCCCGCCGACAGTTTCACAGGAAGCCAGGCGGGCTTCATCACCGACAACACCCACACCAACGCCAAGATTCTCGAACTGCGGCCCGAGCGGCTCCAGGCCGCCCTGCGCGATGGCCGCACCCCGGTGGTGGGTGGGGCCCAGGGCGTGTCGAGCGATCGAGACGTCACCTTTCTCGGCCGGGGTGGTTCCGACACCACTGCGGTGGCCCTCGCCCATGCGCTGGGCGCGCATTCGTGCGAGCTCTACACCGATGTGCCGGGGGTCTTTACCGCCGACCCGCGCCTCGTGCCGAGTGCGCGGCGGATGAGCACCATCAGTTTCGATGAGATGCTGGAGATGACCGCCTCAGGCTGCCCGAAGCCGGCGATGCGCTCCGTTGAATTTGCCCGTACCTGGGGCGTGAAGTTGCACGTCCGATCCGCGTTCACCTGGGAGCCTGGCACCTGGGTGCAAGAGGAGGAGCCCTCCATGGAACAAGCCATCGTTTCCGCCGTCGTGCATGACACGTCAGAAGCCAAGGTCACCGTGAGCGGTGTGCCCGATCAGCCTGGTATCGCCGCCCGCCTGTTCCGGCTCCTCGCCGATGCCGCGGTCAACGTCGACATGATCGTGCAGAACACCTCGGAGCACGGGATCACCGACATCTCCTTCACGGTGCCGCACGACGACCTCCCCCAGAGCGAGGCGATCACCACGGCCCTGGCGACGGAGATCTCGGCCAGCGGGGTGAGCAGCGATGCGGGCATTGCTCGGGTGAGCCTCATAGGGGCCGGAATGAAGTCCAATCCCGGCGTGGCCGCCCTCACCTTCGAGACTCTCGCCGCCGCCGGCATCAACATCGAGATGATCTCCACGTCAGCGATTCGGATTTCCTGCATCGTGCGCCAGTCACAGGTTGAGCAGGCCGTCCAAGAACTCCACACCGCCTTTGGGCTCTAGCCCACCGGCGGTCCGGCCCGCTCGCACTACGCGCGTGAGTGCACAGGGCCCGGAGATAGCCTCAGCAGATGCGAGTCGGACTGTTTGGGGCCACCGGTCAGGTGGGTGGGGTCATGCTCACGTTGCTCGATGAGCGCGGCGTGGCGGTGGAGCACCTCCGCTTGTTCGCGTCGGCCCGCTCAGCGGGGCGGGTGATCCGCTGGCAAGGCCACGACCTCACCGTGGAAGACGCCGAGCGGGCCGAGGTTGCTGGGCTCGACATCGCCTTGTTCTCCGCCGGCAAGACGGCCTCCCTGGCGCTCGCCCCCAGGGTGGCGGGCACCGGCGCCATCGTGATCGACAACTCCTCGGCGTGGCGCATGAACCCAGAGGTTCCCCTGGTGGTGGCCGAGGTGAACCCTGAGGCCCTGCAGTCGATCCCCAAGGGCATCGTGGCCAACCCCAACTGCACCACGATGGTGGCCATGCCGGTGTTGAAGCCGCTCGACCGCGAGGCGGGCCTGCAATCAATGGTGGTCAGCACCTATCAAGCCGTGTCGGGAGCGGGTCTGGCCGGGGTGAACGAACTAGACGAGCAGGTGCAGGCGGCGGCGTCGCAAGCCGCCGCGTTGGCCCACGATGGCTCCGCCATTCACTTTCCGCCCGCCCAGCAGTTCCCGCAAACCATTGCCTTCAACGTGGTCCCGCACGCCGGAACCTTCATCGAGGATGGGCTCGGCGAAACCGACGAGGACCAAAAGCTCCGGCATGAGAGCCGAAAGATCCTCGGCCTGCCCCATCTGAAGGTGTCCAGTCTGTGCGTGCGGGTGCCCGTATTTACCGGGCACTCGATGGCCATCAATGCCACCTTCGAGCGGCCTCTCTCCCCGGCGCAGGCCAAAGACCTCCTCGCCGCTGCCCCCGGCGTTGTGCTCGATGACGTGCCCACGCCCCTGGCGGCGGCGGGCGGCGACGTGACCCGGGTGGGTCGCTTCCGAGCCGACTCCACCGTTCCCGATGGGCGGGGCCTGGCCCTGTTCCTCTCCGGCGACAACCTTCGCAAGGGCGCCGCCCTCAACGCCATCCAGATCCTCGAAGCGCTCTACCCGCACTAAAACTCTCGGGCGTTGTGAACCCTCACGGCCCCGATGAGCAGCGACAGGGGATCGACCCGCACCTGGGACAGCCATGGGCGTAACGCGCCATCGCGTCCTCCAGGGAGAGCCCCAATTGCTCGGCCAGCGAGGCCAGCCAGGCCAGCACATCCCCCAGCTCGTGGAGTTGTTCAGCCGGGCTGCCCTTGCGCACGGCTTGGGCCAGTTCGCCAAGTTCCTCGGTGAGCCAGGCCACGGTGGCGGGGATGCCTCGCTCCCGGTCCTGCTCGCCATAGGTACCGGCCATGAGCCGTTGCAGATCTCCAAGCTCCATCCGAGCACCGTAGGGGGTGGCGAGCCACCGGTGGGTGCCGCCGAGGCCGTCCCGAGAGGGGGGGCCATGTCCGGCGGCGGCCAGCGGGTATTGTTCGAAGGTTCCGCGAAACGCACGGCGGCGGGCGACACCACCATCACTTCATCAGCAGAGGACACGCATTGCTTATGAGAGCTCGTCTCGTCCGTGTCGTCGTCCTGCTGGCCGCCAACACCATCGGCCTGTTTGTGGCCAGTGTGGTTCTGGACGACCTCACCATCGGCTGGCGCACGTTTCTCATCGCCGTAGCCATCTTCACGGTGATCGAGTCGGTCATTCATGCCCTCCTCGAACGAACCGTGCGCACCCGGGCCACGGCGCTCTCGGGCGGGACCTCCCTCTTCTCTACCTTTTTGGGGCTGCTGGTCACCACGATGATCTCCGATGGCATCGCCATCACCGGGTTCACCACCTGGATTCTCGCCACGGTCATCGTGTGGCTCGCCGCGCTGGGCGCCGGGTTGATCATCCCTGCTCTCCTTCTCCGCCGCACCGCCCGGCGCGTCGCCACTCGCTGACCCGCTAGGCAGGCGAGTCGAACCTGCTTAGGCTCGCGGGCGATGATCGAGATGAACTGGTTCCTCCCCACCGGGGGCGACTCGCGTGATGTCCTTCCCGGCAGCCATTCGCCGGCCCGGGCCCCCAGCCACGCCTATTTGGCCCAGGTCGCCCAAGCGTGCGACGGGTTGGGCTTCGATGCGGTGCTCACGCCGTGCGGAACGGGGTGCGAGGACGCCTGGGTGGCCACCGCGTCGCTCATCCCCCTCACCCGGCGTCTCAAGTTTCTCGTGGCCTTTCGCCCCGCCCTGCTCACCCCCACCCTCGCCGCGCAGATGGCCTCCAGTTATCAACGAATGTCCGACGGACGACTCCTCGTGAACATCGTCACCGGGGCCGAGCAAGCCGAGCTGGCGCGCTTCGGCATCACCGAAGACAAAGAAACCCGCTACGAACGCACGGGCGAGTTCATTGAGGTGCTACGCGGGGCCTGGAGCGGTGCGCCGCTCACCCAACATCGCAAGTTCTTCGATGTGGTCGACGCCACCACTCGTGAAGTTCCAGATCCCGTTCCACCCATTTACTTCGGCGGTGCCTCCGAAGCCGCCGAACGCGTGGCGGCCGAGCACGTAGACGTCTACCTCACATGGGGTGAGCCGCCCGCCATGGTGAAGCCACGGCTCGACCGTATGCGAGCGCTAGCGGCCAGTTTCGGTCGCTCGCTGCGCTTCGGCATTCGCTTCCACACCATCACCCGGCCCACCGGGGCGGCGGCGTGGCAGACCGCCGACGACATCCTGGCCGGCATCCCCCCCGCCGCCATCGCCGAGGCACGGGCTGATTTTGCCAACACCGCTTCGGTGGGCCAGCGGCGCCAGGCCGAACTCACCGGCGGCGACCTGTCTCGGCTGGAGATCTACCCCAATGTGTGGGCCGGCATGGGCCTGGTGCGCGGCGGTGTGGGCACCGCCCTCGTGGGAGATTACGAAACCGTTGCCGACCGGATCATCGAGTACCACGAACTGGGCTTCGATGCGTTCATCATGTCGGGCTATCCCCACCTGGAAGAGGCCTACTGGTTCGGCGAGGGCGTGATGCCGATTCTCCGTGAACGCGGCTTCCTACCTCCGCTCGACAACGGCCCGGCCAAGGTATTTTCGTTCCGCTGATTGATTTCAGGCTGACCCCAGCGCCGAACCAGACCGGTTCAGTGTCCCGGCGCGAGATGCCCGTTACCCCCCGCCTCGGGGTCAGGCCGTCTGCGGTGGAGATGGCTGCTGTCCGGCCCGGCTCAGGCCTGCGCCCGCTCCTCGGAGTTGCGCTGAGGCTTATCGGGTTCGCTAGCGGATTCGTCCGCTGACTTGATCATGGCAATGGCCAGGATGAACAGGCCGAAGAGCGGTTTGGCGAGGATGTCGGCGATCGAATAGCCGACCTGTCGAACGACCTCGGCCACGGCGGGGTCGTCGATCACCGACGGAGCGATGTAGGCAAGGGGGTAGACACCCCACACAGCCAGCAACATGAAGCGGAGACCGTGGACGATCTTGCGCACCTCCGGGCTCTGGCGTTCGAGGGAACGGCCAAGTTCCACGAACAGCACATAGAGGATGTAGAGGAACGGGATCGTGGAGAGGATGCCGAACAGCGTCCTGGTAGCCGAGTCTGGAGCCGCGATCTCACCGGGGTACCCGAGCGCAATCATGGCCACGGCGGCGATGCCGAGTCTGATGATGAGGCTTCGGGTGGTGGCCTTGGCCAGCTTCAGGACGATGACCAGTTCGGCGAGAAGCAGCGGGACGGTGAACAGCCAGTCCACGTAGCGATACCCCTCGTTGAACGGCCGGCCCCGCTGGACCAAGGTGCCATCGACGTAGACGAAGGCGTCCGACCACGAGGCGAAGATACGCAGGTAGTGATAGAGGGCGATCGCCACCACAACCGTCGAGATGGTGACGGCCATGCGGTGCGCAGGGCGCACCCGATCACGCACGAGAAGGAAGAACAACAGCGATGCGCCCATGGCGGCGATCGTGAGTGAAAACGAGTTGTAGACAAGGTCAAACTGGCCTGGTGTTAACTCGAATGCGTCCCGCATCAAGGTCTCCTTCGTGGTGGACACTCCTTGTATTCGCCGCCCACGCTACCGAACCATCGGCCGAATCGGTCCTCCCAGCCCCATATTGGAGCACCCATCGAGACGACCGGCCACCACCGGGGCTCGCCTTTTCCGCGGCAACCGAACAGCCCAGCGTCCACGACCCAACCGCCTTCGAGCACATGGCTGGCACCTCATCGCTCGGCTGCGGCAAACGGCCAACCAACCCCTACGCTGGGAGGCTGATCTCTAGTGGAAGGAACTGGTCCATGCATGTGATTGGCAAACTCGCCCAGACCGCGGCGGCTCTTTGGATTTTGGATGTCTGGTTCGTCCGGTTCAATAAGGACACGGGCTATCGAGGCGGTGACGCAACCAACATGAAGGAGGAGTTTGAGGTGTACGGGCTCTCCGAGACGCAGATGCATGTCGTTGGCGCAGCAAAGGTCGGCCTGGCCACGGCGATGCTGGTGGGGCATGCGTCGCCACGGCTGACCCGACCCGCCTCGATTGGCCTCGCCGCCTTCATGGTCGGGGCGATCGGCATGCACATAAAGGTCGGGGACCCCGTAAAGCAATACCTGCCCGCCCTGTCGGTCTTCTCCCTGGCATCGATCTCAGCCGTGCTCAACGGCAAGAGCCGCTGACCGACGCGTCAGGCCGAGAGAAAGAGCACGGCTAGGACGACATTCAGCGCGCCGAGCAACGCGGCGGGGACCATGAGACGCACTGCGTCGTGGATTCTGACCCGAACGATAAGCCCGAGGACCATCAGCGTCGTGAGCCCGACGGCGGCAAAGGCTCCCAACGGCGCGAAGGCAAGGCCGAGGATGACTGCTGTCCCGCCGAGTACTTCCAAGAGGCCAACCACTTGGCGAACGGCGGGCATGCCGTACCGCTCGAATTCTCCCTTGGCGGCATCCTGAAACAACACCCTGAACCCGTAATAGAGAAACGACAGTCCTGATACGAGCGCACCCACCACCAAGATCACACTGGACGTTACGTCGGCCTTCCCCGCAACCCACAACCCACCTCGAGAACGAGCCGACAATGCGGTGGGCGCCGGAGGCCGACCAAGACTCACCGATCCGCCGCCCAGGGAATACTTGAGTCGGGTGGGGGAGATTTGAACTCCCGACCTCTGCGTCCCGAACGCAGCGCTCTGCCAAGCTGAGCCACCACCCGGTGGGGAGGCGTCACGCTAGTGCATGACCCCGGACGCTCCTAAGCCGTGGCCGGCGTGGCGGCCAGGATCGCGGTGGCCGCCGCTCGTACCGCAAAGGCGTCGAGTGGCTTGACGAGCCACCCGTCGGCTCCCGAACGCCGAGCCAGGAAAACGTCGGCCTCACGATCAAGCAGCATGAGGACCGCCACGGCGGGCAGGCGCTGCTCCTCCGCCTCCTGGCGCAGGTACAGGCAGGTGGCGATACCCCCCATGTTTCCGATCTGAAGATCCATCACCACGAGATCGGGGGTCCCGCCAGCCACCGCCGCCCCGACCTCCGTACCGGCCCTCACCCGCTCCACCGTGGTGGTCTCATCGGCGAGGGCGGCATCCACCTCCGCGTACAGCGCGTCGGCATCAGTGGCAACGAGAACCTGCGGCATCTCAACAATCTACCCGTCCGCCGCCCTCCCACCCCATCCCCGCCGCCCGGAGCAGACACCGGGCTACGATCTCGCCACGGCGGCCCAGGGGGATTCTGTGCTCGAGATCCAGATAGAACACACTTCCGACTACACGCTGTGCCGCCCCGTCGGGGAACTCGACGCGTACACCGTGAGCGTATTTCGCGAAGCCCTCGGCGCCCTGGACGAAGGGAGCTGTCTTCTCATCGACCTCACGTCGGTGCCTTTCATGGATTCCGCCGGCCTCGGCGCTCTCATTGGCGGCATCCGCCGCGCCCGGGAGGCCGGCGGCGATGTGGCGGTGGCCTGCGGCCGCCCCACCCTCACCCGCCTGCTTCACACCACGGGATTCGATCGCGTCGTGTCGGTCACCGAGACGGTGAGCGACGCCGCCGCTGCCCTCGCCGACGCCCAGCCCCCGCCCCCCTAAGGGCCGCGCCGCTCAGAGCAGGTGCTCGGCCACCTCGCTCAGCCCATCGAGGTCGTGCACATCGCTGGCGAGGAACGGAACGCGCGCCACCGGGGCGGGGTACACCGCTTCGGTCAGACCGGCAAGGTGTTCTTCTTGGCGAGAGGCCACTAGTTCGAAGTCGGCCAGGTTCTGGTAGAGGCCGCCGAGGTCGGTGCCCTGCCGGGTGTCGGCCTGCTCTTGCGCGCGGCCAGCCACCCCCCTGCCAAAGCGCGGATGCATCCGGTTCACCACCAATGCCCGCACGGCGATGCCGGCTTCGGCGAGCGTTTCGGCGAAATAGCGGGCTTCATCAATCGTGTCGCGACGCGGCGAGGCCACCAGCACAAAGGCGGTGTCGTCATCGGAGAGCAGTTCCGCCACCGCGGTGGCCCGCTCCCGAAACCCTTCCTCCATCCCGTCAAAAGCCTGAAAGAACGCTACGGCATCGTCGATCACCTCCGCACCCACCACCTTGGCCACCGTCCGCAAAAACGTCTGGGCGGCCACGTTCACCGCCCGCATCATGCCGCGACCCGGAGAGATGACCACCCGAAACAGCCGGTGATCAAGGAACCTGGATAACCGCCGCGGAGCGTCGATGAAATCAAGGGCATGGCGGGTGGGGGGAGTATCCACCACGATCAGGTCAAAATCGGTGCGCTGGTGAAGTTCGTACAACTTTTCCATCGCCATGTACTCCTGCGTACCCGACAGCGCCCCGGAAATGTTCTTGTAAAAGCGGTTGTCGAGGATGCGCTGACCCTGTTCGGCACTCGACGCATTGGCCACCACCAGACCGTCGAACGTGCTCTTGGTGTCGAGCATCATGGCGAAGAGTTCCCCCGACCAGTCGCCCTCAATACGCGTGGGCGTGCCCGTGAGGCCATCGAGACCCAGGGCGTCGGCCAACCGCTTGGCGGGATCGATGGTGACCACCACGGCACGGCGTCCGAAACGAGCGGCGCTGAGAGCCAATACCGCCGCGGTGGTGGTCTTCCCCACCCCGCCGGAGCCGCAGCACACCAGAATCCGGCGCTGTTGGAGCAACTCGCTCAGGGAAGCGGAGTGCGCCATCACACTGGCTCCGCCAGCGCGGCGATTTCGGCCAGGAGCCGGTCGGCCAGATGGTCAAGTTCGGCCGGACCGATGTCGGTGCTGAAGACAAACGGCAGCCGGAGTTGCGACAACGGCAGTCGCTCGGCCAGCCGGATCAACTGCTCGTCCTGGAGCCGCATCCGATCCTGCCGGAAGGTGGCGGCGGCCCGGAGTGAGGCCGCCTCTTCGCTCGCCACGGTGACTCCCGCAGCCTCGGCCGCCGCCCCCGGGGCCACCGAGAGGCCCACCACCGGGTCGTAGATCCCGTTGACCACCACCGGAGCCAGGCCCACCCCCACCCGGTCCTCCAGGCTGAAGGCCGTCTCCACCAGTTCGTTTACCGGTGTCTCCTCGGGGAGAGTGACGAGCACGACCCGACAGCGGGCATGGTCGGTGAGCATGGCCGCCACATCCTTGGCTTGGGCGTTGATCGGCCCCACGCTGACGGTGTCCAGCAGAGCCCGGGCGGCCTGCAGGAAGGTCACCGCATGCCCCGCCGCCGGCGCGTCGAGCACCACCAAGTCCACCGCATCGTGTCGCTCCAGCTGCTTCACCTTCCCGAGGATGAGAATGTCCTTGATACCTGGTGCCGCAGTGGCCACCACGTCAAGGGCACCGGAGGAAACCAGCCGGTTAGAGATGCGGGAGAGCCCATGGTCGCGGAGGTAGTCCAAGAGGGCGTCATCGGGGGTGAGCGTGCGGGCCCGCACCTCGCCCTCCCCGAGGGGGCCACCACCGGCAGAAAGCACCACTTCGTCGTAGCCCAAGGGCGGCTGCCCGAACATGGTGGCCAGCCCAGACTTGCCCTCCACCTCCACCACCAACGTGGAAAGACCCAGCCGGGCCGCCGCTTTCGCCAGCACGGCGCTGACCACCGTTTTGCCCACGCCGCCCTTCCCGGCCACGATGATGAGCCGAGATGCTTGAAAGAACCGCACTGGATCCACGATCGAAGACGCTACCCAGGGTCGCCGCCTTGCTGGTACAAGTGGCGGTACTGCTCGGCCTCCTGGCTCAAACGGCGAACGCCCAGGATGCCGAACCGACGGCGGATGATCCTGGTGTTGTATCCGTCGTCGAAGTGAGCGGCCTCATCGACAACATCCTGGTGGACTTCATCAGCACGCAGATCGACAAGGCCGAGCGCGACGACGCCATCGCCCTCGTCCTCCAACTCAACAGCGGCGGCGCCGTGGTGTCGGACGCGCTCCTGGATGAGTTGGTGGCTCGTATCCGGGCCTCGACGGTGCCGGTTGATGTGTGGGTTGGCCCCTCGGGAAGTCAGGCGCGCGGCGGGACCACGGACCTCCTCGCCGCCGCGCGCACCGTCGGAGTGGCCCCCGGCAGTCGGGTCGAGATCACCCCGGCCCTTCTCGGTCCCGATGGTCTGGGGGGCGATGCCGCCGTGGGGGACACGGTCAACGCCAGGGACGCCGTAGCGGTCGGGGTGGCCGACAACGCTGCGCCCACCATTGGGGCCTTCCTCCTGGACCTCGATGGCTTCGAGACGAAGACCGTGGGTGAAGGGCCCGACCGACGTCGCGAACCCGTGACCCAGGCCCGCTTCGGGCAGTTGCCCCTCACTAGCCAACTCCTCCACACGGTGGCGAGCCCGCCTGTGGCCTACCTGCTGTTCTTGATCGGGCTGGCTCTGATGATCTTCGAACTGTTCACCGCCGGGATTGGGGTGGCCGGCATGGTGGGGGCTAGCTGCCTGTTGCTCGGCAGTTATGGCCTCGCCGCCCTCCCCACCAATCCCGTTGCGATCGGACTACTGCTCGTCGCCATCATTGGCTTCGCCATTGACGTTCAGACGGGGGTGCCGCGCTTGTGGAGCGGCGTCGGCTTCGTGTGTCTCACGGCGGGTTCGCTGCTGCTCTACAACGGACTCTCGCTGTCGTGGATCACGGTGGCGGTGGCGGTGGTGGGTGTGACCATCGCGATGGTTGGTGGCATGCCCGCGATGATCCGCACCCGGTTCTCCACTCCCACGATCGGTCGGGAATGGATCCTGGGGGAGGTCGGCGCGGCCGCCAGTCGGATAGCCCCCGATGGGATTGTGCTGGTGCGCGGTGCGCCGTGGCGGGCGCGCACGAATCGGGCGACCCCTATCGAGCTCAACCAGGAAGTTCGGGTGGTGGCGATCGATGGTCTGCTCCTGGAAGTTGAACCTCACGCCGCAGACCTCCAACCCCACGAGGGCGGATCTCTCTAAAGCGAATGGGCTCAGACCGGTCGTGGGGGCTTATCTCATCCTCCGCCCCCGAGACAGCCGGGCTGAGGTACGGGCGTTCCGGTACCCGACCTCCGCCGGAAGTGCTCGCGAAAGGTGGCAAAACGCTCGCGAATATTTCCCCTTGATGGTCCAAATGCCGCAGGGATAGGGTCGCGCTGGGACGAGGGGAGACATGTGAGCATCCAGAGTGTCGAACAGACATGGCAGATGAAAGCCGCCTGTCGGGGGCCCCAGGCCGAAATTTTCTTCCCACCGGCTCATTTTGAGCGCAAGGAAGAAAAACTGCAGCGAGAGAACCGCGCCAAGGACATCTGCACCACCTGCTCCGTGCGTCGTGCCTGTCTGAATTACGCCTTTCGCATCCGAGAGCCGCACGGGATCTGGGGTGGCTTGAGTGAGAGCGAGCGCAAGCAGGCCCTCAGCCGCTTGAACTAATAGCGACAAGCGTCCCCGGTCAGCGGGGCCCTCGAAAGGCTCGCCGGTAGGCTGACGCGATGGTTCTGGCGTTGGTGCTGGTGTTTCTCGTCGCACCGCTCATTGAGTTGTACGTGATCCTGCAGGTGGCCAAAGTGATCGGCCTCCCCGAAACCATCCTCCTGCTGCTCGCCATCTCTTTCATGGGCTTCTGGCTCGCCAAGATGGCCGGGCTCGGCGCGCTGCGCCGTTTGCGGACCCCCGTGCGTTCCGGTGCTCTGCCCTCCGTCGAGATCATCGACGGCGCTCTCGTGCTGCTGGCCTGCGCCTTGATGATCGCCCCGGGCTTCATCTCCGACGGCCTGGCCATCGTGCTGCTGCTCCCGCCCACTCGAGCGGCCGCGCGAACCATGGTGCTCCGACGAATCACCGCCGGCGATAGCTTGCTGAGCCGGGTGGTGGCTGGAAGCACACAATCCAATCCCGTCACGGGCACGGTGTGGGAGGCGGAGGGCTGGGAGGACCCGCCAGAGCGGCCGCGGCTCGGCCCATGACCCCACCGGTGCTTACGCGCGATGGCGCCACGATGATGCTGGTGCGAGACGGCGACCACGCCGAGCGCCCCCTTGAAGTCTTCATGCTCCGCCGCCACCCTCGCACCGCCTTCGGCAGCGTGCATGTCTTTCCGGGGGGAGTCCTGGACCCCTCCGATCACGACCCTGCCCTGGCCGCACGCGCCCGCGATCTGTCGGGTTCGGGAGCGGCGGCGCAGCTCGGCCTCAACCGGGGGGGCCTGGCCTATTGGATTGCCGCCGTGCGCGAGAGTTTCGAGGAAGCCGGGGTGCTTCTGGCCTGCCACCCCGACGGCACCAGTTTGCGCCTCGACCCCTCCCTGGTGGCGCGCTTAGCCGAGCATCGGTTGGCGCTGCACGCCGGACAGCGATCGCTCCTAGCCATCCTCGAGCAGGAAGACCTGATGCTCAGCCTCAGCCACGTTCACTATGTGGCCCACTGGATCACCCCCGAAGGGGCGCCGAAGCGGTACGACACCCGATTCTTCCTAGCCCGTGCCCCGCACGGTCAGGTCTACGCTCACGACAACATCGAACTCATCAGCAGCGAATGGGTGCGCCCGACGGATGCCCTCGCCCGCCACGCAGCAGGCGGCTTCGCCATGATTCTCCCGACCATCAGTTGCCTCGAAGATATCGGCCGCTTCGCCACCACCGACGAGTTGATGGCTGTCCAACCCAGCGTACCAACCGGGGCGAACCGCGGTATGGCGTGACCGACACCACCGAAGTCGATCCCCCGCGTCCGCCGTCACTCGTGCCCGGGGTGCCCAGCGCCCTCAGCCCTCTGGTGCGCCGCATCGTGGCCCCCAACCCCGGGATGATGACAGGGCCGGGCACCAACACCTATCTCGTTGGGATCGATGAGATCGTGGTGATCGACCCCGGCCCCGCCAACGACCCTCATCTTGATGCCATCGTGGCCTGCGGTAGCGACCGGATCCGTTGGATCGTGTGCACCCACACCCACGAGGACCACGCGCCGGGCGTGGCGGGCCTGAAGAAGCGCACCGGAGCAGAGGTACTGGCCTTCGATAGCCGCGACGGCCTCATCATCGACCGTCCCCTCGCCGAGGGCGACCGCATCGAGGCCACCGAGTTCGTGTTGCGGGCACTGCACACCCCCGGCCATGCGTCGAACCATCTGTGTTTCCTTCTCGAGCAGGAACGCCTGCTCTTCTCCGGCGATCACATCATGAACGGCTCTACGGTGGTGATCCGCCCCCCCGATGGCGACATGGCGGTCTATCTCCAGCACCTCGAGCGGCTCAAGGATCACCGGCCTCGGCTCAACGCAATCGCCCCGGGTCACGGCCATCTCATCGGCGAGCCACTCGCCAAGATCGACGAGTACCTTCAGCACCGACGCCAGCGGGAGTCGCAGATTCTCAAGGTGCTCGAGCGGGGCACACCTACCACGGTGGATGCCATCGTGGCATCGCTCTACACCGACATCGTCGAAGAGTTACGTCCAATGGCCGCCGCCACCGTTTGGGCTCACCTTCGTAAACTCGACCAGGAGGGTCGAGCCCAGGGCGGGGACCTGGATGGCCCCTGGGTCGCCGCCGATCAGGGCTGAGCGGCCACCTGATCCAACGCGTCAAGAGCAGCCACCGCCGCGTCGAGCATCCGAGCGCTGCATCCGGCCATCTCGGCGGGCGGAATCGCCTCCGTGAGAATGATCGCCGCGATGGCCCGAAAGGCGTCGGCGGCCGGGCCTTCGCCAAGCGCCACGGGTTCGCCGTTATCGCCCCCTTGGGACACCGCGGCCTCCAACGGGATCTGGCCCAGCAGCGGCACGCCAGCGTCCTCGGCCAGTTGCGCCCCGCCGCCCTCACCGAAGAGGGCATAGGACTCGCCGTGATCGCAGCTGAAACTACTCATGTTCTCGATCACCCCGACCACCCGCAGAAAGCTCTTACGGGCCATCGACACCGCCCGTATCGCCACTTTTTGCGCGGCCTGAGCTGGTGTCGTGATCACCAGCACCTCGGCTCGCGGCAACAACTTGGCCACCCCCATTTGCACATCGCCGGTACCCGGCGGCATGTCGATGAAGAGGTAGTCGAGGTCATCTCCCCAGGCAACGTCCTGCAGGAAGTGGGTAACGCCGCGGTTCAGCATCAGGCCACGCCACATGAGTGCCTGCTCCTCGTCCTCCACCAGGAATCCCATAGAGATGACGCGCAGCACGCCAGAGCCCACCACGCGCTCATGGGGCACCATCACCTTTTTGCCAGCATCCTCCCGACCGGCCAACCGCCCCTGAACCCCGAGCATCCTCGGCACCGAGAAACCCCAGATGTCGGCGTCGAGTACGCCCACGGTGAGGCCGGTAGCCGCCAGAGCCGCCGCCAGGTTCACGGTCACCGACGACTTCCCAACGCCGCCCTTCCCGGAGGCCACCAGTACCACCTTGGTGGTAGGGGCCAGGGCGGTGTCCTCCGGCCGCTGGGCCACGTTCCAGCGCGCTTTGGCCATAGCGGAGGACTTCTCCTCCTGGGTCATCTCGGTCCAGTCCAGCTTCACGTGGGTAACGCCGGGCAGGGAAGAAACACGAGCGCGCACATCCCGTTGGATTTGGGCGCGAAGAGGGCAACCGGCGGTGGTGAGGGCAATGGTCACCACCACATGCCCACCCGCTTCCACCCGGGCCCGCTTCGCCATCCCCAGCTCCACGATGTCGCTGCCCAGTTCGGGATCGATCACGCCGCGCAAAACCGCCATCACCTCGGCGTCGCTCGGAAGAGGGGAAGAGGACACCCCCGGATTCTACCGGCACCGGCGATCCAACATCTCTCGACCCCATTCCGTCCCGTTTCCCCGTGCGCCTCGAGCGGGCTCCCCCACCCCGTTCGATAGCCAAATACCCTGTATCGGCGGAACAACCCACCCGCCGAGGTCGAGATCGTGCGCCCAGCCCGGTAGCATCCGGGAAAGAAGTTTTGTCCCTTTAGGAGGACCTTGACGTGATCACCCTCACCGATACCGCAGCCACCAAGGTCAAAGACCTCATTGAGGCCGAAGGCGAGCCGAACCTCGCCCTGCGCGTGGCCGTGCGGCCGGGGGGCTGTTCGGGCTTCAGCTACGAGATGTTCTTCGACTCCGATGTGGCCGAAGACGACAACCTCGTGGACTACTCCGGCGTGCGCGTGGTGGTAGACGCTTCCAGCGCAGAACTTCTCGAGGGGGCCACGCTCGATTACAAAGACGGTCTCCAAGGGGCCGGGTTCGCCATTGAGAACCCCAACGCTCAGCGCAGTTGTGGGTGCGGCAAGTCCTTCAGCTAATACCCCGCCGCTCCGGGCGGCGCTAAAAACCCAGCGCCTCAGCGCAAGTTCGCCAGCGCGCCGGCGAGTTCGGTTTCATCGAAGATGTTGTCGAGACGTTCGGTCACCTGACCATCGGACCCCGCCAGCACCAACGACGGTTCGAAGTGCAGACCCAACGCGTTCACGGTGGGGGCGTAGCCCCCTGGGTCAGGGTCCGATCCAGGCTGGGCGTATACCTCCGCGTGGATGAACTGCACTCGGGGGTGGGCCGCCACTTGACTGAGCAAGACATCGAGCACCGGGCCGCAGATGGCCACCTGGCAGAACGCCGGAGTGGAGACCAGCAGCGCGATCGGTGAACCCGAACCGAGGGCCTCCGCCACCGAAACAGCATGCAACGGACAGCGCGGGTCGCTGGTACAGATCGGATCAACACCCTCGGCGTTGCGATCGGTGGGGGTAGCCAAGCCCGGCAGCCGGGCTCCGGGTTGGATCACCACCACATCGCTCGCCGCGTCAACCTGCATGGCCATCTCTGCCGCCCCGCGGTCGAACTCGACCCGAGCGGTGTAGATACCGGCCTCGGGAACGCTGAAGCGCAACGGGAAATAGGCCTTGGGAAGGCCCGCAGCATGGCGATCCACCGTCAGGGGGGACCCCACGGGGGTGCCGGCGGGATCGAGGATGACCACCGAGAGGCGGGAGGGAGTGGCCGACAGCGGGAGCACCCCATCGACGTCAGCCAGGGCGAAGGGGGCCCGGGCTGGCTGGCCCGCCACCAAGACCGGTCCGCCGAAGTACTGGATCAGGCTGCGGTCAGCGGCTTGCTGCTCACCGCCGCACCCCCCCAGCAGAAGGGCTCCCACACCCGCGCCCCCCGCGGCGAGGAACCGGCGACGACTCATCGAAGTGGGCAGGGTCGGCTCGGTCACCGTGTGAACCTATCCTCGACTCCATGGTCGAAAGCGGTCACCCCATCTTGCAACTTGAGGTCAACGGCCAGCAGGTCGAGGTGCCCGACGACGGTGGCACGTTGCTCGATGTGCTGCGAGAACAACTCGGCCTGCGCAGCGTCAAGGACGGCTGCAGCCCGCAGGGCCAGTGCGGGTGCTGCACGGTCCTGGTCGACGGCCAGGCGAGGGTGGCCTGCGTCACCCCCACTCGGCGGGTTGCCGGACGGACCATCACCACCCTGGAGGGGCTTGATCCGGCCCGACGCCAGCGCTGGGGTGACGCTTTTTGCGCCAGCGGCGCCAGCCAATGCGGCTTTTGCACCCCCGGGATCATCTGCCGCCTCGAGGGCCAAGCGGCCAAGGGAACCGAGGCCGGCGACCATGCTCCGGTGGAACAGGCCCTACTGGCTCACCTGTGCCGCTGCACCGGCTGGCGCACGGTGCTTGATGCATGGGACCTAGCCCAGCGCGATACCCCAGGGCTCCCCCGCAATCTCGACGCCGCGTCGACCCGCGCCGCCATCGAGGGAGGGGGACCCCAACAAGTGAAGGCCGCCGTGGCCCTCGGGCAGGGAGGCTTCGCCGACGATACGGCCCCGGCCCATGCCCTCGTGGCGTTGCCCGACGGTGCCGGTGGCTGGGCGGTGGGTGAAACGCTGGCGGAGGCCCGCGCCGCGGCGGGCCGCCGGCCAGGACGCCGCACCACAGTGGCCGCCTCCCCCCCGCTGGCACTGCCGCCGGGCGTTTGGTCGGCGACGCTGCGTACCTCGTGGGTGGAGCCGGCCTATCTGGAACCCGATGCCTCATGGTGTGAACCCGGAGGCGAACCCGCCACACCGCTGGCCAACGGCGGGGCCTTCGGAGGCAAACAGGCCAGCCCGGTGGCCGCCGTCGCCCGACAATTGGCCGATGAGCACGGTCGGGCGGTGCGCGTGCTGTTGCCCCGGGAGGACACTGTGCGTCTCGGCCCCAAACGACCTCCAGTGGCCGGCGGTGCCGATGCCCACGGGGCGGGCGTATTGAGGGTGGTCCGCACGCCTGGGATCGCCGCCGCTGTGGCGTCGGTGGCGCCCGCACTGCGAGTGGAGGAAATCGACCTCGCTGGCCCGCCCACCCACGCCGGATTGCGGGCGGCGGGGTGGGCGGAAGCACTGGTGTTATGCGCCGGGGCCCGCCGCTCGCGGCAACCCGTGGTCGACCCGCTCACCGGGGCCATCGCCGAGGCAGAGATCGATGCCGATGGCGTAGTGCGCGTGCAGCTTGATGCCGGCGAGATACTCGACGAAGTGGTGCTGCGGTCCTACGCCACCGGGGCCGCACACATGGCGCTGTCGTGGCTCAGTACGGAGGGCATTGCGGTGGACGCGTCGGGCACGGTGCATGACCTCACCATTCGTTCCTTCGGGGTGTTACGGGCGGTGGACACCCCATCGATCTGCGTGGAGCTGGCCAGTGGCTCTGGTCCGGCTGTACGGGGTGGCGACGCCGTGTTCGCGGCGGTGGCCGCCGCCGCATGGCTGCACCTCGACTGTCCAACCGACTGGCCCACTGGAGCGCGTTGGCGCTGACTACGGTAGGGAAATGACAGCTCCGGCCGGTCCCTACACCCCCATTGTGCGAGCGGGCGAGTGGCTGGTGGTGTCGGGTCAGCTAGGCGCGGTGGGGGGCAACTTGGTGCGGGGGGGTTTTGAGGACCAACTCCGTCAAGCCATCGCCAACCTCGCCGCGCTCTTGGAGGCCAACGGTGCATCGCTGCGCGACGTCACAAAGACCACCGTCTTCCTTCGC
This sequence comes from Candidatus Neomicrothrix parvicella RN1, assembly GCA_945898515.1. GTDB lineage: Bacteria > Actinomycetota > Acidimicrobiia > Acidimicrobiales > VFJN01 > VFJN01. Next base: position 11,676 of record CAMDIH010000015.1, on the reverse strand, counting down.
CACCTGGCGAGCGACTTCCCTCGCATGAACGAGGTGTACATGGAACTTTTTGGCGAGCCTCGGCCCGCCCGTTCCACCATCGGTGTCGCTGAACTACCCCTGGACGCCCTCGTTGAGGTGGAAGCCTGGGCCCACCTCAGGGCAGTATGAAGCCATGATCGGTCCCATCATCATCATCGTGGTCCTCTTGGTCCTGATTCCGGTCGGCGTCTGCGTCACCGGCGGGATCGTGGCGGCCGGACTGGGCTGGACACTGAAGGAAAGCGGCGAGGCCAGCCACGAGGGATCAGAGCTGATCGAGCTCAACACCTAGCCCACCCACCCCTTCCGGGGCATCACCATCGGGGCCTACAGACCCCACCGTGACTGGCCAAACCGATAACCAACGGATCGCACCGTTTGGATCAGGTTGGCGTGTTCTTCGCCGAGTTTGGCCCGGAGGCGACGAATGTGAACGTCTACGGTGCGCGCTCCGCCGTAGTACTCGTAGCCCCATACCCGCGACAGCAGGGTCTCTCGGGTGAAGACCTTGCCCGGGTGCGAGACGAGGAACTTGAGTAGCTCGTATTCCATGTAGGTGAGGTCGAGCGGCTTACCGACAATGGCCGCTTGGTACGTCTCCAGGTTGAGTCGAAGCTCGCCGTATTCCACCAGTTCGGGGCGGGTGCCGCCCCCGGTGCGCCAGAACAGGTGCTTCATGCGGGCAGCGAACTCGTCGTCATGGAAGGGATAGAGGCAGAAGTCGTCGAAGAGGTCGTCGCGCAACTCGAGATCCACCGCCTGGGTTGGGGAGATCAACAAAAGGATCGGCTCCAACGGCACGTCACGCTGGCGCAGCGCTCGGCAAACCGAAAAAGCTCCCTCGGGGTCATCAGCCGCCACGATGACCGCACCCGACCAACCGTCACTCGGCTCCACCGGAGCCGGGCCAAGCGCCTTCGATGCCGCGTTCCAGGGATAACCGGCCCGATCGAGCGCTTGGGCGAGGTCGGCGGGGGCCGGATCAGGGAAGACGAGGAGCGGTTGCATCGTGGCGGCGGCCTAAAGCCGGTGGAGGTAGCGGTCCAACTCGAACTTCGATACCTGGGTCTTGTACTCCTGCCATTCGGCCCGCTTGTTGCGGATGAACCATTCAAAGACGTGCTCACCGAGTGCCTCCGCCACGAGTTCGGATCGCTCCATCTCATCGAGGGCTTCCGACAGTGACTCCGGCAGAATCGAGATTCCCTCGGCCCGCCGTTGTTCGTCGGTCATCTGATACAGGTTGGCCAGCGTCTCCGGTGGCAGGTCGTAGCCCTCCTCAATGCCTCGTAACCCAGCCGCTAGCACCACCGAAAAGGCCAGATAGGGGTTGCAAGACGGGTCGGGGGCACGAAACTCGATCCGGGTCGAGTCGGCCTTGCCGGCTTTGATGGGTGGCACATTCACCACCACCGAGCGGTTGTTGCGAGCCCAACTGACATACACCGGCGCCTCGAACCCCACGACGAGACGCTTGTAGGAGTTCACCCATTGGTTCGTAACCGCGGCGATCTCCCGGGCGTGGGTGAGCACGCCGGCGATGAAACCGCGGGCGACCTTCGAGAGGTTGCGAGCATCGTCCGCATCGTAAAACGCGTTGATGTCTCCCTCGAAGAGCGAGAAATGCGTGTGCATTCCCGAACCCTGGACCTCGGCGAGCGGTTTGGGCATGAAGGTGGCATGCACGCCGGCCTCGAAGGCAACTTCCCGCACCACGAGCCGAAAGGTCATCACGTTGTCGGCCATGGTGAGGGCGTCGGTGTAGCGAAGATCGATCTCGTGCTGGCTCGGGGCATCCTCATGGTGGCTGTATTCCACCGGTATTCCCATCACCTCAAGGGTGTGGATCGTGCGCTGACGAAGGTCCGATGCCACGTCGGCGGTGGTGAGGTCGAAGTACGAAGCCTTGTCCAGGGGAACGGGGGCGCCGGAGGGCTCAGAGTTCTCGAAGTAGAAGAACTCCATTTCCGGCGCCGCGTAAAATGTGAAACCCCTAGCACGGGCCTTGTCGAGGTTCCGGCGCAGTACTTGACGGGGGTCACCTTCGAAGGGGGTGCCGTCGATGTTGGTGATGTCGCAGAACATTCGGGCCGAAGTGCCGTAGGAATCAGCCCAGGGCAGCAACTCGAAACTGTTGGGATCAGGTCGGGCTAGGACATCGCTTTCCTGTACCCGGCTGAAACCGTCGATGGCTGAGCCGTCGAAGCGCATGCCCTCATCGAAGGCTCCCTCCAATTCCGCGGGGGAAATAGCGAACGATTTGAGTTGGCCGAGCACGTCGGTGAACCAGAGCCGGATCAGCCGGACCCCTCGCTCCTCCACCGTGCGCAGCACGTAGTCACGCTGGCGTTCCATGATGTGCCAATGATGGCAGGCATGCGCCGGTGATGACACTCGGCTTGCGGTCTGGTTCACATAGCGTTCACACTCGGGAAAGAACCGGGAAACTGGCTCGTGCAAGCATTCACCGGCCTCCCCCGATTACCGGGTGGCCTGACTCAACCCGTAACACCCTCAATCGTGGAGGAAAGGAAGCCAGATGGCGTACAAAGCTGAGTACATCTGGGTCGACGGCACGGCGCCGACGGCCAAGCTGCGCTCGAAGACGAGGATCATGGAGGACGACAAGACGGACCTTCCCATCTGGGGCTTCGACGGCTCGTCGACCAACCAGGCCCCTGGCGACAAGTCCGATTGCGTGCTCCAGCCAGTGTTTCAGTGCCCCGATCCCATTCGCGGCGGCCAAAACATCCTCGTCATGTGTGAGGTGCTGTACATCGACATGCGCCCCCACGAGACCAACACGCGTCGCCGTTGCGCCGAAGCGGCGGAAAAATTTGCCGCTCAGGAGATGTGGTTCGGCATTGAGCAGGAGTACACCTTCTTCAAGGAGGGGCGCCCCTATGGCTTCCCCTTCGGCGGTTTCCCCGCCCCCCAGGGCGGGTACTACTGCGGCGTGGGGGCCGACGAGGTCTACGGCCGTGATGTGGTGGAGGCCCACCTCGATGCGTGCCTGGCCGCCGGCCTGCACATCTCCGGCATCAACGCCGAGGTCATGCCCGGTCAGTGGGAGTTCCAGGTTGGCCCGGTAGCTGCCCCCCAGGTGGCCGACGAACTTTGGATCGCCCGCTGGCTGCTCTACCGCATCGGTGAAGACTTTGAGGTGTCCGCCACCTTGGATCCGAAGCCGGTCAAGGGCGACTGGAACGGCGCGGGCGCCCACACCAACTTTTCCACCAAGGCCATGCGAGAGGGCTACGACGCCATCATCGCCGCCGCCGAATCCCTCGCACCGCGGGTAGTGGAGCATGTGGCTCTCTACGGCCACGGCATTGAGGACCGGCTCACCGGCCAACACGAGACGGCACCCTTTTCGGAGTACAGCTACGGCGTCTCCGACCGCGGCGCTTCGGTGCGCATCCCCTGGCAGGTCGAGGTGGACCAGAAGGGTTACCTGGAGGATCGCCGCCCAAATGCCAACTGTGATCCCTACGACGTGACCTACATCATCATCGACACGGTGTGTACCGCCCTGGCGTAGCCACCTACCCTCTGGGTCATCGAACAGGGCACCCCCGGGGTGCCCTGTTCGCGTCGTGGCGGCGGAGCGGGGTCCAACGGCCATCGTCTGAACGCGCCTCTGGATCCACCCCGGTGCACCTTTCTCCGCCTCCGAATGGGCCGCCGCTAGCGGAGGCCATCCCGCAAAGCCGCCCCCGCCTCCTCAAGTGCCCGGGCGCCGTCGGCAACCATGCTGGCCAGCCCCACGAATCCATGGATCTGACCGTCATAACGGGTGAGCTGAACCTCCACGCCCGCCTGGCGCAACGCCGCGGCGTACGCCTCCCCTTCGTCGCGGAGGGGATCGAACTCCGCGGTGATGATCAGGGCCGGAGGAAGGTCGGCCAGCGACGCCGCCCACAAGGGCGACACGGCCCCGCTTTTCGGATCCTGATCCCCGAGATAACAGTCCGCAAACCAGCACATCGTGTCCTTGGTGAGCAAATAGCCCTGTCCGTTCTCCTCGATGGACCGGTGTGAAAGCGTGAGGTCCACCGCGGGGTAGACCAGCAACTGAAAACTGATGGTGGGCCCGGAGCCGTCGCGCACCTGATGGCACAGCAATGCGGCAAGGTTTCCGCCCGCCGAATCGCCCCCCACCGCGACCCGTCCGCTATCCACGCCGAGCATCTCCGCTTCCTGCACCGCCCAGATAAGCGCCGCCATGCAGTCCTCCAGGGCACTTGGCGAGCGGTGCTCCGGGGCCAACCGATAACCAACCGACACCACCACCGCTCCGGAACGGTTCGCCAGGGCGCGAGCGGTGGCGTCGGCCGTGTCCAAATCGCCGATCACCCAACCGCCGCCGTGGAGCCAGAGAAGCAGCGGGGCATCCCCGCCCACTGCGGCTACCGGCGTGTACACCCGCACCGGCACCTCATGGTCCACACCCGCCACCACCCGGTTGTCCACCCGGGCCACCTCCTCCGGCTGATCAAACGCGACCATTCCCCGGTAGATTTCACGCGCTTCGGACGGAGACAAGTCGCTCAGACTTGGCCCCCCGGCCTGCGCCAACCCGTCGAGCAACTGCTTCACCTGCGGATCAAGCGGCACTCTTGTCCCCCTCGGCCACCCGCCCCACGGCTGATCGGCACGTCATCCTCGCACAGCGCCGCCGCGGGTGAGGCGCTCCGGTAGAACCAACCGGATCGAACCCGTTCCTCGTGGGACCTACGCTGGAGGGGTGGCACGAATCCGGGTGGGACTCGCCCAGCTGAACACGGTGGTCGGCGATCTCGACGGCAACGTCGAACGCATCCTCGACGCCTACGAAGCCGCCGAGAAGGCTCACTGCGACATCATCGTGGTCCCCGAACTAGCCATCACCGGCTACCCGCCCGAAGACCTCATCCTCAAGCCCGGTTTCGTGGCCGCCAACCGAGCTGCCTTGCAGCGGGTCGCCGCCCGCACCCGACACTGCGCCGCCGTGGTGGGTTTCGTCGACCGCGGCCCCGCCTTGTACAACGCCGCCGCCGTGTGCGCGGCCGGGGAGGTGCAGGGGATCTATCGAAAGCGGCTTCTGCCCAACTATGCCGTCTTCGACGAGGCCCGCTACTTCGCTCCAGGGACCACCCCCCTCACCCTGTTCCAGATCGCCGGAGTGAAGGTGGGTATCGCCATCTGCGAGGACGCGTGGCGGGCTGAGGGAACCATTGATCCGCAAGCCGCGGGTGGCGCCGAGCTTGTCGTGATCCCCAATGGATCTCCCTATTTCGAGGGCCGCCCGGACGAACGCGAGCAAACGGTGGGGGTCCGCGCCGCCGCGGCCGGTTGCCATGTCGCCTATGTCAACCAGGTCGGTGGGCAGGACGAACTCATTTTTGACGGGGGCTCCTTTGTGGTTGACGACCACGGCGACCTGCTCGCTCGGCTACCCCAGATGACGAACACCGTGGCCTTCGTCGACCTCATCATCGCGCCATTCTCGCCCACGCCGGGAAACGGTCCGTCGCTCCCCGTGATCGAAATCTCCACCGCCGCTGCCTCCTCCCCTGAGTCCCACTGTCCCCCCACGATCACGCCACGGCTGTCTCCCGTGGCCGAGGTGTACGACGCCCTTGTGCTCGCCACGAGGGACTACATCACCAAAAATGGCTTTCACGACGCGGTACTGGGCCTCTCCGGTGGCGTCGACTCGTCCTTGGTGGCCGTCATCGCCGCCGATGCGCTCGGACCCGAACACGTGCACGCCGTCTCGATGCCCAGTCGCTTTTCCTCCACCGGCTCCCAGACCGATGCGGCAGCGCTGTGCACTGCCGTTGGCATCGAACTGCGAACCCTGGCCATTGAATCGGCCCACGCCGCCTTCCTGGAACTGCTCGCACCCAGTTTTGCCGGACGAGACCCGGACCTCACCGAAGAAAACCTGCAACCGCGCATCCGGGGCACCCTGCTGATGGCGCTATCGAACAAGTTCCCGGGATGGCTGGTGCTCACCACGGGGAACAAGAGCGAACTCGCCGTTGGCTACTCGACGCTCTATGGGGATACCGCCGGTGGGTTCGCGGTGATCAAAGACGTTCCCAAACTGCTCGTCTACGACCTGTGCCGTTTTCGTAACGAACGCGCCGGCCGAGAACTCATCCCGGAGGCTGTCCTCACCAAGCCGCCCTCCGCCGAACTGCGGCCCGACCAGCGGGATGATCAATCACTCCCTCCCTATGAGATCCTCGACCCGCTGTTGGAGGCCTATGTGGAACACGACCTCACGCGAGCCGACCTCGTAGCACAGGGCTTCGACCCGGCGTTGGTGGAACGCATCACCCGGCTGGTTGACCTGTCGGAATACAAGCGGCGGCAAAACCCGCCCGGCCCGCGAATCAGCGGCAAAGCCTTCGGAAAAGACCGGCGGATGCCCATCACGAACGCTTACCGCGGATGACGGCGATCACTACCGTCCTGTTCGACTTTGCCGGCGTGCTCACCTCCTCGCCGTGGGGGGCGATGACCGAGGCCGGCGGCGGCAATCTCTCACTGCTCATCGGCTCCTACGAGCAGGACACCGACCACCCCTGGCATCAGGTCGAACGGGGCGAACTCGCCATCACCGACTGGGCGGTGGCGGTAACCGAACTGGGCCGGGCGCAGGGAATCGAGGTGGATTTCGCCCCGCTCTCCGCCCTCCTCGGATCGATGACCCTGCACCAGCAGGTCATCGATCGGGTACGCACCCTCGGCGACGAGGGTTACCGGCTAGGACTGATCACCAACAACGTGAGTGAGGGCCGCGCTACCTGGCGGGCGATGCTGCCCCTCGACGAACTGTTCGAGATCGTGGTCGACAGTTCCGAGGTAGGAATGCGCAAACCCAATCCCGCCATCTACCGCCACGCATTGGCCCTTTTGGGTGGCGTCGCACCCGAGGCCGCAGTGTTCCTCGACGACAGCCCCGGCAATGTGCTCGGGGCCCAACAGGCCGGCTTGCATGCCATCCTCGTCCAGGACCCCGACGCGGCGCTGAGAGAACTCGACCTACTCCTCGCTCGCTGATCCCTGGCCGTGGCGGTGCCAAGTCGCCACCATGTCGGCGTAGCGACCGCCCTTCGCCACCAGCGCCTCGTGCGAGCCAATCTCCACTACTTCCCCGGCGTGGATCACGGCGATCCGATCCGCCCGCATGGCCGTGGCGAGACGATGGGCGATCAAAATGGCGGTACGGCCCTCCAACAATGTGTCGAGCGCCTCCTCGATCCTGCCCTCGGAACGCAGATCAAGGTTCGAGGTGGCCTCGTCGAGCACCAGAATCCTCGGACGGGCCAGGAACACACGAGCCAGCGCCAGTAGTTGCCGTTCGCCGGAAGATACCGACACCCCCCGTTCGTGCACCGGGGTATCAAGTCCGGTGGGGAGCCGCTCCAGAAGATCGCTCAGACCTACCAGTCGACAGGCCTCGATCACTTCGTCCTCCGATGCGTCGGGACGGGCGAAGGTGACGTTGTCGCGGATGGAACCACCAAAGAGGAATGCCTCTTGGGGCACCGTGCCCACCTGAGCATGCACGGAGGCCAGGGTGGCGCCACGAATGTCGATGCCATCGAGGAGCACTCGCCCGGCGGTGGGATCGTAGAGACGGTTCACCAACTTGGCGATGGTGGACTTTCCGGCCCCCGTTTCGCCCACGAAGGCAAACGTCTCGCCCACCGGGATGGTGAGGTCGATGCCGTGGAGCACGTCCCGCCCTGGGGTGTAGGCAAAACTAACCCCCTCCAGCCGCACCTCGCCGCGGAGGAGCGGCAACGGCTCGGCGTTGGGGTGCTGGGCCACGCTGGGCTCCTCGGCGAGTAACCCTCGAAGCTTGCGCACCGAGGCCTGTCCCTGCTGGTAGGTGTTGTAGAGCTGCACCAGTTGCTGGATCGGGGCAAAGAAGGCGGCCAGGTAGAGGATGAAAGCCACGAGCTCGCCGATCTCGAGCGAACCATTCAGAACCCACCGACCCCCCACCACCAAGATGACGACCTGACCGGCCATCCCCACCGTTTCGGTGACGCCGCCGTAGGCGCCCCCCACCATGGCGGTGGCATCGTTGGACCGGCGGTAGGCATCCACAATGGTGCGGTGCTCGGCCACGTTGCGCGACTGCCGATTGTGCGCCGTCACGATCCGCACACCCGAAAGGCTCTCCTGCAGATGGGCCATCACGTCGGCGATACGGTCGCGCACCACGTCGAAGGTCTGGTCTGAGGCGGAGCGGTACCAGACCGTGGCGGCCAGCATCGACGGCACCACCACCAACAGGGTGATGGCGGCCAAGGGGGGGTTCAACGCGATGAGCACTCCACTCACAAACACCACCGTGAGCCCCTGCACGAAGAGTTGCACCAAACCCTCCTGCAGCAACTGCGTGAGGTTGTCGAGATCGCTGGTCATCCGCGTCATGAGCCGGCCCGCCTTCTCCCGAGAGAAGAAGTCGATCGACAACCGTTGGAACTGGCCGAACACCTTCAGGCGCAGGTCGTAGAGAAGGCGCTCTCCCACTCGACCGGTCCAGGCAATCCGACTGCGGCTCGTAACTGCTCCCACCAGCACACTCAGTACGTACAGCCCGGCCACCGCTGCGATCACCGCACGATTGCGCAGTCGAATGCCGTCGTCGATCGCGATGGCCGTGAGCAGTGGCCCCGTCTGGAGGGCCACGGTCTCGATGACCACCAGGACCATTGCTCCAGCGAGTGCTCGGCGGTGGGGCAGGACAAGTCGACGCAGCGAAAAGGGCAGCGTGTCGGAGGCAATCGGCTCATAGACCACCACCTCGTGGTCGTGCACCGGTTCGTGAGCCAGGAGCTTGTCAACCCGCTCCTGCATCTCGGAAGGAACACCGGCAAAGGGCAGATTCGATCCGGCCGCGGTACTCCCCGCGAAGGGTGCGCCCGCCCCGCCCATTGCACCACCACCCCACGCCATCAGCGCGACGCTCCCCAACGATCGGGCCGATCATCACCATCGGCAATGTGGGCGAGCACCTCGGCGTAACGAGGCTCGCGGGCCATCAGATCGGCGTGCGTACCCGTGGCCACGATGCGGCCGCCTTCAAGCAGCACCACGCGTTCGGCCAGGTTGATGGTGGACACGCGGTGCGCAATCACCAGGGTGGTTCGTCCTTCCATGAGGACGCGCAGAGCGCCGTGAATCTCCTCCTCCACCTGCACATCGATCGCGCTGGTGGCATCGTCGAGGATAAGAACGGCCGGATCAGCCAGGAGGGTACGGGCGATGGCAATCCGCTGACGTTGCCCGCCCGACAGCGTGTAGCCGCGCTCCCCCACCTCGCTGTCGAATCCTTCGGGTAGGGCGTCGATGAACTGCTCCGCCCCCGCGGCGCGGGCCGCCGCTCGAACATCGGCCAGCGGCGCATCGGGGCGGGCATAGGCAATGTTTTCGCGCACCGTGGCTGAGAATAGGAACGGTTCATCGAGGACCAGCCCCACCGCGGCCCGCAAACTTGCCACGGTGAGGTCCCGCACATCGTGACCGTCGATGCGCACTACCCCGTCGCTGGCGTCATAGAAACGTGGGAGCAGGCGGGCCACGGTGGACTTCCCGCTCCCCGTCCGACCCACGATGGCCACCCTCTCCCCCGGCGCCAGGTGGAGATCGAAATGCTCGAGAACTGGCCCACCATCGCCGTACCGGAACGTCACATCCTCGAGCTGCACCGCCCCGTTCGGGGCCAGGAGATCCACGGCCCCGGGGCGGTCGGCAATCTCGGGTTCGGAATCCAGAATCTCGTAGATCCGGGCCGCCGAGGCGGCGGCTCGTTGGCTCAGCAAGAGGATGAATCCCAGCGTGCGGAAGGGCGCCTGCAGCAGCACGACATAGGTGCTGAAGGCCACGATCGTGCCGACCGACACCGTTCCGTCCACCGCCAACATCCCGCCGTAGAGCAAGACGGCCGCCAGCCCGAGACGGGGAAGCCCCTCCATGATCGGCGCGTAGCGGGCCCGTGCGTCGATCTGGCGGATCGACGCCCATCGGAGCCGGCGAGCGGCCGCGCCCAGCGCATCCATTTGCTGCGACTCGGCGGCAAAAGACTTCACCACCCGCGCCCCCGTGACGTTCTCCTCCACGATCGTCGCCACATCAGCGGTGCGGGCCTGCACCACCCAGCTGATGGGAAACAGCAACTCCCGCATCTTCACGCCCACCACATAAATGAACGGCATCGGCAGCACGGCCACCACCGTGAGCGGCACGTTGATGGTCAGCATGATGGCGAGCGCCACAAAGAAACTGCCGAGGCTGAGAGACACGATCGGCATGAAGGTGAGAAACATCTGCACCGAACGGATGTCGCTGTTGGCTCGCGAGATGAGCTGACCAGACTGCACCCGGTCGTAAAATGGGAACGACAGCGTGGTGAGATGCTCGTAGATCGTGGTGCGCAGGTCGTATTCGAGGGCGAAGGCCAGTTTGTAGAGCGTGGAGCGGTAATAGAACGTGAGTCCGCCGCGAACGATGGCCAGCGCGGCGAGCGCCACGACAAAGGGCCAGAGCGTGCTCGTGCGCTGGATCAGGGCCCGATCGATAGCCAGCATGAGCATCAACGGCGCTAGCACCTGGGCCAGCATGGCCACCGCGGCGGCCAGCAGGCCGGCCAGCAGGCGCCACCGGCGCGCCATCACCAGGGGCAACATCCGGCGGACCCAACCCACGTCGCGATTGGCCGAGACCACGCCGGCGGGCGCTGGTGCCGCCCTACCAGGAGGCACGACGGGCAGCAAGGGCGGCGGGGCAGAAGCGAGTAACGCCAAGTCGCGCTCGAGCGCCGTCATGTCACCACTCACCCCCTCGTTGGGTTGGCGTCCGCCGGGCGGCGGGTCGCCCGGACGCACTCTCTCCACCACAGTGTTGTGCTTGAAGGGATTGAAAGGCACCCATCCGCGCCTGGCCGATCTGGCCCTGTTGGGCGCGGCCATCTGCTTCGGCAGCACCTTCCTGATCATTCAGGATGCCGTAAAACAAGTGGAGCCACTCCCTTTTCTCGGAGTTCGATGTCTCCTGGCGGCTGCCGTGCTTGCCCCGATCGCACGGCGGAGCAGGGCCACGGCGGGCCGATTCCACCACTTCCGCCTCCATCACCTACCGGTGGGCGGTGTTCGTACCGCGGTGGGGGATGATTTTCTTTCCACGGCCACCCCTGCCGTTCCGCTCGTTGCCGTGGTCATCGCCGTGGTCGGACCAGTGCTGCTCACCCGCTCCGGGTCTGGCCGTAGCCCTTTGGTCGGGGACGAGGCCCTCACCGCCGGATGCGCGCTGGCCTTCGCCGCCCAGGGGTGATCCTCGGGGCCACGGCCTACCGGCACGATCCTGGTCGCCGTGGGCCTCTGCGAAACCATCCCGGCGTTACTTGACCGGGGAGCGACCATGCGAGAGGCTGGCACCGATAACGATCGTTCTCAGCCGGTCACCCCGTGACCGGTGCTTAGCGAGAAAGTGGTGACACCGTTTGGCTGATCCGAAGAAGCCGCGATTGCCCTTCGCGCCGTGGGACCGCCGGGAGTTGCCCGGGATCTTTACGGTGGAAGAATCGGCGCGCCGGGTCGGCCACTACAAATGGATCGAAATGCGGCTCTTCGAGGTGCTCGGAGGGTGGGT
>CAMDIH010000014.1 GCA_945898515.1 Candidatus Neomicrothrix parvicella RN1 | reverse complement strand
TGAGTGGCCTGCACGCGTTCTTGGCCCGCCAGGATCTCATGGGCGAGGCCTATCGACCCACCACCGAACTACGCCGAGCCTCGGTGGCGGTGGACGATCTCGACCGCCTCGCCAACGGTAAGGAGTTGGTGCTCGCCCTCACCGGCACGTTGGAGGATCGCGGCTGGGGGGCGGAGTATGTGGTGGCCGCCCGCAACGGCCGCATCGTGGCGGTGTCGCCGGTGATCGAGCGACTGGGCGGTGGACCGGGCTTCGCCTTGCTGCTCCCGACGACTGGCGCCATGGATCTAACCGGGTTGCGCCTGGGTCTGGTGCGCGGAGAGCAGGTCGTGGACACCGGCCTGGTCGCCGGTTGATCAGCCGTGTTGCCAGAATCGGTTGCCCAGGCTGCGGGTGCCTTTGAGGGCACCCTCGTCGAGGGCGGCTAGTTCCTCCGTGGTGAGAGACCAGCCCAATCCACCGGCATTCTCTCGGGCCTGGTCGGCGGTTTTCGCCCCCGGGATCGGTATCGCACCCTTGTCTATGAGCCATCGCAACGCCACCTGGCTTGGGGTGCGCTGGCGCTCGTCGCCGATGCGCCGCAGCAACGCCACCACCGTGTCCACTTCGGTCATCGGGTGGGCGGAGAACCCGCGTCCGCCCGGCGGCGGTTTGCTGGCCGAATACTTGCCGGTGAGGCGGCCCTGACCGATGGGGGAGTAGGCCAGCAACACCACGCCTAAACGGGCGCAAGCGGCGAGGAGTCCACTGGTTTCAGGGCGGCGACGCAACAGGGAGTACTCGACCTGGTTGGAGGCCAGCGGCACCCCTCGCTTGGCAAGTTCCGCGTGGATCTTGGTCATTTCGCCGATCGAATAGTTGCTCACGCCGACCGCCGAAGTGAGCCCGGCCGCCTGCACCTCGGCGAGGGCTTCGGCCAACGCTGATTTCGACCGCAGGCTGATCGGGCCATGGATTTGGTACAGATCCACGTGTTCCACTCCGAGGCGTTCCAGGGAGGCCTCCAAGGCGGCCCGCATGGCTCCCTTGACCGCCAACTTTTGGGGGGAGGGCAGGAACTTGGTGGCCAACACCAGGGAACGACGGCGGGACGGTTCCCGCGCCAGTAGGCGGCCGATGATGCGTTCGCTCTCACCGTCGCCGTAGACCTCGGCGGTATCAAACAGCGTGAGGCCCGCGTCGAGAGAGGCTTCCCACGCCTCGGTGATGGTGGCTTCACTGAGGGACGTGTCGTAGCCCCCCATGCCCCAGGTTTTGCGGTCACCCCATGCCCACGTGCCCACTCCGAGGGGGGCCAGAGGGGTGGCACATCCGGCCAGGGACACGGTAGAGGGTTCCATGTTGCCTTCTATGACTGGAAAATATGAGAAGTGAGTGGTCCAGGGCCGGGATTGATGGTGAGGCGTCTCGACCGCAGCGACGTGGCCTCAGCGAGCGGATCGGCTCACACTGGCCCGCCAGATAGCCAATACCACCAGGGCCCCCAGGAAGGAACCGATGAAACCGCTGGGCCGAAGCTCGAGGCCATCGCCGTGCACAATGCTGGCGAAGAGGCCGCCGACGAAGGATCCGGCCACGCCGGCGATCAAACTTTGACTGTTGGGCTTCGAGCCCATCCCGAGGGCGAGCTGGGCCAGCCAGCCGATGAGCATACCGAAGCCAAGTAGGCCGAAAATCAGAACAATCATGACTCTCCGAGGTGCTGAGCCACACCTAGGGAGGCATGGGGGTAGACGCCGAGATGCTAATGCTCAGATGATCGGCCGATCGGTTTCGTGATGGCGGGGAGGGGTGAATCCAGGCGGGGTTCGCCCGGGGAGTCCTCGGCGCCTTCTTTGGGAAGAAAGCCACGTTGATCGAGCCGGTACAACAAGGCGAAGGCCGGCAGGATGAACACGGTCGCCAGCCCCACCGCCACCAAGACCGCGATGACGGTGCCATCGGGAGCGATGGCCGCTTCCAGGGTGAGCGACTCGGGGAGGATGTAGTCCCATTGGGCTACTCCCCACCCCAGCACGATGGAGGCCACCGCCACGACCGCGGTAAGGCGGGCCCCGCTATGCGACTGACGGTGCAACAGCACCAACGCGGCTGTGCCGCACACGGCTGCGGTGATCACCAACGGCAACCCGCGCGTGGTCAACCCCGCAAAGAGGTACTTGGCGTCTTCTCGGAGGACGAAGACGCCAATGAGCGATAGCACCCCCATGGCTGTCGCCGCCCCCGCCGCTCGGCGGCGGAAGTATTCCACCATCGGGGCCTCATCGAGTCGGCCGGCATCCCAGACCAGAAACGTGGCCGCCAGGAAGGCTCCGGTGCCCACCGCGAGCACCCCGCCGAGGATGGAGGTTGGGTTGATCCAACTGCCGATTGGATCACCGGCCCGGCCACCGTCAGGGACCCGGCCCGAAGCGATCGCCCCGGCTACCGCCCCGAGGCAATAGGGGACGAGCACGGATGACGTGGCGAATAATGCCCCGAACACCCGGCGGTCCCGAGTGCGAAATACGGCGTGGCGGAAGGCGAAGCCAGAGCCCCGCAGGACGATGCCCACCGCGGCCAGGGTCAGGGGAACGAACAGGGTGAGGGTGATGGAGGCGTAGGCCTCGGGAAAACATGTCCAGAGCACCACGAAGCAGAAGATCAGCCACACATGGTTGGCCTCCCACACCGGGCCGATGGAGTGGTCGATGATCCGACGGGGTCGGTCGCCGCGTTCGGTACCGCCCGCCATCAGATCCCAAAATCCGGCGCCGAAATCGGCGCCCCCGAACACGGCGTAGGCGATCACGGTGGTGAACAGGATGATCGCAGCGATCGTGCTCATGGATCCGATTGACCACCGTCGGAAGGGCCGTAGGGCACCGGCTGGTTGTGATGGTCTTCCCGTTTGAAGCGAATGCTCATGGTGCGCAACACATAGATCGTGGTGGCCGCCAACGCCGCGTACAAGACCACGATGCCGATAAAGGTGATCCAGACACCGGTGTTGGCGGTGGCTGCATCGTCCACCCGCTGGAGGTTGTAGACGATCCACGGTTGACGGCCCACTTCGCTGACCACCCATCCGGCTTCCATCGCGATCACCGCCAGTACGCCACTGGCCGAGGCCACCAGCAGGAACAGGCGGCTTTGGGGCATGTCGCGCCGGAAGAGCCAGGTCGCGCCGTACCAAAGGGACAGGAGCAGGAGCAGCATCCCGATGCCCACCATGACATCCCACGACCAGTGCACGATGTTGACCTGGGAAGTAGTGGGACGGTCTCCGGCCGGCACCGTGTCGAGGCCTTGGATCACCGTGGCTGTGCCCGTCGAGGGGTTCGTCATGTACGAGGTCATGCCGGGGATGGCGATGCCACCGGACACGGTGCCGTCGTCTTGGAGACGACCGAACAGGGTTTCGGGCACGTCGCTGGCGGTCTCCGGCACCAGGGCGATGGCGGCGAACTTCACGGGCTGGTTCTCCTGGACCCATCCAGCGAGGCGATCGCCTACCCCGATTTGGATCGGCACCGCGATGGCCGCCACGGTGAAGGGGATGAGGAATCCAAGGCGGTGGTACCGATCTCGGCGACCCCGCGCCATGCCCACCGCGTAGACCGAAGCGATCATGAATCCGCCCACGACGTAGGCCGCCACCACCATGTGGGCGGCCATCAAGGGCATCGCATCGTTGAAGATGACCCCCCAGGGATCGACCTCGATGATTTGGCCGGCCTGATCGAGGGTGAACCCAGATGGATCGTTCATCCACGCATTGGAGGCAATCACCGCGGCACTGCCGCCGATGCCACAGATCACGATGGGGACCCCGGAAAAGAAGTGTGGCCACGGTTTCATCCGTCGCCACCCGAAGATGTAGATGGACACGAAGATGGCCTCGGCGAAGAAGAAGAGGCCTTCGAACAGGAAAGGGATGCCGAAGGCTTCGCCCCACTGTCCCATGAAGCGCGGCCAGAGCAGACCGAACTCGAAGGAGAGCACGGTGCCGGTGACCGCACCCACGGCGAAAGTGACGGCTAGGTACTTGGACCACCGCTGGGCCAAGACGAGGGCATCGGCGTCGCCATGGCGAACCCCGCGATAGTTGGCGATCAGCATGATCAAGGCCCACGACACCCCGAGCGGCACGAGGATGATGTGGGCCGCCAGCGTGAAAGCCATTTGCGCTCGGGCCCACGGCACCGGGTCGATGGCCAGGATGCCGGCTAGCAACCAGCGCATCTAGAAGTCTCCCGGCGAGCGCACAAGCATGTTCCTAGCAGATCACGATGTTGGGGCCGCCGGACTGCGCCGCCCCCGGCCGGGCGGGGTATCACCACGGCGCGGCGCTAGTGCGGCGCAGCAGCGGTGACCGGCTCGGGATGGCTGAGCGCATCTTGGGCAATGCCCTTGAGGAGGCCCGGGAACACGAGACCGTGGAAGGGCGCCACGGCGTACCAATAGACGCGGCCCCACAACCCACGGGGGCGAAAGCGGGCCGTCTGAACGATCAGCGAGCCGTCGGTGACTGGATCTATCGTCCACTCGAGCCAGGCCACTCCCGGGAGGCGCATCTCGGCGTGGAGCACCAAGCGGTGGTCGACTTCGAGGTCTTCAACTCGCCAGAAGTCCACCGGTTCGCCCACCGCAAGGTGGTCGGGGTGGCGGCGGCCGCGACGGAGGCCCGGGCCACCGGCGATTTGATCGGCTAGCCCGCGCGCTCGCCAGAGCATTTCGCCCCGGTACCAGCCACGGTCGCCGCCCACTCGACACACTGCTTGCCAGGTGCGGTGCGGATCAGCGGCCACCACCAGGGTGCGAACATCGGTTACCTCGGTGCCGCCGGTCCAGCCCGGATCAGTGGCCGCCGACTGCCACACCGGCGAGGAGGCGTCATCAAACTTGGTGGGGACGTCGCCGATGGCGGTGCGGCCAACCGCCTTGTTGATCGACTCGGCGAGGGGCACTCGCGCAAAGGGGAACAACGTCTCGGCCCGATGGTCAGTGACCGTGACGGAGTTCACCAGGGAGTCCACGAGGGGTCGGGCGAGCTGGGCAGGAACCGGCGTGACGAGACCGACCCACAGGGAGGACAGCCGAGGGGTGAGCACCGGCACCGGCAAGAGTCGGCGCTTCTTGAGCCCAGCCTGTTCCGCATAGATCGCCATCATCCTGGCGTAGGACACCACATCGGGGCCGCCGATCTCCAGGATCCCCGCCAGGGGCGCTGGCTCTTCGATCACCGCCACCAGATAGCGCAGGACGTCTCGAATCGAGATGGGCTGACACAGCGTGTCCACCCACTTAGGCGTGACCATCACCGGCAGGACTTCCGTTAGGTAACGGAGCATTTCGAAACTGGCCGACCCGGAGCCGATGACCACGGCGGCCCGTAACTCGACGGTCTCGATAGGTCCGTCGGCCAACGTCGCGCCCACATCGTGGCGGCTCTGCAGATGGATGCTGAGGTTGCTGCGGTCGTCGCCCAGGCCGCCGAGATAGACGATCCGTCCGACGCCCGCCCGCTCCGCGGCGGTGCGGAAGTTCTCGGCGATAGCTCGTTCCCGGGCCACCCAGTCGCTGCCCTCACCGATGCTGTGGACGAGGAAGACGGCCACATCGATCTGGTCCATGGCGGCGGTGAGATCATCGGCGAGATCGGCCCGCACCACCTCAACGCTGGACCGCCACGGAGCGGGATCGAGTTTGCGCGGATCGCGGGCGACGCAACGAACGTGGTGGCGGTGGGCAAGAAGTTCGGTGACGAGACGGCCGCCGATGTAGCCCGATGCACCGGAAACGAGCACCCGAACAGGTGTGGGAAGGGAAGCGCCCTCCGGGGGAGGGTCGCTGACGAGGGGAGAGTTCATGGTGCCTATCGGAACGGGTTGAGACGATCGCCATGCTCGGCAGGATCACTAGCCCACCGAACGTCACGAATCCTTCCATAGGAGCCGACCCGGCCCTGCTTCGGGCCGGTCGCACGAGCACTCACTGGCCCTCCAGCGGCCCCGTCCACCCCCTACGCGCTGGCCGGGCGGCGCGTCCGGCGGCCAGGGGCACCGGGGGATGATCCCGTCGGGGGAGCGCTTAGAACTGAACGCCCAGGAACCAGATGGCGAAGGCCACCAGCGCCACGCCAAAGAGTTGGCGGGCGCGCACCGGCGGAATGCGATCGCTCAACTGGCTGCCCAGGAGGGAGCCGGGGAGCATCCCCAGGGCAAAGACGAACGCCACCATCCAGTCGATGTGGCCGAGGTTCCAGTGGACGAGGAGGATCGGTATCGACAGCGCCCCGGCGGCCACGATGCTCGTGCCCGCCGCCCTGGCGGCGGTGAGGCCCAGCAGCACGATGCACAGAGGCACCAGCAAAAATCCGCCGCTATTGGCGAGCAACCCGCTCAGGAGGCCAACGGCGAAGGCGGGGATCAGGATCATCAGGGGCTGGTCCCGACGGGCGGCGGCCCGATCAACGTGGCCGGTCGGGTCGGGCAGCAGCACCCGTGCCCCCACCACCAGGAGCAACACTCCCGATGCGATCAGCAGGGCGCTCCCGCTCACGTAACGCGAACCCACCGCGCCCACCACCGCCCCCGGCACGCCGCCGGCGATGACCAGGCCGGCGACCCGACGGTCGAGGTTGCCCTGGCGGAGTTGGCGACGGGCCGAGACCAGCGAGGCGGGCAGCAGCGCTGGCAACGGTGTGGCGATGGCCAAGACGCCCGGCACCCCCACCAGGGCAAGCATCGGGGTGGCAAAGGCCGAGCCTCCCGCTCCGAACAGTCCGAACACCCCTCCGGCGGCCACGCCCGCGAGGAGGATCAGGAAGTGCGGCACCCCTCCATCCAACGCTAGCGATATGTAGAAGTCAAAGACATGTTTAGAGTTATGTTTATAAGATACTCCTATGGATCTCCGTCGCCTCCGTTTGTTCCTCGCCGTCGTGGACGAAGGCAGTTTCACCGCCGCCGCCGATGCGGTGGCGGTAGCCCAGCCGGCGGTGTCCTTGGCGGTGCGCGAACTCGAAACGGAACTGGGCGCGCCCGTGTTGGTGCGGTCCCGCCACGGGACCCGGCTCACCCCGGCGGGAGAGGCGCTGGTGGGCCCCGCCCGGCAGGCGCTGCGCAACATCGACAACGCCGCTGCCGCCGTGGCCGCGGTGACCGGTCTCGTGGCGGGGCGCCTGGATCTCGCCTCCTTGCCCACGTTGGCGGCGGATCCCATGGCGGCGATGGTGGGACGGTTCCGTCGGGCCCATCCCGGGGTGACCGTCCGGCTGGGGGCACCGCTCAACCTGGCTGACCTGGCCGACGATGTGCGGTCCGGGGCGGCCGAACTCGGGATTACCGAGGCCGGTCCCGCCAACCGCTTACTCGAGGAGATCCCCCTGCACCACCAGGAACTCGTGGCGGTATCTCCGCCGGGAGGGTCGACGCGCGCCCTGCGTCTCGACCGGCTCGCCGGAGTGCCCTTGGTGCTCACCCCCACCGGCACGTCGCTGCGCGACACGGTGGAGACGGCCCTCGACACCGCCGGGGTAACCGCCGAGGTGGCCGTAGAAACGGCTCAGCGCGATGCCCTCATTCCGCTCGTGCTCGCCGGAGCCGGCACCACCTTCCTGCCCACCACCCTGGCCCGGGCGGCCCGCCAACTAGGGGCCACTGTGCAGCCCACCGTCCCGCGTCTGCGGCGCTCGCTCGTGGTGGTCCACCGGACCGGGCCGCTCGGCCCCGCCGCCGAGCGCTTCTTACCCCTCGCTCTCCCGGCGGGCTAGCCCCGGCCGGGTTCAGTCGAACAGCAACAGGCTGGAGGTTTGGCTCCCGGTGGCGAGCAACTCGCCTTCGGGAGACCACACCCGCAGATCTCCGTGGCCGTAGCCCCCGGAGGCGACGGAGGGAGCCAGATCGAGCAGGACCCACTCGGCGGCGGCCGCTCCGGAGAAGCGCATCGTGTTGTCGATGCTGCTGCCCGCACCGGCGCGTCCCGCGGCGCGGGTGATCGACAGCGGCACCATGTCGGCGAGATAGGCCATGACTGCGGGGGTCGCCACCGATCCGGGCACCCGGGTCCACAACCGGAGATGGGCGTGCGAACCTTCAGCGCGGGCGAGCGGCTCGGCCGAGCGCATCTCAATGTTGCGAATCACCTTGGCGGCGATGGGCCGCAGGGCCGGCGGCAGCGGAAGCTCAAAGGGCGGGGCCTCCGAGGGGGTGAGAACCGAGGGAAACGGAACGAACGCCGACTCGATCCGATCGGCCTTGTGATGGGCCGTCGCCCCCAGCGCACAAAAGATCTCCCGGCCCGCCACGTGTGCTCGAACCCGCACCTGCGCCGCGCTCTTGCCCTCGGCGAGCACCTCGGTGGTGCAATCGAAGCGGTCCCCGAGGGAGGTGGCGCCCGAAATGAACTGCACGGTGGTCCACAGCGCCCGACGCGCCGTGGTTACCTCCGCTAGGGCTACCGCCACCGCGATCGCCGTGCCCCCGAAAAGTTTTCCGTCGAAGCGGGCCAAGGGTTGGGTGAGCACGAAACTGGCGTGACCGGGCCCCAGGTGTTCCAAGCCGAGCAAGGCGTGATCACTGCGGCGGTCCTGGCCGCCGATGGTGAGGTCGGGCCAGGTCTCAGACATGGGCTAGGACGGTACTGAGGGAGCCGCCGCCGCGTCGCATCGGCGTTCGCCACCACCCGGCAGATCGTGCGTACGGTGCAGGGATGCCGATCGCCATCTCCGCCGCCTTTCCGCCTGGGCTCGACACGCCCAACCTCATCGCCCTCGCCGAAGATCTCGGCTACGAGCGGGCCTGGGTCTACGACTCCCCGGCGCTTTATCACGACGTGTGGATCACCCTCGCCCGGGCCGCCGAACGCACCGAGCGCATTGGCCTCGGCCCCGGTGTTCTGGTGCCGAGCCTGCGTCATCCGATGGTAAACGCCGCGGCCATCGCCACCCTGTGCGACCTCGCCCCCGGACGCGTGGCGGTGGCCATCGGGGCGGGCTTCACCGGGCGACACGTGCTCGGCCAGAAGCCCATGCGCTGGGCCGACGTCCGGACCTACGTCATGGCCATCAAGGGGCTGCTGCGGGGCGAAGAGGTGGAGTGGGACGGCCGTCCCATCCGGATGGTTCACCCCCGCGGATTCGGCGCCCCTCGTCCCATCGAAGTGCCCATATTGATCGGTGCTGATGGACCGAAAGGGAACGCCGTGGCCGAAGAACTCGGCGATGGCACGATGGCGGCGGGGGCACCCAATGCCAATGCCACTGGGGAATGGCGGGCCTTACTGACTTTTGGAACCGTGTTGGACGACGGCGAGACCCCTACCAGCGAGCGGGTCATCGAAGCCGCCGGGCCGGGGGTAGCGGTGGTGCTACACGGCATGTACGAGCGGGGCGGACCCGAGGTGGTCGACCGGTTCCCGGGCGGGGCGGAATGGCGCGCCGGCGTCGAGGAAATCCACCCACGTCACCGCCATCTCGCTACCCACGAGGGGCACCTGGTGGAACTCACCGATCGTGATCGCGCCGGCCTGAGCGGTGGGCTGAGCGAACTCATCGGGGCCTTCACCCTCACGGCGCCAGCCGCGGAAGTTGGCGAGCGCCTCGCCGCCTACGCGGCTCAGGGCATCACCGAAGTGGCCTATCAACCCTGCGGCCCGGATTCGCAACGTGAGTTGACTGCCTTTGCCCGGGCGGCGGGCCTCTGAGCATACTTCTCGGCATGACCACGCAAGCCGTTACTGAACTCATCGGCGTGTACCACGCCAACGGTTCGTGGCGGGGTGAGTTGGCCTACGTCGTGAAGAAAGCCGCTGGCCGAGGCCACTGTTCGCTCTGCGACATCACCCACGGCCCGCTGCGTCGCCGGTCTTCATTTGATGCGGCGTGCACGACGCTCGGGGTGGACTTCACCCTGTTGCACCGTGACGAGCGTCCGCCTGATGTTCTGGCCATCACCGGTGATACCACCCCCATGGTGCTGGGCCGAACCGCGACGGGCCTGCGCGTGCTGTTATCGGCGGAGCAACTGAACCAATGCCGCGCCGATCCCGATGCCCTCGTGGAAGCGCTCCAGCAGCGTCTCGCCGCCCTCGGCCTCCACCTGGCCCCTGACGCAAACGCGCCGTCGGCGTCCCGGAACCGCTAGATCTCGCCTAGAGACAGCGAGAGTCCCTTGGGGCCGTAGACGCTCAGCGGATCGGCCCGCACCGCCGCGTCCAGTTTATGGGCATCGTCCCCCACCAGGATGCGCCAGGTCCCGGCTCTCACCCCATTGAGGATCACCGTGGTTGCCTCCGCTGCGGTCATCGGTGCGTGGTCTCGGAACATGTCGCCGAAACCCGCCGACAGGGCCCGCAGCGTGTCGTCGTCCATGCCGGCGGTGGAAATACCGCGACGCTCCATGCCTACTTTGATGTCGCTGATGACCGGCTCACGGTCCCCGAACACGCGCTGACTGTTATTCACGATGTCGGTACCGATGTAGCCAGGCATCACCACCGAGACCTGCACATGGGGTGCGTTCAACCGGAAGTCTTCCAGCAGCGCTTCCGAGAGGCCCTTAACGGCGAACTTGGCGGCGCTGTACGCGGTGTGGGGGATGCCCGGCCCCAGCGACGCCCAGAACCCATTCACGCTGCTCGTGTTGATCAAGTGGCCCTCGTCGGACGCCACCAGGAGCGGAACGAACGCCCGACAGCCGTTGTAGACCCCGCCCCAGCAAATGCCAAAGGTGCGGTCCCACTCGGCGCGGTCCCCGGTCACAAAACTCCCGCCACCGCCCACCCCGGCGTTGTTGAACACGAGGTTGACGTGATCGATCTGGTGGTGGTCCACCACCTCGTCCCGGAAGGCCAACATCTGCCCTTCGTCGGCCACGTCGCAGCGATGCATCGACAGTCGCGTGCCCGAGGGCGCATCCTTCTCGGCGAGGCGGATCGTCTCCTCCAGCGTGTCGAGATGCACATCGCAGGCGGCCACGTGACAACCCTCGGCGGCCAACTGCCGCACCAGTTCTCGGCCCATCCCGGTTCCGCCGCCGGTGACGACCGCCAACTTTTTTTCGAACGACTTCATGGGCCTTGCCTCCTAGTGGGTTCAGTCGGGAGCGGTGATCTCCAGCAACTTGGCCTGCATGGCGGCGGCGGCCGCCGGATCGCCCCCGCTGTTCTGCATGGCCATCAACTTGGTCATGTCGCCTTCCACCTTGATCTGGCCCCCCATAAAGGCCTGCATGGCGGCCGTTTGGTTCCCTTCGACGAACATCTGACGGGCCAGGGTGTAGGCCAAGGTGATCTTGGTGGGCGCCTCGATGAGGCCCGCCCCGAAGGATCCGTCGGAAACATGGAGTTCGCGGTCGCCGGCGGGGCCACCGGTCACCACCATGTTGATCTTGGCATCGACCGGAAATCCGCCCTCGCCATCGCTCTCTTCGGCCAATTTCTGAACTTCGGCGAGCCACTCATCGGACAGGAACTGGTGGGCCATTAGATTCTCCCGGGTCAAGTGGGGAACGGGCGTTCCGCGGCAACATGCGACGGTAGCGCGTGCGGCGACCCTCCCGGTTCCAGCCACTCCTCCAGTGGGCTTGCGGTCCCCGTGAGATGCAGCAAGATCGATCTGTATCTCCGTTGATGTGTCGGTGTCGCCGACGGGACTCCTCACACTCCTCGGGGAGCCGATCCGATGGAGCATCGTGCAACGCCTGGCCCGCCAGGATTTGTGCGTATGCCATCTCGTAGACGATCTCACCCTCGCCCAGCCCTTGATCAGTGACCACCCTCGCGCCCTGCGTCAGGCGGGCGTGGTGCGAGCCGAACGGTGCGGTGCCTTCACCTACTAGGTCCTCGATCGCGCCGTACTGACTGAGGTGGCCGGCGCCCTGGGGCAACTGGGCAGCGCTCCTCCATCCCCGTCTCGGCGGCCACTTCAACCCGGCGGTCACCCTCGTCGAGTTCGTCACGGGCAAGACGAAGCGTCGCCTCGTCGCTCCCTATCTGGGCGCCCCGATCGCGGGTGGGTGCCTCGGTGCGATGGTGGCCAACGTGATGTTTGCGCTTCCCCCGGTAGCGCTGTCCACTCACGATCGTCTCACCGCGGCCACGTTCCTCTCGGAGGTGGTCGCCACCTTCGGGCTGCTCACCGTGAGCTTCGGGGTGGTGCGGAGCGGTCGGCGCGCCGCCGTCCCGATCGCGGTGGCGGGCTACATCGGCGCCGCCTACTGGTTCGCGTCGTCCACCAGCTTCGCCAACCCCGTCGGTCGCCCTGGCCCGCACCCTGACGAACACGTTCGCCGGCATCGCCCCCTCCTCCGCCCCCGGCTTCATCGCCGCCCAGCTCATCGGCGCAGGCCTGGCCGTCGCGGTCACCCGGTCCTGTTCCCCGAGCCCGAGCCCGAACCCTCCCTCCAGGAGACCCTCGATACCGGACCGTGAGCCGCCCACCGTCTTGTTTCTGTGCGTGCACAATGCCGGCCGATCACAGATGGCCCTGGGCTGGTTCACCCACCCGGCCGGCGAGCAAGCCACTGCGTGGTCCGGCGGCTCCGAGCCCGGCCCCGAAGTGAAGGCGGCCGCGGTAGCGGCCATGGCGGAAATGGGGATCGACTTCGCACCGGTGCCCCCCCAACCACCCCGGCGCGCCCCCGATAGTGGTATTGGGCGCAAGGACCGCTACAGTGTTCATGCGCCAGCAGTCGCTGGCGGGCCGTGTCGAGCTGTGGCTTGAGACTGCCACCCCTCAGCAGCGTGCGTATCGCTGCACTCGACACGAGATTGGCCACCGGTCGATCTCTCCCATCGAGTGTGCGCGCGTACCTGCCGCTCAATGCCGGAGAACCCCCCCCATGTCCACCACCTTTGCCTCACTCGGCGTGCCCACTCGCCTGTGTGAGCGCCTGGAATTCCTCGGTATCGCCGAGCCGTTCCCGGTGCAGGCTGCCACCCTTCCCGATGCCCTCGCCGGCCGCGACGTGTGCGGCAAGGCCCCCACCGGCTCCGGCAAGACCATCGCCTTCGGCCTTCCGTTGCTGGCCCAGGTGGCCAAGGCAGCCCCCCGCCGCCCCAAGGCACTGGTGTTGGTACCCACCCGGGAACTGGCGTCGCAGGTGCAAGACCAACTGACGGCCCTGTGCTGGGGGACCAAGACCGAGGTGCTAGCGGTGTACGGCGGTGCTGGCATGGACCGCCAGATGCGTGCCCTCGCCAAGGGCGTCGAGGTAGTGGTGGCCACCCCCGGTCGTCTCAAAGACCTTCTCGAGCGCGGCTCGTTGCGCCTCGACGACGTGAGCATCGTGGTGATCGACGAAGCCGACCGCATGGCCGACATGGGATTCCTCCCTGAAGTCCGTCGCCTTCTCGACCTCACCAACAAAAAGCGCCAGACCATGCTCTTCTCCGCCACCCTCGACGGCGATGTTGACGTGCTCATCCGCAATTACCAAACGAACCCGGCACATCACGAGGCGGCCTCGCTGGAGGTACAGGGCGAGGTCACCCATCGCTTCTGGGCCGTGTCCCACGCCGATCGCATCGAGGTGGCCACCGCCATCGTCCAGCGGTGCTGGCCGGCCATCGTCTTCAGTCGGACCCGCCACGGTGCCGAACGTCTGTCGAAACAGTTGAACAAAGCCGGGATCCGCTCCGAAGCCATCCACGGTGACCGCAGCCAGAGCCAGCGCGAGAAGGCCTTGCGAGCGTTCGGCAAGGGCGATGTGCACGTGCTGGTGGCCACCGACGTTGCCGCTCGCGGCATCCACGTAGACGGGGTGGCCTGCGTCCTGCAGTACGACCCACCCGCCACCGACAAGGACTACGTCCATCGCTCCGGTCGTACCGGCCGGGCTGGCGAGCCAGGAACGGTGATCACGCTCGTCTCCCCCGAGAAGGAAAAAGACGTGCGCAAGATGCAGCGGGAACTTCGGCGCCGGGAGCCCATCGAGGCGGCGACCGTGGCTACCGCCGCGTCGGTACTGGCCGCCACTCCACCCCCGCCGGTGGATCGCGGCGACGGTCTCGACGGTGTGTCACGCCGCCAACGGGCCCGGGCCGAGGACCGCCCCCGACCGGCCCGACCGGCCCGACCGGGCAACTCCAAGCCCACCCGGGGCAAGGGACACCGCAAGGGCGCGAGCCCCCGCGCCGTGTCGGAGGGGGATTGGACCCCCCGCCCCAAGCCGGCCAGTACCGGTGGCAAAGCTAAGCCCGGTAGACGACCCACTGGTGCTGGAGCCGCCCGCCCGGGCCGCCCCGCCAGTGGCAACGCACGCCGACGCAGCCGCTAAGCCAACCCTCCCGTTACCCCCGCCTACGCGTTCCGTCGTTGGTTCGGGCCACCGTCTGGCCCGATGCCGCGACGACGCCGGGTGGGGCTAGCGGTTGCCGCGACGCCCGGAGCGGGTGGGACCGGCGGGGACGGTCCCCGGGCGACTGGGCGGGGCGGGCTGGCGACCAGGGTCGAAGGTGGGCCGGGCCGGTGGCGGGCTGGCCGACTTGGAACCAGCGGGCTGCGTGCCCTTGGGAGTGACACGGCCGCCGGAGCGGGACGGCTTTTTCGCCATGGTGAGCCTCCTGTTGCAGATGCAAATGAACCGGCACAACGCCCAGCGCCCGACCGGTGGTCGCTATGACCTTAGCCAGCGGCCCGCCGTTTCAGGTCCCAGTGAAGTTGGGTTTGCGCTTCTCCATGAACGCCCGGGGTCCTTCCCGAGCGTCCTGACTCGCCATGACCTCCATGCCCAGTTCCAACTCACGGGCGAAGGCATCGGCCTCGGTGAGTTCGAGGGCGGCGATCACCGAGGCTTTGATGTTGCGCACCGCCAGCGGGCCATTGGCGGAGATGCGCTCCGCCACCTCTTGGGCCACGGCCAGCGCCCCGCCACCGGGGGTGACGTGGCTAGCCAATCCCACTTCATACGCCCGCGCCCCCGTGATCGGGTTGCCCACAATGAGCAGGTCCATCGCCACGGTGTAGGGAATCTGACGGGGCAGGCGGATCGTGCTGGCCGACATTGGGAACAGGCCCCGTTGCACCTCCGAAACGGCGAGTTGCGCGTTTTCCGCTACCACGCGGATGTCGAAGGCCTGGAGGATTTCCATCCCACCGGCGTAGCAGTAGCCCTCCACTGCCGCCACAATCGGCTTCTTCACATAATGATCCTTGAGGAACCCTTTGTAGATGAGGGTGAAATCCTGCCGGATCCGTTCTTCGTACTCGTCCTCGGCGGGCTGGCCTGAGATGAGAGCGCCCACGAGCCGATCCAGGTCGGCCCCGGCGGAGAAGTTGCCGCCCGCACCGGTCATCACCCCCACCCGAAGATCGTCGTCGGCATCGAGCAGGTCCCACGCATCGCCCAGCAGGCAGAGCATCTCCGCATTGAAGGCGTTGCGCTTCTCCGGTCGGTTCAGCGTGATGGTGAGGACATGGTCGTGGCGCTCCACGAGGACAGCGGGATCAGACATGCCTGAAGGTTTAGCGGCCGGTGGCCTGCCCGACCACACGCCAACAATCGCGACCCCTCCGCACCCCGATCAGCGGAAGGCCGGGATGACGTGCTCGCCCATCATGCGGATGGTCTGCATGACGGCATCGTGGGGGATCTTGTAGGGATTCACGAGGCACAGAAGTTGGTCCACCCCGGCCGCCTCGTAGCGCCGACAGGTCGCGATGCACTCATCGGGGGTACCCAGCACACAGGCGCCGATCCCCTCGAGATACTCGAGATCGAGAAAGTCGAGCGAGCCATCGTCGGCCACCTGTTTGAGGTCGGCGGCGTACGCATAAGAACCGAGATCCTGGCCGCGGTCAGCCTGCATGTCAGCCACCGAGGCGATGAGCCGGGCCCCGGCCTTCGGGTACCACTCAAAACTCTCTCGCGCCGTGGCTCGGGCTTCGGCGGTAGTGGGGGCACAAACCGCCATCGTGAAGGTGGACGCCTGGTTGTGCACGTAGGCCCCGAGTGGCGCCGTGCAGGTGGAGATGGCCTGCCGATAGATATCGATCTTTTCCTTCACCTCTTCGGGGGCCACGCCCACCGCGAAGGAACACAAGCCCAGACCGAGGCCCCCCACTTGCCGGTGGCCGTCCTCGGAACTGGTGGCCCCCCAGATCGGCGGGTGGGGCGCCTGGATGGGCTTGGGCAACACGCGTCGGCGCGGCATCGACCAGTGCTTGCCCTCGAACTCGTACTCGTCGTTGGTCCAACAGCCCACGACGTGACCAATCGCCTCCTGCCACATGGCCCGCGTGTCGGCGGGATCGATCCCGAAGCCCTCCAGTTCGGCCCGGGTGGAAGAGCGGCCGGTACCCATGTCGACGCGTCCGTTGGAGATGAGGTCGAGCACCGCCACCGACTCCGCCGTGCGGATCGGGTGGTTGTACGGCTTCGGCATCAGGCGCACCCCGAAGCCCAGTCGCATTCGCTCCGTCCGGGCGGCAATGGCCCCGAAGAGCACCTCAGGGTTCGAGCAGTGGGAGTACTCCTCCAAGAAATGGTGCTCTACCGTCCAAAACGCGTCCCAGCCGTATTGTTCCCCAGCCACGGCTTGCTCGATGGTCTGCTGGTAGGCCAGTCGCTCTGAATCCGGCCCCCACGGGCGGGGTACCGGAATCTCGTAGAACAAAGCGAAGCGCATAAACAATGGTCTATCGGAAAACTAAGGAGCAGTTATGAGCACCGTCACAGACAAGGTCGTCGTGGTCACCGGGGCGACATCGGGGATCGGCTTGGCCACCGCCCAGCGCCTGTTGGCCGACGGCGCAACCGTGGTGGGTGCCGACCTCGGCACCGGGCCCGGCGACCTCGGCCCCCGCTGGGCGTACGTGCCCACCGACGTGACCGACGAGGCCGCCGTGAGCGGCCTGCTGACCGCCGCAGTGACCCACGGGGGGCGCCTCGACGGGGTGGTGAACGCGGCTGGGGTAGCGGGAGGCGGACCCGCCCATCAACTAGACGCTGGGGAGTGGGAGCGCGTGATCGGGGTAAATCTCACCGGCACCTTCTTCGTGATGAAACACGCCATCGCTCAACTTCTGAGTCAGGACCCGGTGCAGGGCGAGCGCGGGTCTCTGGTGACCATTGCCAGCATTGAGGGCCTCGAGGGCACCGCCGGGGGGAGCGCCTATAACGCGGCCAAAGGCGGGGTGGTGTTACTCACCAAGAACCTGGCGATCGACTACGGGCCCTCGGGGATTCGCGCCAACGCCATCTGTCCTGGCTTCATCCAGACCCCGATGACCCACGACCTCTTCAGCATGCCTGGCATGGAGGATGTGGCCGCGGGCTACCGGCTCGAACATGCCCTGCGTCGCTACGGCCAGCCGGAGGAGATTGCGGCGGCCGCCGCCTTCCTCCTGTCGTCGGACGCATCCTTCGTCACGGGTCATGCCCTCGCCGTCGACGGTGGCTATACCGCCGGCCGTGACCACGGCATCACCAAGATGCTCGGCCTGAGTTAGCGAGTCGGGCGGAGGCTTACCCACCGGGAGGCGGGATTACCGGGGCAAGTCGGCCGGAGTGCAGGTCGTACACCAACCCGGCCACTGCGATGCCCTCGGGGATGAGCGGACTAGCCCGCAGGAGAGCCACGTCGTCTTCCAGCACCCGAGCCTGATCAGAGATGGCCAGGGGCTCGAACCCTTCCACCGGCCGACCGGTGGCTTGGGCCACCGCGGCGCACAACTCGGCATCGGTGGAGGAGGCCATTTTGCAATCGGTGTGCTGCACCACCGCGATGCGCACGACTCCGAGGGATGCCACCGCCAACGCCAGGCTGCGCAGCATGTCCGACGTCACTCGGGCACCGGCGTTCCGCAGAATCTTGGCGTCTCCCGACTCGAGCCCGAACACCGCCAACGGGTCGATCCGAGAGTCGATGCAGGTGAGAATGGCCAGACCCCGGCGGGCCGTGCCGGTCTCGGCCACGTCGTGGCCGGCCGCCGCGTAGCGAGCATTGGCGTCGAATAGGTCAGCGAAGGCGTCGTCCACGAAGCCCTATCCGATCAGGCGAGGAGGTCCGCTGCCCAATCCGTGCCAACATCGGACCCCATGACAACCTTCGGCTTCCACGCCACCACCGACGATGTCCTCGCCGGCCTCGACCTCACCGGCCAGCGGATTCTGGTGACCGGTGCCAGCACCGGGCTCGGCCTCGAGACCACCCGGGCCCTCGCCGCCGCCGGGGCATCGGTAATCATGGCGGTGCGCGACCTCACCAAGGGCGGCGCTGCCGCCGAGGAAGTGCGAGCGAGCGCACCGAAGGCCGACCTGGAGCTTCGTCGGGTGGATCTCGCCGATCTCGCCAGCGTGCGCACCTTCACCCACGACCTACTCCAAGACCATGCCAGCCTCGATGTGCTCATCGCTAACGCTGGCATCATGGCCTGCCCAAAGGGCACCACGGTGGACGGATTCGAGTTGCAGTTCGGCACCAACCACCTCGGCCATTTCCTGCTCATCACCCAACTCATGCCCGCCCTCATCGCCGCTGGCGGGGCCCGGGTGGTCCTCCTCAGTTCAGCCGGCCACCGCTTCGGCGACGTCGACCTCGACGATCCCGGCTTCGAACAGGTTCCCTACGACCCCTGGCTGGCCTACGGTCGGGCCAAGACCGCCAACGTGCTGTGCGCAGTGGGCATCGACGACCGTTTTCGTGCCCAGGGGGTGCGGGCCTTCGCCGTCCATCCCGGCGGCATCCAAACCGAACTCGGTCGCCACCTCACCAACGAGTCGCTGCAGACCCTCATCGACCACCTCGCCGATGCCACCGTAGAGATGCCGTGGAAAACCATTCCCCAGGGCGCCGCCACCAGCGTCTACGCCGCCACCTCGCGCGATCTCGACGGTGAAGGCGGCGTCTACCTGGAGGACTGCCACATCGCCCAGATCACCGAAGACCCCGCGGCCCGGGAGGGCGTGCGGGGCTACGCGCTCGACCGGCAAACCGCCGATGCCCTCTGGACCTTGTCGGAACAACTAGTCCGGTGAGGTTCACCTTCGCCGAGGCCATGACCGACCCGAGCTACTACCTCCCGCTGGCCCAGGCCGCCGATGCGGCGGGCTTCCATGGCTTCCTGGTCCCCGACAGCATCTGCTACCCGGCCGAGTCCGACGCCGTCTATCCCTATACCGCCGATGGCGATCGGGGTTTCCTCGAGGACAAGCCGTTCCTCGAGCCCTTCTCCATCATCCCGGCCATGGGAGCGGTGACCGAGCGCATCCGTTTCGTGATCTCCGTGCTCAAAGTCACCGTGCGCCATCCCGTGCTGGTGGCCAAACAGGCGGCATCCACCGCCGTGCTCACCAACAACCGACTCACCCTCGGTATCGGCACCAGCCCGTGGCCGGAGGATTACGAGGTGTGCGACGTGCCCTTCGCCCGCCGCGGGAAGCGAGCCGACGAGAGCATCCAGGTGATGCGCGGCCTGCTCACCGGCGAGTGGTTCGAGTTCCACGGCGAGATCTACGACGTGCCGCGCATCAAACAGTGCCCGGTGCCCACCACCGCGATCCCCATCATCGTGGGGGGCCATTCGGAGCCGGCGTTACGGCGCGCCGCCCGCAACGACGGATGGATCCACGGGGGCGGAGATCTTGAAGCCTTGCCCGGCCTGATCGCCCGTCTCCACCAACTCCGCGCCCAGGAGAACAACCCAGCGGACCCCTTCGACATTCATGTGATCTCCATGGACGCCTACTCCCCCGATGGCATCAGCCGTCTCGAGGAGATGGGGGTGACCGATGTGATCGTGGGATTCCGGTGGGCCTACGACCGGGCCCCGGATGCCGAGCCGCTCCAAACCAAGATCGACAACCTCAATCGGTACGCGGAGTCGATGTTCTAATCCGGCCGCGTAGGCGGCTCAGGTCTTCACGAAGTGCTCGCTCATCGTCACGCTGCGGAGACGATCCAGATCCAAACAAGCCGACACGTTCGCCATCATCTCCGCCAGATTGGCCTGCAAGAGGGCGGGGTCGCCATCGGCGTTGAAAAACAGCATGGGATCCGCCACGTGGGCGGCGGAGGGCCAACCTTCCTCCACGATCCCGTCGATGGCCGGGGCATCGGGGGTAACCCCTCGGTGCACCTCGTTACGGATGTAGCGGGTACGGGGTTGGAGCCGACCGGAGGCAGGCGACTGCGTGCCGTGCCATGTCTCGATCCACTCGTCATAGGCCAACCCGGCGCGGCGGTGCACGAGGGCCACGGTCAACACGCCCGGCGAAGGTTCGCCGTCGGGCCAATCCCGCGGGGTCGCGTGGGGAGTGGTGCCGTAGTCGTCGTAGCAGGATTCGGTCACGAGATGTCCGGATACCGGCAACCCGATGGTGGCGAGGGCGTCGTCCACACCGGGTCGCTTGTCGTAACTGTCCAGCCACACCGAAACCTGAGCCAACGGGGCCGCCTCACCGGGGGGCGGCGGAGCCGGACTGGGGGCCGCGGCGGCCCGGGTGTCGTGCACGTTCACGGTAACGCCCCGAGCGCCGAAAGTAAGCAGACGGGGCGCCACCTCGCCGAGAAGTTGGCTTCGCACCCGATCGCCGAGGGCCGGGTGGAGATCGGCCCAAAGCAGGAAGATGATTTTTTCCATCGCGCTCCTAGGCCGATGCCGGGGGGTGGACCACTAACGCGATGGCCACGAAATGGCAGATCACCGCCAGGACCACCAGCACGTGCCACACCTCGTGATACCCGAACACTCGCGGGAAGGGATCCGGCCAGTGGGTGAAGAGGAACACGCTACCCACCGTAAACAGGAGGCCTCCCACCGCGAACAGGATCATTTCCACGACGCTGAGGTGACTCCACATCTGCGGGATCGCCACCACCGCCGCCCATCCGAGGCAGAAATACAGCACCCCGCGCCCCACGCGGCTGGCCCGCCCCGGGGTGAAGGCCAGCACGAGTCCGAGGGCCGCGCCGGTCCAGGCGAACGCCAGCATCACCCAGGCCACCCACCCGCGCAGTACCAGCAGACACAGCGGGGTGTAACTCCCGGCGATCATCACAAAGATGGTGCCGTGATCGAGCTTTTGCATCCACGCGCGCTTGGCCGCGGTCCAGTTGAGCCGATGGTAGAGACCGCTCACGGCGAACAGGGCGAGAAGCCCCAGCGCGTAGACGGTCGCGGCCAGGCGGCCCCGAACCCCCGACGCCAGCGCCACCACCACCGCGGCGGCGGGAAGGGCCAGGAAGAAGCAGACCAGGTGCAGCCAGCCCCGCAACAACGGCTTCGGGGGCGAAGCCGGGGGCTCCGTGGCGGCCGCGATCATGGCCCCCAGCGTAGAGCGACGGATAGCCAATGGGAACGGCCGGAG
The DNA here is from genome assembly GCA_945898515.1 of Candidatus Neomicrothrix parvicella RN1. Classification (GTDB taxonomy): domain Bacteria; phylum Actinomycetota; class Acidimicrobiia; order Acidimicrobiales; family VFJN01; genus VFJN01. The sequence continues at coordinate 20,766 of CAMDIH010000014.1, read as the reverse complement.
CGGAGGCGCCGGATAGGTTCCCTTCCATGAAGCCCTTCACTCGCGGCCCCCACGAAATCGCTGAGAGCACCTGGGCCTATCTGCAGCCCGATGGTGGCTGGGGTTGGTCCAACGCTGGGCTGGTGACCGACGGCAACGCCTCGTTGCTCATCGACACGCTGTTCGACCTGCCCCTCACCGCCACCATGCTGGCCGAGTTGCGGGCGGTGGCCCCGGCGGCGGCCGAGATCGGCACACTGGTGAACACCCACGCCAACGGCGACCACTGCTACGGCAACCAACTGGTGACCGGCGCCGAGATCGTGGCCTCGAGCGCCAGCGCCCGAGAGATGAACGAAGTGCCCTCCAGCCTGCTGGCCGACCTGCTCCGCGCCGCCCCCGATCTCGGGGTCACCGGCGCCTACCTGGCGGACATCTTCGGCAGTTTTGTGTTCGACGGCATCGAGATCACGCCCCCCACCACCACCTTCGACGGCGCGCTCACCCTGCGGGTGGGTGATCGCGTGGTGGAGTTGTACGAACTCGGCCCCGCCCACACTCAGGGCGACGTCATCGTGCACGTACCGGATTGCCATGCGGTGTACACCGGTGATCTCGTCTTTCACGGTGGCCACCCGATTGCCTGGGCCGGGCCCATCGCGACCTGGATCGCCGCCTGCGATCGCATCCTGGCCCTCGCACCAGCCATCGTGATTCCCGGCCATGGTCCGCTGGGCGACCCACAATGTGTGGTGGACCAGCGCGGTTACTTCGAGTGGCTGGTCGCCGAAGGCACCCCCCGCCTGCAGGCCGGAATGGCGCCCCTTGACGCCGCCTTCGACCTCGCCGGGGGCCCCTACGCCGGCTGGGGCGAAGGGGAACGCTTGGTGGTGAACCTCATCGCGTTAGCCCGTGACCTGGGCCAGGATCCCCCCGATGATCTGCTCGGCGTCTTGGGCGCCATGGCCACCTTGGCCGCGGCGCGGTGATCGCCTTCGGTTCGTTCTGCTAGCAAAGGCAGCGTGCTGAACTACGAGGAAGCCACTGCGGTGGTCACCGGACCCGGCGAGCGGTTCGAGATTGAGACCATCGACATAGGCGGGGTGGAGGTGAAGGCGTTCAAACATGCCCCGCCGAGCCTGCGCGAAGTGTTCGCCACCGCCCGCGACCGGGGGGAGGACACCTTCTTGGTCTACGAGGACGAGCGCTGGAGTTTCCCCGAAGTCATGGTGCACGTGGACGCCATGGCCTCCCTGCTGGTGGACCGCTACGGCGTGGTTCCCGGCGACCGGGTGGCGATCGGGATGCGTAACTATCCGGAATGGGTTATCGCCTTCGCCGCCATCACCTCCATCGGGGCCATCTCCGTGTCGCTCAACGCCTGGTGGACCGGTGAAGAACTCGACTATGCCCTCCAAGACTGCGGCGCCACGGTGCTCATCGCCGACACCGAGCGAGCTCAACGCGCGCTGGCCACCACCCGTCGCCTCGGCACGCACCTCCTGGTTGTGCGCGAACTCGGCGCCGTTCCCGAGGGTGCTGAGCGATGGGAGGATGTGCGGCAACTCGGTGCCCCGATGCCGGAGGTGGCGATTACCCCCGACGACGACGCCACCATCCTCTACACCTCTGGCACCACCGGACGACCCAAGGGAGCGGTATCCACCCATCGGGCGGTGGTGCAGGCGCTCATGGGCTTTGGCTGCAAGTCGGTGTTGGATCGCGTCCGCCGCGAGGGCGGGCCCGAAGCCGAGGTTCCGGGCCTGCCCCCCTCCTTCATTCTGATCGTGCCGCTGTTCCACGTGACCGGCTGCGTTCCTGTGCTGCTGTCGTGCTTCTCCGCCGGCTTCAAACTCGTGATCATGTACAAGTGGGATGCCGATCGCGCCCTCGAATTGATCGAGCGGGAGCAGATCACCAACTTCGTGGGCGTGCCCACCCAAAGTTGGGACCTGCTGGAGTCGCCCCGGTTTGCCAACACCGACACCTCCAGCCTCGTGAGCATCGGGGGTGGTGGCGCCCCCGCCCCGCCGAAACTGGTGAACCGCGTGGCCTCGAGTTTTCGCGGCGGCGGCCCCTCGATCGGCTACGGCATGACCGAAACCAACGCCTACGGCCCCGGCAACAACGGACAGGACTACATCACCCACCCCACCAGCACGGGCCGAGCTACCCCCATCATGGACCTCGCCGTGCGCGATCCCGATGGCGTAGACCTTCCCATCGGCGAGCGGGGCGAAATCTGGTTCAAGGGGCCTCACCTCATTCGGGGTTACTGGAACAAACCCGAAGCCACCGCCGAGACCATCGTGCGGGGTTGGCTCCGCAGCGGCGACCTCGGCCGGGTGGACGAGGAAGGGTTCGTCTATGTGGAGGACCGAGCCAAAGACATGGTGCTGCGGGCCGGCGAGAACGTGTTTTGCGCCGAGGTGGAAGCGGCTATCTATGAGCACCCCGCGGTGCACGAAGCCGCCGTGTTCGGCGTGCCCCATGAGCGCCTCGGCGAGGAGGTAGGCGTGGCGATCTACCCCCGGACCGGCGAAACCCTCGGTGTCGAAGAACTCCAGGACCACGTGCGGGAGCGACTGGCCGGCTTCAAGGTGCCCAGCATCGTGCTGATCGTGGACGCCCCGCTCCCCCGCAACGCCGCCGGCAAGATCCTCAAACGCGAACTCCGAGACCTCGCCACCCCCTGACCCCTCCGCCGCTTCGGTACGAGGGTGACCGTCAGTGAGAGATGCGCTGAGGGGGTTGGGCCAGCAGGCGCAGTGGGGCGGTGCGCGCCAGCAGAGCCTCGCCCGCCAAGCGCTCACGGGCGGCGGCATAGGCGGCCGCCGCGATGCCCGAGCGCCGCGATGGATCCAGGGGGTCGAGCCCTATCTCCGCCAGCACGGTGACGCCGGGCTGAAACCCCACCACCGACACGCCCCGGCGCCGCAAGCGGCGCGCCTCGGTATCGAGCAACGCGCTCGAGAACCCGCGCATGGCCTGATCGACGGCCCAGCGGGGTCGCCGACCCTGACGGGACATCGGTGAACTCACGATCACCAGATCCAGCGGCCCGGCTTCGAGGAGGACATCGGCGTTGGTGGGCGAATGGACGCCACCGTCGATGTGGGGGTAACCGTCGATCACCACCGGGCTGAAGAAGCCCGGGATGGCGCACGAGGCCGCCACCGCCGCGGCGAGGGGCGGGCAGAGCCCGTCGCGTCCCAGCACCACACGACGCCCATCGGCTTGGCGCACCGCGCAGATCCACAACGGTGATTCGGGCCAGGCATCGGGGTAGAGGCGCCCGATCCCCACCGAGATCACGTCCGTGCTCACCGACCCTTCGGGTAGCAACGCGGCCAACAACGACCAGGGCCGCGTGGCCCAGGGTCGGCGCAGCCCGCGGGCCAGCGTGCCCGCCAACTCCGCCGGGGGCCGGACCTGGCGCGTGGAGCGCAACGGGAGCGGCGATCCGGGCGGGCCGATGCGCTGCGCCAATGCCTCCCCCGCCGCCGAGAGCGGTCGGTCCTGGGCCTGGGCGAGCAGGTCCGCCCCGGTGAACCCCGCTCGCAGTGCCGCTCCGGTGATGGCCCCCGCCGAGGTACCTACGATCACCGCCGCCGACCGCGGGTCCCATCCGGTGGCCTCTTCCAGAGCCGCCAGCACGCCAGCATGGAACGCGCCGCCGGCCACGCCGCCGGCCCCGAGGACCAAACCAATGCGAGGAGGGGCAGCGGGCATCATTTGACGGTAGCGCGCCGGGGGCCAGTTCGGACTGGGGTTACGCCTCCTGGAGCACGTTGAGACCATCGACAGAGTCGATGTACTCCTCCACCAGTCGTTGGATCACGGCGGCGGTCTTTTCCACCGAGTTGAGTTGGCCCACGACCTGCCCGACCGGGTTGAACTGCACAGCCTGTGCCTTATCGGCGTAACGATGGCCCCGAGCCACGCAGTTGCCCGACACCATGTACTGCATCGGCATCGGCAGCGGGTCGGGGGTGTCGGGCCGGTCCCAGGCCTCGGTCCAGTCGCTCTTGAGCATGCGACACGGCTTACCGGTGAAGGACGCGCTGCGCACGGTGTCGCGCGAGCCCGCCTCCAGTAGTTGCTGCTTCTGAGCGGGGGGCAGATCGGCCTCTTCCACCGTGAGCCACAGCGATCCGGCCCACACGCCCTGGGCGCCCAGCGCCAGGGCCGCCGCGATCTGGCCCCCAGAACCGATGCCGCCCGCCGCCAACATCGGAGTGGGAGCGATGGCCTTGACTACCTGGGGCCACAACACGATCGATCCCACCTCGCCGGTGTGTCCGCCACCCTCGCCGCCTTGCGCGATCACGATGTCGACACCCGCGTCTTTGTGCTTCATGGCCTGGTACGGCGATCCACACAACGCCGCCACCTTGAGACCAGCGGCGTGGATGTGATCGATGATCTCCGGCGGGGGGGTGCCGAGCGCGTTGGCGATCAAACGAACCTTCGGGTGGGCCAGGGCCACCTCGATCTGCGGCAGGGCCGATGCTTCGGTCCATCCCAGCAGACGCATGCGCTCGTCTTCCTCGGGGGGGAGGTCAGGCACACCGGCGTCGGCCAGGATCTGATCGGCAAACTGCACATGAGTGTCGGGCACCATGTCGCGCAGCATCTGACCGAGCTTCTCCGGATCGAGTTCGTCCATACCCTCGTACTTCCCGGGAATGACGATGTCCACGCCATAGGGCTTGTCGCCCACGTGCTCGTCGATCCACTGGAGTTCGATCTCCAGTTGTTCCGGCGTAAACCCAACCGCGCCGAGCACACCGAAACCGCCCGCCTTGCTCACCGCCACCACCACGTCGCGGCAATGGGTGAAGGCAAAGATGGGGAACTCGATACCAAGGTCTTCGCACAGTTGGGTATGCATGGTCAGTCCTTCCAGGAGGGCGCAGTAGGGGTAAAACGAACCGGCATCGTTTTGATGCCGTTGACGAAGTCGGAGTGAAGGCGGTTGGGCTCGCCCACCAGTTCGAGGTCGGGTAGGCGTTCCACGATCTGGCGCATGGTGGCCCGGATCTCGGCGCGGGCCAGGCTGGCCCCAAGGCAGTAGTGCACCCCGCCCCCGCCAAAGGCCAGGTGGTCGTTGGGCGTGCGGCCCACATCGAAAGAGTGCGGGTTCACGAACACTTCCTCGTCCCGATTGGCCGCCGCGTAATACAACACGACCTTGTCGCCCTGTTTGATCGGCACGCCTCGTACTTCGGTGTCCTCCGTGGCGGTGCGACGGAAGTTATGGATCGAACTTCCCCAGCGGAGCATCTCGTCGGTGGCCGTGTCCCACAGTGACGGGTCGTCGCGGAGGCGCTGCGCCTGATCTGGGTTCTCGATGATGGCGAGCATGGAGTGGTTGATGAGGTTGCGGGTGGTCTCGTTGCCTGCCACTACCAGCGTGAGGAAGAACATGTTCAGATCGAATTCGTTGAGACGCTCACCGTCGACCTCGGCCTGCACCAGCAGCGTCATGATGTCTTCGCGCGGGTTGATCCGCCGGTCGGCTGCCACGGCATCGCAGAGCGCGTAGATCTCCATCGCCGAAGCCTCGGGCCCGCCGGGAATCTCCTGGAAGTCGGGATCATCACGCGAGCCGATGAGTTGGTTGGAGATCTCGAACATGCGAGGCCATACCTCCTTCTCCAGGCCGATCATCTCGCAGATCATCTGCACGGGGATTTGCGCCGCGATTTCCTCGACGAACTCCACCTCACCGCGCTCGCACACATCATCGATCACCGCCACGGCGCGTCGTTCGATCTCCTCCACCAGTGCCGCGATCATGCGAGGCGTAAACCCCTTTGACACGAGTCGCCGGTAGTGGTTGTGCCGAGGCGGGTCCATGTTCAGGATCGTGAGACGCAGTTGGGCCAATGCCTCCTCATCGGAGGTGGGGATGAACGTACCCCCCACTTCAGCGGAGAACCGTTGGTGGTCGTGGCTCACCGCTCGCACATCAGCGTGCTTGGTGAGCGCCCAGAAACCGGTGTCGTCGACTTCGGGGTGCCAGTAGACCGGCGCCTCGGCGCGCAGCCGATCGAACTGGTCATGGGGCTCACCCCGGCCCCAGGTGGCGGCCAGAAGGTTGATCCCCTCGAGGTTGGGTTGGGTCATGGTCATCGGGCGTGCTCCTGTTGTGGCTGCGTGGCACCGACTACTCCCCGGAGGGTGGCGACGGCGATGTGATCATCGATGGCATTCGGATCAAGGCGGCGCATCATCTCAAGACCGAGCAACACGCCGATCACCGTCGGGCCGAGGGGACGCGATGCCGGCGCCATGCCCTCGTCGCTGGCCCACTCGCCGATGGCGCCGTCGATGCCTGCCCAGGCGGCCTCGTAGCGTTGACGCAGACGGGCGCGTGCCCCTTCATGGCGCGCCGCGAACGACCACAGTTCGTGCTCCAGGCGGATCCACTGACCCTCGCCGGTGGGCGGATGGGCCACGTTGCGCCACAGGGCCGCCAACCGATCATCCAGCGTGGAAGCCGCCGCCAGTTCGGCGGAGATCACCGCGGCGACGTCGTCGGCCCACCCTTCGAGCAGCGCGTACAACAGGCCGTCCTTGCCGCCGAAATGGTCGTACACCGCCCCCGAGGTGCGCTCGGCCCGCTCGGAAATGGCATCGACCGATGCTCCCTCGATGCCACGCTCAGCGAAGAGTTCGGCGGCGGCGTCGAGCAGGCGCTGACGGGTCTCCGCTTTTCGCTCCCCCTGCGTCGCCACCACCGAAACATAGCGCGCCCTATGTAACCTGCGCTAGCGGAGGATGCGCCGGGCGATCTTCTCCACCTTGGGGGTGTACGGCGGATACAGCAATTTCAGGTCCGGTTTGGAGCGCTTTTTCAGGACGCTCTTGCGGTGGCTGAACACGTCGAACCCGGCCCGGCCGTGATAGGCGCCCATGCCGCTGTCGCCCACCCCACCGAAGGGCAGGTTGGAGGGGAGGAGATGCATGATCGTCTGGTTCACACACACGCCCCCGCTACTCGTGGCCCCAATCACCTCGTCGATCACATCGCCCCGGCCCGCGAACACGTAGAGCGCCAGCGGCTTGGGCCGGGCGGTGATGAACGCCTCTGCCGCTCGAGAGTTCGCCACCCCGAGCACGGGAAGGATCGGCCCGAAGATCTCCTCCTGCATCACCGGAGCCTCGGGAGACGGCTCCACCGTGATGGTGGGGGCCACATAGCCAGCCCCGGCATCCACCTGACCACCGGCGGCGATCGTGCCCGCCCCGGCCGCCAGCAGGCCCTCCAAGCGCCGCAGGTGTCGCTCGTTCACGATGCGCCCGAAACTGTCGCTGGCCTGCGGATCGGTGCCGTAGAACTCGGTGATCTGGGCCGCCAGTTTGGTCACCAGGTCGTCTTTCACTTCCTCATCAACCAGCACATAGTCCGGCGCGATGCAGGTTTGACCGGCGTTGAGAAACTTGCCCCAGGCGATGCGGCGGGCCGCCACGTCAAGGTTGGCACTGGCGTGCACGTAGGTAGGCGACTTGCCACCAAGTTCCAACACGGTGGGCGTGAGGTGCTGGGCTGCCGCGACGGCCACCACCCGCCCCACCGCCGTGGAGCCGGTAAAAAAGATGTGATCCCACCGCTCGGCGAGCAGGGCGGTGGTGTCCTCCACGCCTCCCTCCACCACCACCACCGCCTCCGGATCAAGGTAGAGCGGCAGCAGGCGAGCCATGGCGGCGCTGCAGGCCGGAGCCAACTCGGAGGGTTTGGCCACCACACAGTTCCCCGCCGCCAGTGCCGCCGCCATCGGCTCGATGAGTAACTGCACCGGGTAGTTCCAGGGCGCAATCACCAGCACCACCCCCAGGGGCTCCGGCACGATACGGGCGGTGGCGGGCGCAACGGTAAGCGGCACCCGCACCCGAGTGGGTTTCATCCACGAGCCAACGTGTTTGGCGAGGTGGCGGAGCTCGATCTTGGTGTGGCCGATGTCGGCGCCGTAGGACTCCATCCGGGGCCGGCCCAGGTCGGATCGAAGGGCTTCCACCAGTTCCTCGGCGGCGTCGTCCATCATGCGCCGCAACCCGGCGAGTTGGGCCTGCCGCCAGGCCAGCGGACGGGTGCGTCCGCTCTCAAAGGTGGCTCGTAGCGATTTGTTCAGCGTCGTGGCATCAAGGGGCACAGGAGAGGAGGCGGTCATCGGGACTCCCAGGGGATCGGCGGAGATCCCCATCCTCGCGCGGGCCAGCCCGTCGCGCACCCGTGCCCGTCGCGGCGAATCTGGCCTACCTTGAGAGCGCCATGACCACCGTTGTACGCCAACCGGTAGCGCTCAGTTCCGCCACCAGCAACCCCGCCGGCCACGGCCCCCATCCCTGCCAGGGCCTCTACTACCGCCCCGCCGGCCCGGCACCGCGGGTGGCCTGCATCGCCACCCACTACAACCTCGACTTCTCGGAGCACTACATGGCCGAACGCCTCGCCGAGCGCGGCATCGGCTTCCTCGGTTGGAACACTCGCTACCGCGGCAACGAACCCTATTTTTTGCTCGAGCACGCCCTCATCGACATCGGCGCCGGCGTGCGCTGGCTCCGGGAGGAGGCGGGGGTGGACACCGTCGTGATCCTCGGCAACTGCGGGGGCGGGTCGCTCATGGCCGCCTACCTCTCCCAGTCCATCAACCCCTCCATTGAACCCGCTATCGGCTTGCCCCTTCCCGAGGCGGTGCTCACCCTGCCCCGCGCAGAGCTCTACGTGTCCCTGAACGCTCACCTCGGGCGAGCCGAGGTGATGTCGACCTGGATGGATCCATCGGTCACCGACGAAACCGACCCATTGTCCGTTGACCCGTCGCTCGACATGTTCCAGCACGACGCGCCCTACGACGACGCCTTCGTGGCCCGCTACCGAAGCGCCCAGGAAACGCGAAACCACCGCATCACCGCCTGGGTGCACACGGAACTCGATCGGCTCGCCGCGGCTGGCGCCTGGGACCGGACCTTCAATGTGCACCGAGCATGGGCCGACCTGCGTTTCGCCGACCTCAGCCTCGACCCCTCCGACCGGTTGGCCGGTTGCTACGCCGGCGACCCCCGCGGGGCCAACTACGGCCCGTTCACCCTCGGCGGCACCAGTACCCTTCGCTCCTGGTTGGCGATGTGGAGCCTCGAAGCCTCGCAGTGTCAGGGCCCCCCTCACCTCGCTCGGATCACCGTCCCCGCCCTGGTGGTGCAATCGCTGGCCGACCGCGGGGTGTTCCCAAGCGACGCCCGTTCCCTCCACGACGCCCTCGCGTCGGCCGACAAGACCCTGGAATGGGTGCCCGGTGAGCACTACTTCGAGACCGGCGGCCGCGATGAGGTGGCCGACCTGGTGAGCTCATGGATCGGCGACCGAGCCTGACCCCCCCGATCTCCCCGCCTATCTGCGCCGGGTAACCGGGCGTTGTGAGCCCGGACCCGACCGCTCGCCGGGCACCGGCGCTGGCCAGGGTTATCGCTTGGCGCCAGGTGGCGCGCTAGACCAACGGGATGGGCACGATCGCCATCACCGGGTCGGCGGGCGGAATCGGAGGGGCGCTGCGGGCGCGGCTGGAGGGCCAGGGCGACACCGTGATCGGAGTGGATGTGCGCGACGCGGAGGTGATCGCCGATCTGGCCTCGGCGGCGGGCCGAGCCGCCATGGTGGCCGCGGTCACCGAACAAAGCGGCGGGACCCTCGACGGCCTCGTGGCGGCCGCGGGGGTGACCCACGACGACGGTGCGCTGGTCACTTCCATCAACTACTTCGGGGCCATCGCCACGCTCGAAGGGCTCCGGCCTTTGCTCGGGGCCGGGGGCAGCGCGGTGGCGGTGAGTTCCAACTCCACCACCACCCAACCGGGGTTGCGGCTCGCCCACATGGAGGCTTGCCTGGCGGGCAACGAAGAGACGGCGCGTGCCGTGGCCGGCCCCGGGGTGGGGGCCTACGGCACCAGCAAACTGGCCCTGGCCCGTTGGGTACGGCGCCAGGCCACCACCGAGGCCTGGATCGGTCGGGGCATCCGTCTCAACGCCATCTGCCCGGGGTTCATCGACACCCCCATGACCGCCGGTTCGCGCGAGTTCATCCTCAGCCTGGGCGAGATCTACCCGATCCCGATCGGCCGGGCCGGTGACGCCAGGGAAGTGGCGGGTCTACTCACCTATCTGCTGTCCGCGGAGGCCGCCTTCTTCTGCGGTTCGGTGGTCACGATGGATGGGGGCACCGAGGCCGCCCTCCGGGCCGAACACTGGCCCCAGGCTCTGCCCTAGGGGAAGGCCCGGCGCAGGGCACCCACGGGGAGGGCCAGGATTCACCGCGGCCGGCGATGAACCTCGCTCGGAGCGAGGGGTCGGAATCCGTAGCGGAGGACTGTGGCCCATATCCCGCAGCCCAACCCCGCCGCACGATGACCGGCCCCCGCCCCCCAGAGGCTAGAACCTCCCCATGCTCACCGCTTCCACGACCACCGTCATCCACCGGCCGGCCGCCGACGTGTTCTCGGCGGTGGCCGACATCACCCGTATGGGCGAGTGGAGCCCCGAGTGCACCGCCGGCCGCAGGGTTGCTCCCGCTACGGGCCCGGCCCTCGGTGCGCACTTCGAAGGCGACAACACCGCCAAGATGGGCCCCATCACCCTCAAGAAGTGGACCACCACCTCCGAGGTAACCGAGTACGTGCCCAACCAGGTGTTCGAATTCTTCGCCGAGGGGTACACGAGTTGGCGCTACGAGTTCGTGGAACGTGATGGCCCCACCTCGGTGACCGAGTCCTGTAGTTATGCGCCCAGCGAGGGGTGGAAGAAATTCGCCTACGAGACCGTCCTTCGTCGGCCCCAAGTGGTGGCCTGGAGCAGACCCTCGCCCGCCTCAAGACCGCCCTCGAAGACTGAGGAAAGGAAACCCCCTACGCGAGCGCTGCGCTAGTGGGGGGGGTCCGGGAACACGAAGGACTCAACGCGCGCACCGGTGCGCGCCAAGGAGGTGTACCGGCGGTCGGCGATGCGCCAGTGGCCGTCACTACGCCGATACCGATCCCGGTAGAGGCCGTAGGCCTGGGTCCACTCCCCGGCATGATCGTGACGCAACTCGCAGATGTACACCCTCCCGTTGGCGGTAGTTTCCCCCGTGAGTTCGACGACGGCGTTGAGAATGGCAAACTCGAAGAAGGCAAACCCCTCCAGGCTCTGCTCGATGAAGGTGGCGATCGCCTGGGGATCAGCGAGCGTGAAGGCCGGACGCGTGCGGGTATCGATGTGCACCGACGCCTCGGCAGTAAAGAGGGCAACCACCTCCTGCCAGGCCCGGCGCGTAACGGCATCGCCGTAGGCGGCCTGTAACCGCTGTACGGCCACCACCGAGCGCGTCCCCGCGCCGTCGAGTTCGCGCATCAAGCCGGACCGAAGAAGGGGTTCCAGGCCAACTCGCGCTGGGCCACCACATCAGCCGCGTCCGGCAGGCCGGCTCGTCCCTGGGCCAGCGCGCTGGCGGTGGCTTCCCGGTTATTGGCGAACACCATCTCGGCGTCATGCGCCTGAGGGTCGACCCACACCGCGGCGATGACCACCAGAGATGCCGCCATGGCCGACGACATGGCGGCGTCGGCGACTGCATCGGCCACCCCCGCAGCCACCCCCGCCTGCGCAGCACCCCATGTGAGACGGGCGTGATCGTCACCGTCGATGCGGGCCTTGTTCACAAAAAGGGTGAAGGGCACCACCGGCAAGCCTGGCTGCAGCACCACCACAAAGGGCGCGTGCCCGGCGGTGGGGGTGGCCAGGGCGGTGGTCCAGGCCTGGCCGACCGGCCCGTCCCGGAGACCCAGCACGGTGTTGAGGTGGGCGGCGTTGGCGCCCGAACCCACGAAACATTCACCGATCTCCATCACCCCGACACCGCTTCGGGGTGGCGGCGCCCGTAGCGGATCTCCTTCAGAACATCCGAACTCATGGTGCCCTCTTTCGTGTCGTAGCCGAACAAAACAACCAGCCGTGCCGTGGCACCCTGCACGGGCGTCACCCGATGCAGCGACCCCCGCCCCTCAAACACCATCAGGGTGCCCGGGGTCATGGGGATGGTGGTGATCAACTCTGGGGCCTGGCCCGCCAGCACGCGTCCCACCGTGTCGTAGTGCTCGTCGGCTTCCTCGTTGATGTCCCCGCGCAGGCGGGGCACGTTCTGGAACTCGCCCCCACTATCGCTGGGCTGCAGGGCCAGCGACACCACGAAATCGGTTTGGTCGAAATGCCATCCCAGGGTGTCGTCTTCGTGCATCACGGTGAGGTTCATCGCCCCCAGCGGATCGGCGTAGCGATAGAGGGGGGCGCGTCCAAGGAGACAAGACACGAACTGAACCAGGCTGTCCCATTCGAAGAGTGCCCGCAGCCCCGAGGTGGCAGCCGAGAAACGGTCGTAGGCCACCGTGTGCACCGACGACCGAGCCAAGGTCCGGCGGGGGTGGTTGGCCGGCCAGGCCTCGGGGTCAGGAACTTCGAGGTAGGGCGTGGATTGCACATCCTGGCGGTGCGCCCCCGCCACCAGACCCTCGCTCTCTTGCACCAGGTCGGCCACGGCGTCGTTGCGCAGAAAGCCGGGCAGGATCGACACCCCGTGCTGCTGGAGTTCGGCGGCGTGGTGCCCGATCACCGATGCACCCGCACCGGTGGGAGACCGCACCGGATAGCGATCGAGGTCAACAAGCGCGGCGGGGTCCGGCACAGGCCACAGCCTAGGACCCCCTGGCCTGCTCCCACCGTTCGAGGTTGGTCCGGGACGCACTGGTAAGACTGCAGGACGCCCTCGCGGTGAGGAGCCACCCCGAGGACCTGCGCATCGCTCTCTACCTGGTGGACGGCATCGTGCGGAACGTGGTGCTGGGCCGTCCGCTCGCGATGGCCTCTACCTCACCACCGATGCCCGGCCCGAGTAGGGCGTCGACGCGGAAGTTGGCCCGTATGAACGCCGGCTCGGCACCGCCGCCGAGGTCGACCCGAGTTCCCGAAGGCCGGGGGCCTGAAGTGAAGCTACAAGTCGGCAACGGGAACGCTGCCATCGGCAATGGCTTGCACGAGTTCGGCGTGGTCGAGCTCGTTCTGAATGGTCACGCGATCGGCGTACTCCACAATCGCCCGGTCGAACACCTCCGAATCCTTCCCCAGATAGCCGCTGATGGCAGCGGGGTCTCCCGACCGGGCGTGCGCCCGGGCCAGCACCTCGCCACAGCGCGCAATGTAACTGGTTAGGGCAGCGGCCGGAATCGTGGCGGGATCGATGCTCCCCTTCATGTCCGCTAGTTGGCGAACGTAAGTTTGGAAGTCCAACGCTTGGCTATGGCCGAGGAAGAGGTCGCTGGCGGCCTGCATGCGGCGCTGTCCGTCGGTCACCCGCTTGCCGTTGTGCTCAATGGTGGGGGCATCGGGAAGGATCGCCAGCACCGAATCCACAGCCTGTTTGATCTGAAGGAACAACGGCGCCCCGGTGGGGTCGATGAGCAGCGCCACAAAACAGCGAGTACCCACACTGCCTACCCCCACGACCTTGCGGGCAAAGTCCACCACCTCGTAGCGGGCCACCAGTTCGGCCCGCTCAGGAGGGAGGGACGCCAGATACCCGTCGTACAGGCCGCGAAGGGCCTCGGGTTCGTTAGTCAGGACGTTGAGATGGTTGATGAGCGGGGGGTTGTCGACGATCTGGTACGAGCCGTTTACCTCGACCGCTAGTTTACGCAGCAGCCGGTCTGAGGTTCGTTTGCGACTGGCGGCGATCGTGGACTGGAACGAAATCTCGCGCAACTGTTCCAAGGCCGTGGCTCGCACATTTTCGGGTACGAGTTGCTCGTAGAACACATCCACCAACGATTGTCGGGCGTGACGAGCCATGCCCCTTCGGTAGGCCGTCACGCCAGCGTGTACCGCTTCTTGGCCTACCGAGCGCGGGAAGCCGCGCCACTTGGCCACTATGGCCGCGCTCGCCGCCAGCCGTTTGACGTCCCACTCCCAAGGCCCGGGAAGCGTCTCGTCGAAGTCGTTTAGGTCGAATACGAGTTTACGTTCCGGAGTGGCGAAGAGCCCGAAGTTGGTCAGGTGCGCATCGCCGCAGACTTGGACCTTCTGCCCAGTGCTCGGCGTCTCGAGTAAATCGAGGGCCATGACCCGGGCGGCTCCTCGGAAGAAAGAAAATGGGGAGTCGGCCATGCGCTGCATGCGGATCGGAACCAACTCGGGGACACGGGTGGAGTTCTCCTGCTGGAGCACAGCAACCGGACTGCGTCGGTTGGCCGCCGGCACCCACTCAGCGTGGGACGACCGGGGAACCGCAACGCGCCGCTCTCGGCCCTCTTGCCTACTGGTCTCTACTTTCGTCATGTCATCTCCATGTAGGCAGCCGTGGCTGTAAAATGTAGAGCCGGCGTCCTCAGCGGACCAACGCCAGGGATGCTGTGCCGGCGGGCTGAGCCGCGTGCCGGCGGCGGCTTAGACAAGATCTGATCGTTGCACCCGGGCGAGGAAGAACCAGCAGGGCAAAATGGGCAACCAGTAGCTGAACAGGCGGAACACCAGCACAATGGCGGCGGCCTCCCCGGGTTCTACCCCCAAGCCCACGAGGCCGGCGATGAGGGCGGCTTCGATAGCACCGACGCCACCGGGGGTAGGGGCGGCGGAAGCGATCGTGGTGGCAGTGATGTACATGGCCCCCACGACCGCAAAACTCAATGAGATACCGAACGCATCGATGGTCAACGCGAAGGTGATGATGGAGGCGAGTTTTCCGGCCAGGGCGCCGGTGAAGAGCAACAGCAACTTGGAGGGCTGATGGGCCAGCGTCCGTAGATCCCGGAAGGCGGAGGCGAGGTTTACCCGGAGGTACCGGAGCAACTTGCGCCCCCTCGCAGTGGCGTAGACAACTCCCACCACGGCCAGGAGCACCAAGGCCACGACGGTGAGAAGCATGCCCGCGGGGAGCGACACGTTGATGGCGCTATTGGAGCTCCCGACCCAGGTGAAGAAGACGAGCGCCAGGACCACTTGCACCACTCCCGCCGCGGCACTGGTGATCGCCACACTGGAAGCGGAGTTGACCAGCGGAATGCCATTGCGCTGCAGATACCGGGTGCGCAATGCCATCCCGCCGGCGTTGGCGGGGGTGAACCGGTTCAGGAACGCCTGGGCAAACATCACCTCGGTGGTGGGAAGGAAAGCGATGGGTCGTGGGACCGCCCCCATGAGGCTGATCGCCCCGGCGGGGTATCCGAGCAGCGGAACGACGAAGATGAAGGGGAGATATGCCGGGTTGGCCTCTGTGATGGCCGCCCAGATTTCGTTGATGTTGCCTAGCAACACCACTAGAACGGTGGCCAACAGCAGGGTGGCGACGAACACGATGAGCTTGCGGAAACTCAGCCGCTCAAGTTTCGCCATTTCGTAGGTGTCCACCTGGGCGACCCGTTGTATCTCCGTGCGAAGTTCGCTGAGCAGGTCCTTGGTGCCGCGCACCGCCGCTCGCGTCTCGGGATCCAGGGACAGAGGTTGGATGAGCGGGAGGGTGGCACCCAGTTGCTGGGCTGAGAAGGCTGACGCTGCTGCCACGGAGCGAGTGACGCCATGGGCGGCGGCCACGGCGATGAGCATCCCGGCGAGATCCTGGGCCAGGTGACTTTCGGTGGCCGAGAACCTTGCCCAGCGAAGGTCAATGAGGCTCACCGTCTGATCAGGTCTGACCCAGATGTGGTGCAGGCTGGGCCATCCGTGGGTGATCCGAGCCTTGTGCAGCATGCTGAGTTGATCGAAGGCGCCCCGGAGCAGTTCGTCGGATGGATTGTCGATGGTGTCGAGGCCTTGGCCCTCCACGAAGTCCATTACCAGCATCGCCCCGTACTGCGGGGCACTGGCGACCGCAACGGGGTGGGGAATCGACGCGCCGGCGCGAGCGGCGAAGAGCAGGTGGAGGGCCTCGTTGTTGATGGTCTCCGAGGCCCCCACGGCGGTTCGGTTGGCGGGGCTGGCCACCCTCAAGGCACGCCAGGCGCGCATCAGTAACTTGGCGTCTCGCTCGTCGCGTCCTACGAGCTTGATGAATCGTCGGCGGCCGTCGGCCCCCGTGGCCTCGTAGGTGGGACCGTGACGGTGACGGGTGGGGGTGAGCGTCACGGTCATAACCGGCTCGCCCGCCGCTATGAGGGCGGCTTCGATGTCGGCCACTGGCGGCGAGCGCAGGGGTGCCCGGGCCACCACCATCACCAGCGAGCCCATGAACACGCCCGCGGCGATGCCGGTGAGCAGGCCGACGGGGGTTTCCAGGGCGGTGACCACCCGGGCGAGGGAGATCACCGCCACGCTGGACCAGATCAGCCGTCGCCAACCGCGGGGCAAGTCGGGGGACAAGACGGTGGCGGCGGCGGCCGCAGCGGCTAGGTAGGTCCCGGAGGGGAAGGCTGCGCCCGTCACCCAGGACGGTTGCTCGCCGGCGGCGATCACCTCGGAGGGAACCGCTGGGGCCCGGAAGGGGGCGCTCAAGACGGTGGCGACGACCGTAGCGGCGGCGGCTCCGGCGGCTAGTACCAACTCGCGCCAGCGGCCCCGGCGGACGAGCATCAGCACCACCAATGGGGCCGCCACCGCCGCCAGTTGGACCAGTCCGACCACCAGTTGGGACAGCGAATCGGGGAGGGCCGCTACCAACTGAACGAGGTCCTCGGAGAGACCGAGGGTTTGACCCGGGTACGCAACGCTCATGGCCGTGAAGGACAGCCAGATCATGGCAGCGACCACCATGCGGGCAACATCGGCCGGATGGCGAACCCAGGTGACCCTGGGTTGAGGTGGTCGGGTCTCGACAGGAGTTGGTAAGCGGGCCACGCCAACTCCTTTCGGTCAGGGCGCGCCCTCAGAGTAGCGATTGGCGAGTCGACCGGGCGCGTCGGCTACCGCCGAACCCGCCACCGCCACTCAGGTGGGGAGCACGTCGCGCAGTGACATCACCAGGAAGACGCCGATGATCGCCTCGTTCACGATCCACGAGTGGGTGGTGGTCCACTGACGCAGGCGTGGGAGGTCGTGCTCAGCTCGATGCCCGAAGGCGAGAAGGATGAACAGCGGGATGCCCGCAAGCATGACGGTTGCAGCCACCAACAAAAAGATGGTCACCCACGGTTCGCCCTGGCTGGCCAGCACCTTGGCCACCACGAACATGGTGATGACATCGGTAGGCATCACTAGGAAGAGGATGAAGCCGGTGCGAAAGGAGAAGCCTGGCCTGGCGTTCTGCAACTTGCCCATCCAGGAGGGTGGCTCGGACCGGCTTCGTCGCCGGTACACCACGAGGGCCAGCACCAGGAGCAGGACCACCACCGCGATGTCGAATGCCTGGCCGAGAGCGAAAGGCGATCTCGAGCTCTGAGCATTGACGGCCGCCAGGTAAAACACCGACATGGCGATGGTGGTGGCGGCGGTCACCCCCGCCAGGAACGCCGCGGAGTTGGTTTTGGCCCGCTGGCTGGTCGCCAGCATGATGGCGGTGATCATCTGCGGGCCTGCGACCATCACGATGGCCATGGGCAAGATGCGTAACGGGTTCATACCGGCGGCCTCCATCGCGTAATGCGAACCTAATGGTGGGAGCCAACCCCACGAGGGGTTTGGGGATCAGGATCGGCCGGGCCCTGGGTTAGGCCCAGCCGCCGGCATACGCCACGAACTGGCCGGTGGTGAAGCCACTGGTCCCATCGACAAAGGCCATGCAGAACGCCGCGAACTCTTCCATCGTGCCAAGCCGTCCCATCGGCACCTGGGCCTCCACGCGGGCTCGTACCTCAGGGTCGGTGGCCCCCGAGGCGGCCAGGAACTCCGGGAAATCCATGAAGTTCGTGCCCACGGCGTTCACCTGCACCCCGTGACGCGCCACCTCGGCCGCCACGTTGCGGGCAAGCATCGTGGATCCGGCCCGGGCCGCTGAATACAACGGCGCTCCGGGCGTGGGGCGGGCTCCGGCGGCACTGGTGATCAGGAGGATTTGCCCGGAGCGCTGTTCGATCATCGGGTCCACCATCGCCTTGAGGAAGTGGTAGGGGCCTTCCAGACATCCCGTGAGAACGGTCCGCAGGTCTTCGATGGTGGAGTTGGTGAACCGACCCGTCACGATCTGCCCGGCGAAGGCCACCGCTGAGTCCACCCGACCAAAGCGGGCCAGGGCCGCTTCCGCCAGGGCCGGGGCGGACTCGGGCCGCGCCAGGTTGCTGACGTTTGGTACCACTTCCACCGCCGCGCCGGCGGCGTGAACTTCGGCTACGAGTTCCGGGGTGGGATCCCCGAGCACGAGGTCATGGCCCCGGGCGGCGAGGTGACGAGCCAACTCCGGACCCACGTAATGACGCGCATCTCCAATCACCGAAACGCGACGAGCGCCGGACATCAGACGCGACCGCCATCGTTCACGGGCTGCTCGGTTAGTAGCCGAGGGGGACGGGGACGCTGATGTTCCGGCATGGCAGGGTCCGATCGCAGTAGCGGGGATGGGTGGGCTTGCGCAGGGTTCTAGCGCAGAAACTAGGTTCGGCGCGTGATCGTGTTTGTCCACGGAGTACCCGAAACCGCCGCTATCTGGGACAGCATCCGCAGTCGCTCGTCTCGGCCCTCGCTCGCTCTGGCGATGCCGGGATTCGACTGCGCCCGTCCCAACGGTTTCGGGGCCACCAAGGACGACTACGTGCACTGGTTGCTGGGCGAGTTAGATCCCCTCGAGGGGCCGATCGATCTGGTGGGTCACGACTGGGGGGCCCTCCTCACCTACCGGGTGGCCACCGCCTTCGGCGACCGACTGCACTCCTGGGCCGCCGATGTGGGCAACATCATCCACCCCCGCTACCAGTGGCACGACTTCGCCAAGATCTGGCAGACCCCCGGTGATGGCGAGGCGTTTGTAGACAACACCGACGCCCAGACCCCGCGTGAGCGAGCCGGCCCGCTCGAATTCATGGGCGTGCCCACCGAGGATGCGCTGGCCATGGCTACGGCGTTCGACGCCACGATGGGGGCCTGCATCCTCGATCTCTATCGGTCCGCTACCCCCAACCTTCACGACCATTGGGGTCCGTGGTCGCCCACGGTGGCCCCCGGTTTGATCCTGCACGCCAGTGACGATCCCTTTGGCGAGGAGACCGCCGCGAGGGAGGTGGCGGCCGCATTGGGAGCGCAGTTCGCCACCATTGCCGGGGCTGGACATTTCTGGCCCTACCAATCCCCGGGGGAGGCGTTGGCGGTGTTGGAGGGGTTCTGGGCCTCGTTGGACTGACGGTGACATCGCTTGGATGCCGGCATCCCCCTTAGCCCGGCGGTTCGGCAAAGAGCAGTTGGTGCGCCACCAGATCCGATGCGAAGCCCGGTTCAAAGGGGAGCACCCCGGCCCGATCGGGCCAGGCCAACTGCACCATGTCGAAGTTGTCGGGGGCGCGGCCGGCGAGTTGTTGATGCTCGGTCAGCGACGGAAAGAGGGCGGCGTTAGCGGTGGCGTCGAGCGGAAGGAGTGCGCACGGTTGGCCTCCGTCGAGAAGCCCGATGAACGACGGGCCAATGGGCAACTCGCTGCCGGCCGCCAACGCGTCGACCACGAGATCAAAGAGGCCCCGGCAGGCCACCGGGGAGAGGCCCACGACGCAGAGCTCGGGAAATCCGAATCGCTCCTGGATACCGATGGTGTAGGCGTAGCGAGGGAACGGCGGGTCCAGATCGGCCCGGGTGGGCACCGCATCGAGTGCCCAGCCCTCGCGCTCGAGCATGAACACCACCTTGTCGCGATGGCTCATGTCACGGTCGGGGAACACATCTTCGCCAGGCATGCCCACCAGCCTGACAGAGCGCAGCCCCTACGCTTGGGGTATGGACCTAGCCGAGGCGCTGTGCAGCAATCCCTCCGTGCGTGAGTTCACCGACGAGCCGGTGTCCGATGAGGAGGTGGCGGCCCTGCTGGAGGTGGCGCGGTTTGCCCCCAGCGGCGGAAATCGCCAGCCCTGGCGGGTGGCGGTGATCAAGGAACCGTCGCTGCGGCGGGCGCTGGCGGACCTGTGTGGCCCGGTGTGGTCGGAGTATCTCGCGGAGGGAATCACCGGGGCCACGCCGTTCTCGGTGGTGGGGCCGCCGCCGGAGATCGAGCCGCTCGGTCCGCAGCCCAACCCGCTGCTCGACGCCATCGAATCGGTGCCCGTTGTGTTGGTGGTGGCCGCCGATCTTGGGCAGATCGCCATGATGGACAAGGACCTGGCGCGGGTGCCGCTCACCGGGGGCGCATCGGTGTACCCGTTCGTGCACTCGATTCTGCTGGCGGCTCGTGATCGCAACCTCGGCGGGGTGATGACCACCTTCTTGGCCCGTGCCGAACCGGCGGCTGCGCCGCTGCTGCGGCTTCCGGATACGTGGGCGCTGGCGTCGATGGTGTTCCTCGGGCATCCGGTGAGGCGGGCCACCAAACTCACTCGCCGCCCGGTGAGCGACTTCGCCGTGATCGACCGGTTCGACGGGGTGTCTTTTGGCTGAAGATCAACCGTCCGGGATGACCGTGGCCGTCACCGGGGCGACCGGCTTCGTGGGATCACACACGGTGGTTCGTCTGCTGGCCCACGGCCATCACCCTCGACTCCTGGTGCGCAACCCGGCTAAGGCCGCGACCGTGCTGGGGGCGCTGGGGGTGGACATGACCCGCCTCGAACTCATCGAGGGCGACATGGTGGACGCCCCGGTGGTGGCGCGTCTGCTCGACGGCGCCGACGCCGTGATCCATGCGGCGGCCGCGGTGGCGGTCAC
>CAMDIH010000013.1 GCA_945898515.1 Candidatus Neomicrothrix parvicella RN1 | reverse complement strand
TCGAGGGCGGCGCAGAGCACCACGGTGTCGAAGGTCGCGTCGCCACAGGGGAGGGCCTCGGCGCGCGCCCGGAGGTATCGCGGCCCCCCGGCGCGCCCAGAGGCGGCGGTGATTTGCGCCGCCGTGGGATCCAGGCCCACGACCCGAGCACCCGAAGCCGCCAGTTGCCGGGCCACCTGACCCTCCCCGCAGCCGATGTCGAGAACCCGTCGGGCACCGGCCGCGTGGTGGGCCACCAGGGGGAGGATGTGGTCCTCGTATTCGGGGTCGGCACCCTGGGAATAGTTCCGCTGCCACCACGCCGCGTGCCGTTCCCACTGTGCTTCGTTCTTCACCCGATGGGCCCTCTCGATGTCCTATTGCGCCGCCGACCGTAGTTATGCCACGGTGAGAGGACGAATTGAGACCCGTTGGCGACAAGACGAGAGAGAGTGGTACGGCGCATGGGACCGGTAGAGATCTTGGTCGTTAGTTTTCCTAATAACGAGTTCAACGGCGACGTGGTTCCGTCCATCGCCGAGCTCATCGAATCCGGCCTGGTTCGGTTGATCGACCTCGTGTTCGTCACCAAGGACGGGGAGGGCGAGATCATCGCGGTGGAACTGGCCGATATCGACGACGCCGTAGGGGCAGCCTTCGGGGCGCACATCGACGAGCCGAGCGGATTGATCACTGAGGAAGACATCGCCGACCTCGGGGATGACCTCCAGGTGAACTCCTCGGCCGTGATCCTGCTGTTTGAGCACGTGTGGGCCACCCGATTCCGCGATGCGGTGGTGAACTCGGGCGGCGAGGTCGTCTCCTCCATCCGGATCCCCAGCGAGGTCATCGAGAGCGTTATTGCCGCTGGCTGATTCCATTCCACCCCCCCTGATTCCATCCCACTTACGAACCCAACGAGAGACCTAAGGAGAACAAATGCTTCGAAGAGGACGTCCCATTATGCGAACGGCCATGGTCGTGGGCACCGCCACCGCCGTTTCCGGCAGCGTCGCCCACCGCCAGCAGAAGAAGTATGCGGCTCAGGAAGCCCAAGCCGCTCCCGCCGCTCCCGCCGCGGCCGCTCCCGTGGCGGCGGCCGATGAAGAGCACGACGACATCGCTGCGTTGACCCAACTGGCTCAACTCCATTCACAAGGCATCCTGACCGACGAGGAATTTACCGCCAAGAAGGCGAAAATTCTCGGCATCTGAGGGATGTCAGGGCACAGTGAACCGGGTGTCGAGCACGTGGATGTGCTGGTGGTGGGGGCCGGAATCTCCGGGATCGGTGCCGGCTGCCATCTCCTCCAGCAGCGCCCGGAGGCGCAGTTTCTGATCCTGGAGGCGATGGACGACTTCGGGGGAACCTGGCAGACCCATCGCTACCCGGGCGCCCGCTCCGATAGCGACCTCTTCACCTTCGGCTACCGCTTCAAGCCCTGGACCGGCGCTCCCATCGCCACGGCGGAGCAGATCCTGACCTACCTCGCTGAGGTGATCGAGGAGCACGAACTCGAGTCGCGTCTGCGCTACCAGCACGAGATCCGCGCAGCCCGCTGGTCGAGCGAGCAGCAGCGCTGGACCCTCGAAGTGATCCGCAGAGATACGGGCGAATCTCTGGTGTTCACCGCCGGGTTTCTGTGGATGTGTCAGGGCTATTACCGCCACGCCGAGGGTTACACCCCCACCTGGGACGGGATGGAGCGCTTCGGAGGGAAGATCGTGCACCCTCAAAACTGGCCGGAGGAGCTCGACTACGCCGACAAGCGGGTGGTGGTGATCGGCTCAGGGGCTACCGCCGCCACGCTGATTCCCGCCATGGCCCCGGTCTGCGAGCACATCACGATGCTGCAGCGATCGCCGACGTTCTTCTTCACCGGTGCCAATGTGAACGAGCTGGCCGACACGCTGCGCGAACTCGACATCCCCGCGGAGTGGATCCACGAGATTGTGCGGCGCAAGATCCTCCTCGACCAAGGGCAGATCGCCGCCATGGCCCTGGAGTTTCCCGATCTCGTGCGGGAGGGGTTGCTGGAGGGAATCCGGGAAATCTTGGGCCCCGACTTCGACACCGACCGGCACTTCAACCCCCGCTACCGGCCCTGGCAGCAGCGCATTGCCTTTGTGCCCGATGGCGATCTCTTTCAGGGAATCAAAGCAGGCTCGGCCTCGGTGGTGACCGATGAGATCGAATCGTTCACGGAGACCGGCATCCGACTGCAATCAGGGGCAGATCTCGAAGCCGACATCATCATTACCGCCACCGGTTTCGATCTGAACGTGCTCGGCGATATCGCATTCGAGATCGACGGCACCCCCATGGACTTCGCCGACACGGTGACCTACCGCGGCATGATGTTCACCGGCGTTCCCAACCTGGTGTGGGTCTTCGGCTACTTCCGAGCCAGTTGGACCCTGCGGGTGGACCTCATCGGCGACTTCGTCGCTCGCTTGCTGGCGCACATGGATGCCCGGGGCGCCGCCACGGTCACCCCCGCGCTACGCCCCGAAGACCACGGCATGCCACTACTGCCGTGGGTGGAGCCGGAGAACTTCAACCCGGGCTATCTCACCCGGGGCCTGCATCTCCTGCCCCAACAGGGCGACCACGACCCGTGGCGCCACACCCAGGACTACTGGAGCGACAAGACCGATCTCCCCGCCGCTGATCTCGACGACGGGGCGTTGGGGTATCGCTGAGGGCCCCGCGCCGGAGGGTGGTCAGGAGGCGAGCGACCCCAGCCCCAGGGCATCCAAGATGAAGGCGAACACGAAGGCCTCGTCCTTCCAGGCGTCATAACGTCCAGAGGGACCCTGATGGCCGGCCTGCATTTCGGTCTTTAGGTACACCGCCTTCCCACTGGTGGTGTTGGACCGCAGCGCCTGAACCCATTTTGCCGGTTCCCAGTACGCCACCCGCGGGTCGTTGAGGCCCGCGGTGGCCAAGATGGTGGGATAGGCCTGCGGGGTCACGTTGTCGTAGGGGCTGTAGGACTTCATGTAGGCGTACACGTCGGCGTCGGTCACCGGGTTGCCCCACTCTTCCCATTCGGTCACGGTCAGCGGGAGGGTCTCATCCAGGATGGTGGTGAGGGCATCCACGAAGGGAACCTCGGCCACCACCGCGGCAAACAGGTCGGGACGTTCGTTGGCGATGGCGCCCATGAGCAGGCCGCCCGCCGAAGCCCCCCGGGCCACCAGCCCGCCCGCCGAGGTGAAGTTGTTGGCCACGAGATGCTCGGCGCAGGCGATGAAGTCGCTGAAGGTGTGGCGCTTGTGGAGGAGTTTCCCTTGCTCATACCAGGGTCGACCCATCTCTCCGCCGCCGCGCACATGAGCGATGGCAAACACAAAGCCTCGATCCAGCAACGACAGCCGGAGGCTGGAGAACCCCGGGTCGATGCAGGCCTCGTAGGAGCCGTAGCCGTAGAGCAAACAGGGAGCAGAGCCATCGTGAGCCAGGCCGGCGCGGTGCACATAGGAGACGGGAATTCGGATGCCGTCGCCGGCGGTAGCCCACAGGCGGCCGGTTTCGTAAGCGTGGGGATCGTGGCCGCCGAGCACCTCGGTGGTCTTGAGAAGGCGACGTTCACCCGTGTCGAGGTCTTCGTCGAACACGGTGCTGGGTGTCACCAGGGAGGTGTAGACAAAACGAAGCGTGCGGCTGTGAAATTCGGCGTTGGTGGCGGGGCCGGTGTCGTAGACCTCTTCGGGCATCGCCAGTTCACGTTCGTCGCCCCCGTAGGCGGTCACCACGATCCGTCGCACACCTTCGCGCCGCTCGTAGCGCACGAGGTGAGCATCGAAGGCGTTGACCCCCTCCAACTTCACAGCGGGGCGATGGCCCACCAACTCCCTCCAGTGCTCACGACCCGATGATTCGACCGAGGTGGTCATGAGTTTGAAGTTCACCGCGCCATCGGCGTTGGTAAGCACCACGAAGCGGTCGCCATCGGTGGCGCTGGGCGCGTGGGTGGCGTCGTATTCCAGCCCGTGCTCCCGGGGATGCAAGGAACGCGGGGCCGCCGTGGGGTCGGCGGCGGGGATCACCAGTTCCTCGCTGGTGATCTTGGAACTGGTGGAAATGTGCACCCAGGCTTCGGTAAGGCTCAGCCCCACGGTGACAAAGAAGCGCTCGTCGTTGTCCTCGTACACCAACACGTCGTCTGCGGGAGGGGTCCCGAGGATGTGCCGCCACACCTGGAAGGGGCGCATCGTGTGGTCGGGGCGGACGAAGAAGATGGTGTCGTCGCCGGCCCATGCCGTTCCGTAGGTGGTGTCGGCGATGACGTCGGGAAGGTCGGTCCCGGTGCGCAGATCGCGAATGCGCATGGTGTACAACTCGGACCCATCGTGGTCGGTGGCGTACAGCAAGTGATGGTGCGACGGGGCCAGGTCGTAGGCACCGAGCGCGAAATAGTCGCTCTCCCCCGCCAGGGCGTTCATGTCCAGGAGCACCTCCTCACCCTCCACCGGATCGCTCTCGGGGCGCTCCGGCGATGGCTCGATGTCGGTGCGACAGAGAATCGGGTACTGCTGACCTTCCTCGGTTCGGCTGTAGAACCACTGGCCATCCTTGCGGAAGGGCACCGAGAGGTCGGTTTCCTTGATGCGCGCCTTCATTTCGGCGAACAGTTCGGCCTGCAGCGCCTGGGTGTGGGCGAGGCCCTGCTCCACGAAGTTGTTTTCGGCGGCGAGGTGGCTCAACACCTCCGGATCGTCGCGGTCGTCGCTGCGAAGCCAGTACCACGGGTCGCGCCGATCGTCGCCGTGGAAGCTGATCGTGTGCGGACGAGGCGGGGCAGACGGCGGAGGAATCGACATGGCGACCGAGCGTAGGGGACGGGCACCGCTAGGTTGAACAGATGCCTGACGACAAGCCCCATGTGTACGTTCCGGCCGGAGAGGCCCCCCCGGCTGAGTTGGTCACCGAAGACCTCGAGGTGGGCGATGGTGCCGAAGCCACCGTGGGCTCCCAGGTGGAGGTCCACTACGTGGGGGTGTCGTGGCGCACTCGGAAGCAGTTCGATGCCAGCTGGGATCGCAACGACACCTTTTCCTTCGGCCTCGGCGCCGGACAGGTCATCACCGGCTGGGATGAGGGCGTGGCGGGGATGAAGGTGGGCGGTCGTCGGCGCATCGTGATCCCGCCGGGGAAGGCCTACGGCCGCCAGGGGGCCGGTGGGGTGATTGGTCCCGACGAGACCCTCGTGTTCGTGGTGGACCTCCTCGGCGTGAGTTAGGCCGAATCACCAACGAAGTTCGGGATGGCCGGGAGGCTCCGGTACCCTCACGCCTGATGGTTGAACGTCCCGACTTCCGCGCCCCCAAGGGCACCCAGGACGTGCTGCCACCGAACTCGGCCCGTTGGGAAGCCCTGCTCGCCACCTTTGCCGAGGTGGCCCGGCGGTTTGGCTACGGCCTCATCCAATCGCCGATGTTCGAAGACATCGGAGTGTTTCAACGCATCGGTGAGGGCACCGACGTGGTGGCCAAGGAGATGTACGACTTCGAGGACAAAGGCGGGCGTCACCTCGCCCTTCGCCCAGAGGGCACCGCGCCGGTAGCCCGAGCCTGGGTACAACACCGCCCGGCGGTGCCGTGGAAGGTCTGGTACGCCACGCCGGCGTTCCGTTACGAACAACCCCAAGCCGGGCGACTACGGCAGCACCACCAGGTGGGGGTGGAGTGCATCGGCTCGGCCGATCCGCACGTGGATGTGGAAATCATTGCGCTCGGCCACGCCTATCTGTGCGCCCTGGGTCTGCAGCAGTGGCGTCTCGTGCTCAACTTCATGGGCACTCCGGCTGATCGGGAGGCCTACGGCGCGATCCTGCAGGCGTGGCTTCGGACCCGAGCCAGTGAGATCGCCCCGGCCGATGCCGCCAAGATCGACACGCACCCGCTGCGTGTCCTCGACACCAAGGACCCTGTTACCGCCGCGTTGCTCCTCGAGGCACCGCGCATGGCCGACCATCTCGATAGCGCCTCCCGTGCCCATGGCGAAGCGGTGCAGGACGGGCTGCAAGCCCTCGGAATCGCCTTCGAAATCGATCCGTCGCTGGTGCGTGGTCTCGACTACTACACCCATACCCTCTTCGAGTTTCAGAGTTCGGCGCTGGGTACTGCCCAATCGGCGATTCTCGGCGGTGGCCGCTACGACGGCCTCATCGAGCAACTCGGAGGGCCGCCCACTCCCGGTATTGGATTCGGGTCCGGAATCGAACGGGTGCTGCTCACCTGCGATGCCGAAGGTGTCTTTGGCCCAGCCAACCGGCGTCTGGAGTGTTTCGTGATCGACACCACCGGCGGCACCGCGGCGATCACCCTGACCCAGGCCTTGCGCCAGGCGGGCCTCTCGGCGGATCGCTCCTTCGACGATCGGTCGATGAAGGCACAGATGAAGGCGGCGGTGAAGTCGTCCGCTCGCCTGGCGTTGATCGTGGGTGAGCAGGAGGAGGCCGACGGCACCGTCAGCGTTCGCGATCTCGATCACACCGAACAGACCACCGTCGACATCGCCGATGTCGTCTCCCACATCAGGAAGGTTCTCGATCGATGAGCGATCGCATGCGCACCCACATGTGCGGGGAGCTGCGCGAGGAGCACGCCGGGAGCATCGTGTCCGTCTGTGGCTGGGTCGGTCGTCGACGTGAGCATGGCGAGCACCTGGCCTTCATCGACCTGCGCGACCACACCGGCATCATCCAATGCGTGGTGGATGGTGCCGCCGATCTGCGTAGCGAGTACGTCGTGCGGATCACCGGCACCGTGCGGCCCCGGCCCGAGGGCACCGTCAATGACGCGCTGCCCACCGGCCAGGTCGAGGTGGGCGACTGCACGGTGGAAATCCTCTCGATCGCCGCGCCGCCGCCGTTTCCGATCGACGAGCGGGCGGATCAGGTCGACGAGATGATTCGGCTGAAGTACCGCTATCTCGACCTGCGGCGGGAACGCATGCAACGCAACCTGCGGGTGCGAGCGGCGGTGAACTCCGCCATCCGGGCGGCGATGGAGCGGCAGGGGTTCATCGAGGTGGAGACCCCGATGCTGATGCCCTCCACCCCCGAGGGGGCCCGTGAGTTCCTGGTTCCCTCCCGTCAGGTGCCGGGCAGCTTCTACGCCCTTCCGCAGTCGCCCCAACTGTTCAAGCAATTGCTGATGGTGGGCGGTACCGACCGCTACTACCAGATGGCCCGGTGCCTACGAGACGAAGACCTGCGGGCCGACCGGCAGTACGAGTTCATGCAACTTGATGCCGAGGCCAGTTTTGTCACGGAGTCCGAGGTGCTCGAGTTCATCTCGGAGGCCGTCCTGGCGGCGGCGGAGGCGGCGGTGGGGGAACGCCCCGGCGCTATCGAACAGATGACATGGCATCACGCCATGGACCGGTTTGGCAGCGACAAGCCCGACCTGCGTTTCGGGATGGAATTGGTGGAACTTACGCCGGTGTTTGCGGCTACGGAGTTCAAGGCGTTCGCGTCAGCCGAGACCATCAAGGGCATCCGCGTGCCCGGTGGGTCGGCTGAGTTCGGTCGCAACAAACTCGACGCCCTCACCGATCGGGCCAAGCAAGCCGGCGCCAAGGGATTGGTGTGGATGCGGGTAGGCGAGGCGGGCGCCCTCGACAGCCCGGTGGCGAAGTTCCTTTCCGCCACCGAGCAGGCGGCCCTGGTGGTTGCCACGGCGGCGGAAGCGGGTGATCTTGTGCTCCTGGTGGCCGACGAGTGGATGACGACCTGCGAGGTGCTCGGCACCCTGCGCAACCACATCGGTCGCCCGCCGGTGCACCAGGGGCCCTACCGGTACGTCTGGATCGTGGACTTTCCGATGTTCGTCGGCCGCAGCGAGGACGGCCGGCCCAAGCCGGGCCACCACCCCTTCACCCGGCCGCATCCCGACGACGTGGATCGGCTGGAGTCGGACCCGATGTCGGTGCGTTCCAAGGCCTACGACCTGGTGCTCAATGGATGGGAACTGGGGTCGGGGTCGCTACGGATTCACGAGCCCGAGCTGCAGCAGCGCATCTTCGATCTCCTCGGCATCAGCCAGGAGGAGGCCCAGCGCCGCTTCGGGTTCTTCCTCACCCCCTTCACGTACGGGGCGCCCCCCCACGGCGGTTTTGCCTTCGGGATCGACCGGTTGGTGGCGATTTTGGCCGGGGAGGAGAACATTCGGGAGGTTATCGCCTTCCCCAAGCCGCAGTCCGGCGTCGACCCGATGACCCAGGCTCCTACCCCAGTGGAGGAAGCGCAGTTGCAAGACCTTGGCCTGCGCCTCCTTCCGCCTCGGACCTGAGCCCGGACATTCGCCGGTCGTGACGAGACTGCGTTGCCAATTGCAACCGCAGGGTCTGCGCCTGGCTCTCGGTCACCAGGCGCCGCGACACGGCTGATTCGAGGGCGACCCGCACCGCTCGAGCGGGCATCACCCATCCCAGATCACGGATGGTCCGAACCGGATCGGTGACGGGCATGCCCTGGTGCGTCACCACCGCCTCCCCAGCCGCGACGCGCAGGGGATAACCAATCGCCGGTGGCCGTAACCGCGGGCGAGCCGCGGAGCACACGCTCACCTCCACGTATCGCGATGGCGCCATAAACCCCCAGAGGGCCGCCGCCGACCGATGCGACACCACCCCGGCGCTGGCCAAGGCGGCGGCGTGGAGCGCCTGCTGCCAAGTTTTGGGGGCGCCCGCCAGGCGAAACACCCCTGGCTGTGTCGACACGAGCCGGCCTTCGCCCACCCAGCGACCCTTGCGGCTCACCCCGAGGCAGGCAATGGCCTGGGAGCTGGTAATCAGGCCGTGTTGCACCGTCGCCAGGGCTTCGATCGCCTCCACCCGCTCAATGGCCATCGGTACTCCCTCCAGATCACCGGCGCCGGGAACGACGTCGTTGGTGGGACGAGCAGCCGTTTTCACGCTCGACCCGGACCACGAGAGGGAATGTGAAAAGGACTGTAATGGGCCGGGAAGGCGTTTGTCGAGGGCGGTGGGCTACGGTGCCCCTGATGCCCTCCGACCTCTTTTCCGCCGCCGCGGAGGATGCTCTGGCCGCCCACGCTCCCCTGGCCGCCCGACTCCGGCCGCGCACCCTGAGCGACATCGTGGGCCAGGATCACCTACTCGGCGCCGGTCAACCATTACGCACCCTGGTGGAGGCTGATCGGCTGTCGTCAGTGATCTTGTGGGGTCCACCCGGTACCGGAAAAACCACCCTCGCTCAGGCCATAGCGGCGCACACCAGCAAGTCCTTCGAACAACTCAGTGCCGTGAGTGCCGGGGTGAAAGACGTGCGCGAGGTGCTGGAGCGAGCCAAGCAACGACTGGGTGAACGCGGCCAGGGCACCATCCTCTTTCTCGACGAGGTGCACCGCTTTTCCAAGTCGCAACAAGACGCGCTGCTCCCGGGGGTGGAGAGCGGCCTCATCACTCTGATCGGCGCCACCACCGAAAATCCCTTCTTCGAGGTGAACCCGCCGCTACTCAGCCGCTCCACCTTGTTTCGTCTTCACTCCCTCGACCTCGACGCCGCCGCCGCCCTCATCCAGCGTGGTCTTGCCGCCGAAGGGGCCGAGATGAACGAGGATGCCCTTGATCATCTCGCCAGTCATGCCAATGGTGATGGACGACACGTACTCACGAGCCTGGAGGTAGCCGTAGCGATCGCTCGAGCCCGGGCCACGCCACCAGTGGTGACCCTCGCCGACGCCGAAGCCGCGCTGGGCACCAAGGCCCTGCGTTACGGGCGTGATGAGCACTACGACGTGATCTCCGCTTTCATCAAGAGCATCCGGGGTTCGGACCCCAACGCCGCCCTCTACTGGCTGGCCCGCATGCTCGAGGCGGGCGAGGACGCGCGCTTCATTGTGCGCCGGCTCATCATCCTCGCCAGTGAGGACATCGGCGAGGCCGATCCCCAATCCCTGTTGGTGGCGGTAGCGGCCGCCCAGGCCGTGGAACACGTGGGCCTGCCGGAAGCGCAACTGAACCTGGCGCAGGCAGTGGTCCATCTCGCCACGGCCCCGAAGTCCAACCGCACCGCCGTTGGTATCTGGAAGGCCCGGGAAGACGTAGCCCACGGTCCGTCGGTGGAAGTCCCCGCCCATTTACGCGATGCCCATTACCAAGGGGCCCAGAATCTCGGCCACGGGGCGGGGTACGAGTACCCTCATGACCATCCCCAGGGTTGGGTTCCGCAGCAGTACCTCCCCGCAGAGGTGGCGGATCGCAGGTATTACGAGCCGTCCGAGCACGGCTTCGAGCAGGAGATTCGTTTTCGCATGGAAGGTAGGCTCGATCAATGACCGCTACAGATTTGGCCTCGCTGATTGTGGCGATCGCCAGCGTATCGGCGGTGGTGCTGCTGGCCTTCGGACTGGTGGCGATCACCAACACGCTGAAAGAAGTGCGTCTGGCGGTGAAGTTACTGCGCACCGAAACCGTGCCGGTGGTGTTGGAACTGGGTGAAACCGTGCGCACCGCCAACGACGAACTCGAACGGGTCGACACCCTCCTAGTTACCGCCGAGTCCATCTCGGGTACGGTCGACTCAGCCTCTCGGCTGGCCTACCTCGTGTTCTCCAACCCGGTCATCAAAGTGCTGGCTTTGTTGTCCGGTACCGGCCGGGCGGCGCGGAGTTTTCATCGAACGCGGGTGCGTTGAACATGTTTCGACGACTGCTGTGGCTCGTGATAGGCGTGGGATTCGGATTCGGCATGTCCTTCTGGACGATGCGTTTTGTGAAACAGACCGCCGCCCGGTACGCCCCCGAACGGGTGTCTAACGATCTGACCGCCGCCCTCAAGGGCCTGGGAGCAGATCTTCGCACGGCCATGGCGGAAGGTCGCGAGGCAATGCGCGAGCGGGAGCAAGAACTGCGGGCCAGCGCGTCGCTGCGGGTCGACCCCTGACCCACCGGTAGGATCGATCGCTCATGGATGCATCCGGGCTGCGATCGATCTGGAGTGAGTTTTTCGGAGCGCGCGGTCACACGCTGGCACCCTCGTCGAGCCTGTTGCCCACCCACCCGACCGCCACGATGTTCACGAACTCCGGGATGATGCAGTTCGTTCCCTACTTCTTGGGGGAAGAACCGGTGCCCTTCACGCCGCCGCGGGCGGCCACCATTCAGAAGTGCGTGCGCCTCGCGGGGAAGCACAACGACATCGACGAGATCGGCCGCACACGGCGTCACCTCACGTTCTTCGAGATGCTGGGCAACTGGAGTTTCGGCGACTACTACCAACTCGACGCCATCAAGTGGGCTTGGGAACTAGTGCTGGCAGCCGGATTCGACGGGGATCGCATCTGGCCCACCGTGCATCTCAGCGACGACACCGCCGAGGCCATCTGGCACGAGGAGATCGGGATCCCGATGGACCGCATCCAGCGCCTCGGCCCGGACAACTTCTGGGAGATGGGCGAGACCGGACCATGCGGTCCGTGTTCGGAGATCCACTACGACTGCGGTCCGGAATGGGGCGAGGCGGGCGGCCCGGCCCACGGCGGAGCCGATCGCTACGTGGAGTTCTGGAACCTCGTGTTCATGCAGAACTTCCGCCACGCCGACGGCACCCTCACCCCCCTGCCCGCCCAGAACGTGGATACCGGCGCCGGCTTCGAACGTTGGCTCATGCTCCTGCAGGGTGTCCCCACCGTCATGGACGTGGACATCATGGCTCCGCTCCTGCACACCGCGCAGTCGGTGACCGGGCGTACGTACGGCACCGAGGCCGACACCGACTGGGCGCTGCGGGTGCTGGCCGACCACACCCGCACCATGACGTTCCTCGTGAACGACGGCGTGATTCCGTCGAATGAGGATCGCGGCTACGTGCTGCGTCGCCTGATTCGCCGCGCCGTGCGATTTGCCTACCTCCTCGGGGTGAACGATCTGGTGCTCCCGGAGCTCGTGTCGAGTTGCATCGACACGATGGGCGATGCCTACCCGGACCTCACCGCCCACCGCGAGGCCGTTCTGGGCATCATCGAACGCGAAGAAGGTGGCTTCCGGACCACCCTCAGCCGGGGCGTAACCCTCCTGGAGGAGACCTTCGCCACCGGCGCCACCGACGTACCCGGCGAGGTGGCCTTCAAACTCCACGACACCTTCGGCTTCCCGGTGGAGGTCACCCAGGAGATGGCCGCCGAGCGGGGCGTGGGCGTCGATCTGGACACGTTCGGGACGTTGATGGGGGAACAGCGGCAGCGGGCCAAAGACGCCGGCAAGAAAGGCGACGTGTACGCCAACCGCACCAGTTTCCAACAGATCCTCGACGATCACGGCGCGAGCACCTTTGTGGGACGCGAGGAGGTTGAGGTCGAAGCGGTGGTGCTGGCGGTGATTCCGGCGGAGGACGGAACTGTGTCGGTGTTCTTGGATCGCACCCCCTTCTACGCCGAGGCGGGCGGCCAGGTAGGCGACACCGGCCACCTCACCACCGCCACCGGCACCGGCGAAGTGCTCGACACCACCTACGGCCTCCCCGGTTTGCACCGGCATGTGGTGCGCCCCCTCACCGGCAGCATTGAGGTGGGGCAGGAGGTGACCGCCGGGATCGATGACCAACGTCGCCAAGCCATCCGGCGTAATCACACCGGTACCCACATCCTGCATTGGGCCCTCCGTCAGGTGCTCGGTGACACCGTGAAGCAGCAAGGGTCATTGGTGGATTCGCACCGCCTTCGGTTCGACTTCGGCCCCTCCGATGCGCTCACCCCGGCCCAGATCCAGCAGATCGAGGACCTCGCCAATCACGAAATCCTCGGCAACAGCCCGGTGCGTCACTACGAGACCACCAAAGCGGAGGCCACCGCAGCCGGAGCCATCGCCTTCTTCGGCGACAAGTACGGCGACATCGTGCGGGTATTGGAGGCCGGGCCTCATTCGACCGAGCTGTGCGGCGGCACCCATGTGGCGGCGCTCGGCGATATCGGCCCGGTAAAGATCGTTTCGGAATCATCGATCGGCTCGAACCTGCGACGCATCGAGGCCATCACTGGCCTGGGACCCATTGAGCGCATTCGCGCCGAGGAACAGGTGCTGGCGGAATTGGCCGAGGTGCTCAACGTGCCGGTGGGTGAGGTGGTGGAAGGCGCTCGTAAGCGACTGGAGGACATCAAGGCACTGCGCGAGGAAGTGAAGGTCCTCAAGCGTGACGCCGCCGGGGGCCAAGCCGGGGCGCTGCTGAGCCAGGCGGTGGAGGGCATCCTGGTAGCCCGCGTGGCGCCGATGGAGCGGGACACGCTGCGGGATCTGGCGCTGGCCCTGCGGGATCAGGGCCTGGTGGCGGTGGTACTGGCCACGGCGCCCGACGCCGGGGGAGCGGCGATGGTCTCCGCGGTGGCCCCTGATAGCGGCTTCAACGCATCAGCCCTACTGGAAGCCGCCAAACAACTCATTCGAGGCGGCGGCGGCCAGGACCCGATCCTGGCGGTAGCGGGAGGGAAAGACGCCGAAGGCATCGACGCCGCCTTGGAGACGGTGCGCCAAGCGATCGGCCTGAGCAACCAGTGAGGGCGCTGGGCATCGACCTCGGTACCAAGCGCATCGGCGTGGCCCTGGCGAACTCGGAGGGCACCGTCGCCACCCCCTATGAGGTGGTCACTCGCTCGGGGAGTCGGACGCGCGACCACGCTCGGCTCGCCGACCTGGCGGAGGAAGCCGGGGCGGTATGCCTCGTGGTGGGGCTACCGCTGTCGCTCGACGGAACCGTAGGACCGGCGGCGGCCGCCGCGTTGGACGAAGCCACCGAGATCGGTGAGGCCACCGGACTGCCGGTGGTTACCTGGGACGAGCGTTTTACCACCGTGACCGCCGACCAGTACCTGATGACCCAGGACCTGAAGGCCGACGCTCGCCGCCGGGTGGTGGACAAGGTGGCCGCCGCCATCATGCTGCAGGGGTGGCTTGATCACCGCCGCCTGAGCCCGGCGAGTGAAGATGGACCACGATGAGCAATCCGCCGGCCCACTTCTCCGCGGCACGCCGCCCGCCCGAAGTCGCCCCAGACGACAATGGCATCCAAGAGCGACCCCGGCCATCGCGGCGTCGGCGCGTGCTCGTGGTGCTGGTCAGCCTGGTCCTGCTCACCGTGGTGGTCCTCGGAGGATCGGCGCTGTGGGTGAGCCGTCAAGTGACGCCGCCGGGAGGTCCGGGCACTGAGGAGGAGATCACGGTGCCGGTGGGCGCTAGTTCTCGCTCCATCGGGACGCAGTTGGCGGGCGAGGGCATCATCGCCAGTGCCTTGGTATGGGATTGGTACCTCCGGATCAACGGCGGCGGCCCATTCGAGGCGGGGATCTACGTACTCCGCCAGAACTCCGCCATGGCCGAGGTGATCGACGTGCTCGCGGCGGGTCCCCGGCCGGCCGAAGAGCGGTCGTTCACGGTGCCCGAGGGACTCACCGTGCCCGAAACGCTGGCTCGGCTCGCCTCCACCGATGCGGGCCTGGGCTTAGACCCGGTGGTCATGGCACGGTTGCTCGCCGACGGGCAGATCGTCTCGTCGGTACTGGGTCCGGGCTTGCCCTCCTCCGAGGGCATCCTGTTCCCGGAGACGTATCGGGTGGCCGATGACGCCGATGCCCAGATGGTGCTGCAGCAGATGGTGGATCTATTGGATCAAACCCTCATCGAGTTGGAGGTTGAGACGGCGCAACCCCGATTCAATCTCTCGCCCTACGAAATCCTCATCGTCGCCTCACTCATTGAGGAGGAGACCAAGGTGCCCGCGGAGCGGTCGAAAGTGGCCCAGGTGATCTACAACCGACTCCGCCAGGGCATCCCGTTGGGCATTGACGCCACCTCTCGCTATGAGGCCGTCTTGAACGGTCGCAGTCGCGACGACATCGATTTCACCAGCGACTCGCCCTACAACACCCGCCTGGTCACGGGCCTGCCACCAACACCGATCGCCTCGCCCGGGCGGGAAAGCATCGCGGCCGCCCTCAACCCCGCCGAGGGGCCCTGGACGTACTACGTACTTGCCGATGCGTCCGGTAACCATTTCTTCACCGACAGCAATTCCGAGTTCATCCAGGCGAAGCGGCGCTGTGAGGCCTTAGGTCTTGGATGTGGATAGGAGCAGTGGTGTGACGCTCACCGGCCGAACCCGCACCGCCGGGGTGATCGGGTCTCCGATCCGCCATTCCCTATCGCCGGTGATGTTCAACGCAGCCTTTGTGGCCTCCGGCATGGACTGGGCCTACCTTGCTTTCGAGGTACCCGAGGGAAGGGCGACCGGCGCCATGGAGGCACTGCGGGCGCTGGGGATCGAGGGCGTGTCGGTGACGATGCCCCATAAGGCGGCCATTCTCCCCGCCCTCGACAGCATCTCGGAAGACGCGGCGTTGCTGGGGGCGGCCAACTGTGTGACCCAGCGCGCCGGCGCGCTCCACGGCGACAACACCGACGGTGCTGGATTTCTGGATGCGCTGCGGATCGACGAAGGCATCGAGATCGAGGGGCAAGCCTGTGTGGTGGTGGGAGCTGGGGGAGCCGGGCGTGCCGTGGCCCGCGCCCTGGCCCAGGCGGGGGCTCGGGTGACCATCGTGAACCGATCGGCCCCCGCCGCCGAGCGCGCCGCTGTCATCGCTGGTCACTCTGCCCGCGTGGGGAGCATGACCGATCTGGCCGAGGCGAGCCTGGTGGTGAACGCCACCCCGCTTGGAATGGGGCTCGGGGCCGCCCCGGGGGGTCGGCCGGAGCCGCTCCCGTTCGATGTCACCCTGCTCGCCCCCGGTCAGGTGGTGTTCGATCTCGTGTACCACCCGGCCCCGACTCCCCTCATGGTGGCCGCCACCGCGCAGGGCCTGCGCAGTGTGCATGGCCTTGGCATGCTGGTGTACCAGGCGGCGCACGCCTTCCGGGCCTGGACCGGTGAAGAACCGCCCCTGGCGGCCATGCGGCTAGCGGCGAGTACGGCGCTGGGCCAGCGCCGGCCTGGCTAGAGGAAAGTTGGGCTTGAGTTCCCGGGAAATCCTGCCGATAACTAGGAGAACATTCATCGACACAGGAGACATTGTGGCTCTTCAGGGGACGCTCGACACCTTTGCTCTTCCCGACGTACTGGCTCTGCTCGCCACTGCGAAGAAGACCGGTTGCCTCCGCCTCAGTGGGGAACGCGGCAGCGGAAGTGTGTGGGTGAGCGACGGCACCGTGTCGGCCCTAGAGGTACCCCACGCCCCCCAGTCCAGCGAACCGGTGGCCGGGCTGTTCGAATTGCTTCGCTTCGACAACGGCGAGTTCAGTTTCGATCCGGAGGCCACCCACGACGGCCCCAGCCTCGGTCAGGACGTGATGACGCTCCTGCAAGACGCGGAGGCACTCCTGGGCGAATGGCGGGAGATCCAGACTGTGGTGCCCTCGATGGATGTTTGGGTTCGACTCGCCAAGGTGCTCCCGGGCGAGGAGATCGTGATCACTCAACCCCGGTGGGATGCCATCGTGGCGGTGGCCAGTGGCGCCACGATGCACGCAGTGGCCGACACACTTGAGCTCAGTGAAGTGGCGGCTTCTCGAAACATCAAGGAACTCGTGGAGTTGGGGATCCTGGCGGTGGATCCGGCTGCTCCCGTGCTGGTCACCCCGGACGCCCCCGAGATGGCTCCGGCCCTGACGTTGGTTGCCGATCCGATTCCGGTTCCGACGTTGGTTGCCGATCCGATTCCGGTTCCGACGTTGGTTGCCGATCCGATTCCGGTTCCGACGTTGGTTGCCGATCCGATTCCGGTTCCGGTACCGACGGTGCCGGCTCCCCAAGCCGTCGCTCGTCCCGCCCGGACGGTGGCCCCCGACCTGCCCGAATCGGAGCGCTTCGTGCCCATGGAGTTCCCCAGCCTCGCCCCGGCTCAGTCCTATGACACCGTGGAAGATGAGTTGCTAGATCCGGCCGAGGCCTTTCCGGGGTTACGCGCCAGCCAGGGCGATAAGGCCGACCCCGACGACATCACGCGGCAACTTGCCCAACTCTCCCCCCAGGCAGCCGAAGCGGTTCTCCTGGCGACGGCGGACGAGGCGCAAGCCGACGGCGATGAGCCCGAAGTCAGCGAGGTGTCGCCTAGTCGCGGCATGTTGGTGAAGTTCCTCTCGTCGGTGAAGAGCTAAGGGCATCACCAACGCCTGCGGGTGGTATGGGGCATGGTTTGACGATGCGTATTTCTTCTCGACGACTCGGTGAGTTCTTGGTGGCTCGGCGCGTGCTCTCCCGCGATGCCCTCGACGAACTTCTGGCCCGTGAGGCCCGCGACAGCGTCCATCTGAGCAATCTGTTGATGATCGATCAGCTCGTGAGTGAGCAGGATCTCATGGCCGCGGTGGCCAGTGAACTTGGGGTCCCTTACGTCGACCTCGTCGAGAGGTCGATCCTGCCCGATGTATGGGGGCTCGTGCCCGAAGCGTTTGCCCGTCGCCATCTTGCCGTGGTGCTGGAACGGCGCGCCGCCGGTCTCCTCGTGGCGATGGAAGACCCCGGCGACGAGCCGACCGTGGCCGCGCTCGCCGAGTTGTTGGGGGTGCCCATTCTCCCGGCGGTGGCGGTGCGGGCCGACCTACTGGCCCTCGTCGAGCAGATCTATGGCGTCGGCCAGCCCGATGGATCAGGATCCGAGGAGGCGAGCGCGCCCACCCCTACGACCGCAACGCCGGGGTCATCCGGTTTGCAACTCAACGATCTATTGGATCAAGTGCTGGCCACCGGCGGCTCTGATCTCCACCTGACGGTGGGTGCCCCGCCGGCGGTGCGGGTGCAAGGCGAACTCTGCCGGATGGCGAACATGGCGCCGCTCAACGGCTCCGAGGTGCGGCGTTTGGTGCTCGGCATGTTCACGGAAAAGCAACGCGAACGCTTCCTGGCCGAGGGCGAGTTGGCCACCTCCCACGCCATCCCCGGACGCGGCCGGTTCCGCGTATCGGCGTTCGTTCAACGCGACTCCGTGGGGGCGGTCCTGCGGTTGGTGCCGGCGGAGATTCCTTCCGCCGAGGACCTCGGTCTGCCCGACGACGTGATCCGATGGGCCGACCACACCAAAGGGCTGGTGCTGGTATGCGGGCCGCACGGCTCCGGGACAAGCACCACCATGGCCTCCTTGGTCGACCGCATCAACCGGGCCCGCGCCTGTCACATCCTCACGGTGGAACAACCGATCGAGTTTCTTCACAAACACCGGGCCGCCATCGTGAATCAGCGCGAGGTAGGGGAGGACACCGCTACGTTCGAATCGGGTCTGCGCTATTCGCTCCGGCAGGATCCCGATGTTCTGGTGGTGGGGGAGATCCCCGATGTCGCCACCGTGCGCCATGTGCTCGCCGCCGCGGAGACGGGCCATCTCGTGATGGCCACCCTCCGCACCCTCGATACGGTCAAGACGCTGGAGCGCTTGGTCGACATCTTTCCGGCCGATCAGCAGGTCCAGGTACGACTCCAGTTGGCCACGACCCTGCGCGGCATCGTGGTGCAGCAGTTGGTGCCGGCGATTGACGGAGGGTTCGCCCTGGCCACTGAAGTGATGAAGCCCACCGCGGAGGTGGTCCGTTGTATCCGTGAGGGCGACCATGGCAACTTGGTGAAGGCCATGCTCGGGGGGCCAGCGATGGGAATGCGCACGATGGATCAGTCGCTGGCCCAGTTGGTGATCGAGGGCCACGTGACGGTGAACGACGCCGCCGATCGGGCCGTGGACCCCAACGAACTGCGCTATCTCACCTCCAGTCTCGACGCCTGAGACCGGTTCGTTAGGTTCTTGGTCATGGCAATGGATGCAACTACAACCGTGGTGCTAGCGGCGGGCCTGGTCGGGTTCCTGGTGGCCCCGGTCCTGAATGTGCTCATCGACCGGGTGCCCTCGCGGGTGCCGCTCCACGGGGAGCGAGAAGGTGAAACGGCGGTACCGGTGTCCTGGCTGGGGATACCGGCCCAACCGTGGTTACTTCGCGCCGGCCGCCCGGCGCAGGGTCCCTTGCCCCGGCGGTGGCTCGCCGTGGAACTGGTGACCGTGGCGGCCTTTGCGACCATGGCGGTGCAGTACCCCTCCCTGGAACTGATCCCCTTGCTGGTCCTCACGGCCTCACTGATCACCGTGTCGGTGATCGATCTTCAGTTGTTGCGTATTCCGGATCGGATCACCTTCCCCACTCTGGCGCTGGCCCTTCCGCTCTTGTTGGCCATCTCCTGGTACCGAGGCGATTTGGGCCCGTTCAAAGCAGCGCTGGCCGGCAGCGTTGGTTATTTCCTCCTGCTGTTCCTGCCGCACGTCGTGTATCCGCGCGGCATGGGATTCGGAGATGTGAAATTGGCTCTCCTCATGGGGCTCTATCTCGGGTGGCTGGGCTGGACTTCGCTCTACCCCGTGGTGGGCCCGATGCGGCTGGTGCTCTACGCCTTGATGTTGGGTTGCGCCTTCGGTGTGGTGTTCGGCCTGGTGGCACAAATCGTCACCCGGACTTGGGGTGCCTTTCCGTTTGGACCGGCCCTGGCCCTGGGGTGCTACGTGGTGCTGCTTGGGGCGGTCGGTCTCCGGGGTTGACCTAGGGTGCTACGTGGTGCTGCTTGGCGCGGTCGGTCTCCGGGGTTGAACTAGACCGAACGCCGTATATCTCTTCACAGCGACCGCCAGGGAGGAGCCCCGAAGTGGCAGTGTCTACCGAACGCGACCCAAGCCTCACCCGGGCCCACCTGGCGGCCTGGCTCGAAGCGCGCACCGGGGCCACCGCCGTAACGGTGGGGGAGGTTTCGATCCCGGGTTTGTCGGGGTTCTCCAACGAGACCTTGCTGTTTGACGCGCAGTGGCAGGGTGAGGTGCATCCCCTCGCCATTCGGGTGGAACCCACCGGCCACACCGTGTTCCCCGCCACCGCTTTCGATGCGCAGGTTTCGGTGATGCAGGCGCTGGGGGCAGAAGGAAGCGTGGCGGTGCCCAGGGTGCGCTGGTTCGAGCAGGACACGACGGTGCTCGGAGCACGCTTCGTGTGCATGGATCGCGTGGCGGGCGAGGTACCCGCCGACAACCCCGGCTATCACGGCGAAGGATGGATGCACGCCCTCGACGGCCCCGGCCAACGCCGGGTATGGGAGAGCGGCTTGGATGCGATGGCCGCCATCCACCGGCTTGAGGTTGAGGCGTTGGGGCTCGAGTGGCTCGCCCTGGTTTCGCCAGCTCGGCAGTTGGAACTCGATCGGGAGTACCGCCGGTTCGCCGGCGGGGATGTGCCCTATCCGGTAGTGGATGAAGCCTTTGCGATCCTCGAAGCTTCCCTTCCCCCCGCGCCCGAGCGGCCCGCTCTGTGCTGGGGCGACTCGCGCATTGGCAACATGATCTTCGACGAGCATCAACAGGTGGCCGCAGTCTTGGACTGGGAGATGGTCACCTATGGCGACCCTGTGCAAGACCTGGCGTGGTTTCTCCTGTTGGACCGTCATCACACCATGGCCTTCGAAGTACCGCGCCTCGCCGGGCTACCCAGTCGAGCTGAATCCATCGCCCGTTGGGAGCAGGCCAGCGGCTACTCCGCTGCCCATCTGGGGTGGTACGAACTCCTGGGGGCGGCCCGCTACGCCTCGGTGATGGTGCGGGTCATGATGCTCCTCGATGCGAGTGGGGTGTTCCCCGGTGCCGCCGATTCCGCCTTCGACCAGACCGGCACCCGATTGCTGGCCGAGATGCTCGCCGAGCGTTCCTAACCCACGGCCCGGCTTTCGTGACACACCACCCCAAGGAGATCTGATGCTTTCGCCCCTCGACGACCTGCCGATCCACCAAGTCGCTCATCCGGTTCGCCAACCCGGCACCAGTGACCGGAACTTCTACGACCGCTATTACTTCAACTGCCACCCCTGTTCCGACGAAATGTTTCTCGTCATGGGCATGGGCCAGTATCCCAATCTCGGGGTGCAGGATGCCTTCGCGGTGGTGCGCCGCGGCGATGAGCATCGGGTGGTGCGGGCCTCGCGTGAACTAGGTCGCCACCGCGGTGATACGTCGGTCGGCCCGTTCGCGGTAGAGGTGGTGGAGGGGCTCAAGACCCTGCGTTGCACTCTGGATGCCCCGGAACATGGTCTGTCCTACGACCTCACCTGGGAGGGCTATGTCCCGGCCTTTCAGGAACCCCCGCACGTAGATCGAAACGCCAACGGCCGCGCCTTCCTCGATGCCTGCCGCTTCGCCCAACTTGGTTCATGGAGTGGGTGGATCGACGTGGACGGCGATCGCTCGGAGGTGACCCCGGACCATTGGTGGGGTAGCCGCGACCGCTCCTGGGGTATCCGGCCGGTGGGTGAACCCGAGGCCCCCGGCAATCTCACGAGCCATCCCGCCGGGGCCTTTCGCTGGCTCTACGCCCCCTTCCGGATGCCCGACCACGCCCTGGTGTTCATTTGCCAGGAGCGCGATAACGGCAGCCGGGTGCTGGAGGAAGCCGTTCGGCTCTGGCCCGATGGTCGCGTCGATTTTCTGGGTCGGGCCGAACACGATCTGCGCTGGAATGCCAACGGTCCGGGCCTGTTCGGGCTGGTGGAGGGAGGCACCCTTGGCTTGGGGGACCTCGTGGTGCAGGTGGAGCCGGTGCTCCCCGTGCACATTGGAGTGGGGACGGGCTACGGCTTCGACGGAGATGGCTGGAAACACGGGGCCTATCAGGGGGACCTGGAGGTGCAGGGCAAGGTTTACGACCTGGCGTCGGAGCCGGGTCGCGCCGCCATGTTCGGCATCGTGGATTCGGTGGCCAAGTTCACCATCGGCGACCAGATCGGTTGGGGCCTGTTCGAGCACCTCTACGTGTAGCGGACCCCGTCGGAGGCCATGGTCAAGTGGGGGCCAGGCAGAGGGTCCAGGTCACCGGCACCAGTGATGACCGGTCGGCTCCCGTCGAGCCAAAGACCACCACCTCATCGCCGAGCACCACCAGATCGGTTGCGGTGTAATACGGGTCGGTGCCGGGGAGAATCTTGACGACTTGGAACTGGCCGTCGGGGGTCAGCTCCAACACGCCGGCGGTGAAGCCAACGTCGGCGCCGGCATCATTGCGTCGGATGCGATCCACCGCCAGGAGCACACGCCCATCGGGGCGGGTGGTCAATCCCCACAGGCGGACATCGGCGAGGTCGGTATTGTTGAGGATCTCGGTAGTGGGCGGTTCGTCGGTTGGCCAGTCGGCCAGCAGCGGGCGGATGGGGTTACCAATCACAAACCCCACTGCGCTCGC
This sequence comes from Candidatus Neomicrothrix parvicella RN1, assembly GCA_945898515.1. Taxonomy (GTDB): domain Bacteria; phylum Actinomycetota; class Acidimicrobiia; order Acidimicrobiales; family VFJN01; genus VFJN01. The sequence continues at coordinate 20,647 of CAMDIH010000013.1, read as the reverse complement.
CCCCGCCGCGGTGGCCTCCAAATCCATCAACTTGTTGTCGTCGGGCGCCACGGCGGGGGAAGAGGCAACCTTGGCCCTCGTCCAGTTCTGGCCATCAGACGAGGTGACCAACTCAGCGGTGGTGCCGTCGACCGCTCCGCTCAGGGCATACCAACGGCCACCGTCATGGGCGAGTGCGCTCAGCGTGGTGGCGCCGGTACGGCCATCCAACCGCCAAGGAGTTTCGGTCCAGGTGACGAGGTCGCTCGATCGCCACATCCGGGACGGAGCATCGGTCACGGAGTTGTCTCTGGTAGCGACCCACACCTCACCATTGGCCTCGGTCATGGCCTGCGGTGCATCCTGCGGCCCGCCGGGGCGGGCCTGGCTAGTCCAGGTGGTTTCCCCGGCGGGGCGAACCCACAGCACATCTCCGATGGCCACCAGTTGCCCGTCGGGTCGAGCCAGGGCATCGGTGAGGGTGCCTTGATCGGGCGCATCGGGCAGACGCACCGGGTCTTCGGTGGTTGCCTCGCACGCGATGGCCCGAAGCCCCACCGTGGTGGATGGCGCCTTCTCGGCTGTCGGCGGATCGCTCTGGCCGCATGACGCCGCCAGTACGGCTACCAACAGCAGCAATGCTCCCCATCGTCGACCTGGGCGGCGGTGACTTTCCATGGAGGAGAAACCTACCGCCGGGAATCGGTGCCAGTACCAGCGCGGCCGGCCGGTAACCTCCAGCCATGCTTCGGTATCTGACCGCCGGTGAATCCCACGGGCGAGCCCTGGTGGTGATCGTGGAGGGCCTGCCCGCAGGCTTGGCCCTGGCCACCGAGCAGGTACAAACCGAATTGGGCCGTCGACGCTTGGGGTACGGGCGCGGCCCCCGAATGAAGTTCGAACAAGACGAGGTGACCATTGTCGGTGGAGTGCGGCACGGCATCACGCTGGGATCGCCGGTGGCCATCGAGGTGGCCAACAGCGAGTGGGACCGCGATCCGGAGAAGTGGCAACGCGAGATGTCGGTGCGAGCCGAGGACGGCCCCACGCGGGCTCCCCTTACCCAGGTCCGCCCCGGCCATGCCGACCTCGCCGGGATGCAAAAGTACGGCCTGGCTGATGCGCGCGATGTCCTCGAACGGGCCTCGGCTCGCGAAACCGCGGCGCGGGTGGCGGCGGGCACGATCGCCAAGGCGCTCTTGGCCGATCTTGGTGTGGAGATTCTGAGCCACGTCATCCAAATGGGCGGTGCCCGTTCGCCGATGGCCGCCCGGCCTAGGCCCGGCGATCTGTCCCGGGTGGATGCGTCGCCCGTTCGTTGTTTCGATCCGACGGCGGCAGAGGAGATGGTGACGCAGATCAAACAGGCGGCCAAGGACGGCGACAGCCTCGGGGGCATCGTGGAAGTACTGGCCTACGGCGTGCCGGTGGGCCTCGGAAGTCATGTGCACTGGGACCGAAAGCTCGATGCCCTGCTCGCCCAGGCTCTCATGTCGATTCAGGCCGTGAAAGGGGTGGAGATCGGCGATGGTTTCGAGGTGGCTGGTCGGCGCGGGAGCGACGCCCACGATCCCATCAGCTGGAATACCACCACGGCCTCCTACCAGCGAGACTCGTCGTTGGCCGGGGGCACCGAAGGGGGTATCTCCACCGGTGAAGTGATCGTGGCCCGCGCCGCCATGAAACCTCTGGCCACCCTCAACCGGCCCACGCTCAAGAGCGTCGATACCGCCACCAAAGCCGAGACGGTGTCGTTCAAGGAGCGCACCGATGTGACGGCGGTACCCGCCATGGGGGTGGTGGCCGAGACCATGATGGCGCTCGTGCTCGCCGACGAAGCCACCCGGAAGTTCGGCGGCGACTCCATGGCCGAACTACGACGCAACCGCGATGCGTTCGTCGCGTCGCTCGGCTGAGTCGATGATCCGTCACGTGGTGCTGGTGGGTCTCATGGGCTCCGGTAAGACGACGATCGGGCGCCGGGTGGCCGGCACCCTCGACCGCCATTTCGTGGATGCCGACGCCGCTCTCCAGGAGATCTCCGACCGAACTATCGCCGAGATCTTCGAACGTGATGGCGAGGATGCCTTTCGGGATCTCGAAGCCGACACCTTCGAAGAACTACTCGAACACCACGAGCCCTGTGTGATCGCCAGCGGCGGCGGTCTCGTGTTGCGATCGGACAACCGCGCCCGAATGCGGCGCCGGGAGATCACCGTGGTTTTCCTGGATGCCACCCCGGCCTTTCTCGCCAGCCGAGTGGAGCGCAAGGTCCACCGACCGCTGCTCCACGGGGCGGAGCCACCAGCAGAGGTACTCACGCGATTGCACGCCACGCGCGCGCCGCTCTACGCCGAGGTGGCCGACATCACCGTGCCCATCGAACCGTTTCATAGCTCCAGCCTCAAACCTAAGCAGGCCATGGCCGAGAGCATCGCAGCGTTGGTATTGGCCCACGAGCAGGCGGTGAGGGTGTGATCATCGTGCCGGTGGCGGTGGCCGAGCGCACCTACCCCGTGCGGATCGGGCCGGGTGCCCGTCACGACCTCGCCGCCGTACTGCCCGAGGGAGTGGGGCGTGTGGCGGTGGTCAGCCAAGCCGGCATCGGCATCACCGTGCACGCTGGCTGCGAACAACGCCAGACCGACATCCCTGATGGTGAGGCCCACAAGACCTTGGCGACCGTGGAGATGTTGTGTCGTCAATGGGCCGCCTGGGGCCTCACCCGTGCCGATGCGGTGGTGGCCGTGGGGGGTGGCCTGGTGACCGATGTGGCCGGGTTTGCTGCCGCTAGTTACCACCGGGGAGTGGCCGTGGTGCATGTGCCCACCACCCTGCTGGGCATGGTGGACGCAGCGATCGGCGGCAAGACCGGGGTGAACCTTCCGGAGGGCAAGAACCTCGTCGGAGCGTTCTGGCAGCCCTGCGCGGTGCTCTGCGACACCGATGTCCTTGCCACGTTGCCCGACCGAGAGGTGCGGTCGGGTCGCGGGGAGTTGGCCAAATACCACTTCCTGGCCGACGTGGATCTGCTGGCCCTTGATCTGCCCGAACGCATCGCCGCGGCGGTGCAAATCAAAGCCAACGTGGTGGCCGGCGACGAACACGAGGATCCCCACGCCCTCCGAGGCCGGGCCATCCTCAACTACGGGCACACCCTGGCTCACGCCCTCGAGATCGAAACAGGCCACGCCCTTCGCCACGGTGAGGCGGTGGCGGTGGGGCTGGCCTACGCCGCCGAGCTGGCTCGTCGTCTCGGGCGGATCGACGATGCTCGTGTGGACGAGCACCACCGGGTGTTGGCGGCCTACGAACTGGACTCGGCGCTACCCCCTGGGGTGGCGCCGGACCGGCTCATCGAGTTGATGCGCCATGACAAGAAGGCTCTGCACGGACTGACCTTCGTGCTCGATGGACCCGAAGGCGTCGAGGTGGTTTCCGACGTCGCTGAATCCGACGCCCGCGCTGCCCTGGAGGAAATCTGATGTCCATGATCGTGTTGCTCTTGAGTGGCCCCAACCTGAACCTGTTGGGGGAGCGCGAACCGGAGATCTACGGAACGGCCACCCTGGCTGATCACGTGGCGGCCGCTCAGGCGGTGGCTGAGGCCCACGACCTCACCCTGGAGCATCAGCAATCCAACCACGAAGGCGACCTCGTGGACGCCGTACACGCCGCTCGTGGTCGCTGCGCGGCGATTGTGGTGAACGCAGGGGCCCTCACCCATTACGGCCGATCGTTGCAAGATGCCCTGGCTTCCTTCGAGGGCCCCATCGTGGAACTCCACCTCTCGAATCCGGCTGCTCGCGAAGACTGGCGCACCACTTCGGTGATCGCCCCGGTGGCCACGGCGGTGATTGCGGGCCTGGGTGGCCACGGTTACCCCATGGCGCTGGCGGCGGTGGCCCGGCTGCTGGCGTGATCGTCCCCCCCATGGAAGTGCCGAGCCGAGTTCGGGGCCTACAGGCCTGCTTGGACTCGGCGGGTTGTGATGCCCTGCTCGTGACTCACCTGATCAACATCCGTTACCTCACCGGGTTCACTGGTTCCTCGGGCTACCTCTGGGTGGGGCCCACGTCGGTGAGTCTGATCACCGACGGCCGTTATGACGAACAGGCGAGAGGAGAGTTATACGCCACCGGGGTGATGGCCGAGGTGATCATCGGCCGTAGCCCATCGGCGATCCGGGAGGCCCTGAGCGACCACGCCGAGGGGGTGCGGAATCTCGGCATCGAGGCGGAGCACGTGAGTTGGGCCGAACAAGGGCGTTATGCCCGCGACGTGTTCCCCTCGACCACGCTGGTTCCCTCCTCCGGGCTGGTGGAGGCCCTTCGGGCCGTGAAGGACCGCGGCGAGGTGGCGCGCATCGAAGCTGCCTGTGCCATTGCTGATGCGGCGCTCGCGACCGTGGCCCCTGGCTTGGAGCATCGGCCCACTGAGGCGGTGTTCGCCCTCGAACTCGACGCCGCCATGCGGACGGGCGGGGCTGACGCCGTGAGTTTCGACACGATCGTGGCATCCGGCCCGCTTGGGTCGCGGCCCCACCACATGCCGTCGGACCGGGTGATCGAACGCGGCGATCTGGTGGTGATCGACTTCGGGGCGATGATCGACGGCTACCACTCAGATATGACTCGAACCATTGCCGTGGGCGGATCGGCCGCTCTCGATGCCACCCAGCGTCGGATGCTGACGGTGGTGGGTGAGGCGCAGGCCGCCGGAGTGGCCGCGGTAGCGGCAGGCGTGAGCACCGCGGCGGTGGATACGGCCTGCCGTGAGGTGATCGCGGCGGCGGGCTGGGCCGAGGCGTTTGTGCACGGAACCGGCCACGGGGTGGGTCTGGACATCCATGAGGCACCCAGGGTGGCCGCAACTGACGCTGCTACGCTGCTGGCTGGCCACGTCGTCACCGTCGAACCGGGCGTGTACCTCCCCGGTCATGGTGGGGTGCGCATCGAGGACACCGTTGTGGTCACCGAATCCGGGTGTCGTACCCTCACGCGTGCCCCCAAGTCCTAGAGCCGAGGTCCCAACGAAATGTCTGCTGTCTCCACCAACGATCTGAAGCGTGGGATGTCTCTCAACTTGTCCGACGGTCTGTTTCAGGTCGTGGACTTCCAACACGTGAAACCCGGCAAGGGCGGCGCCTTTGTGCGAACAACGCTGCGCAACATGCGCAACGGTGCCCAGATGGACCGCACCTTCCGGGCCGATGAGAAACTCGAGCAAGCCATAATCGACAAGCGGGAGATGCAATACCTCTACCGCGACGGCGAAGACTACGTGTTCATGGACAACGAAAATTACGAGCAACTCAACGTGATGCCTACCTCGCTGGCCCATGCCGCCAACTACATCGTGGACGGCTCCACCGTGGTGCTTCAGATGTACGGCGATGAGATCGTGGGGTCGGATCTGCCGGCGTCGGTGGAACTCAACGTGGCCAACACGGAGCCAGGGGTACAGGGCGACCGCGTCTCTGGGGCCCGCAAGCCCGCCACGCTCGAAACCGGCCTCGTGCTCCAGGTGCCGTTGTTCGTGAACCCGGGCGATCGCATCAAAGTAGATACTCGCTCCGGCGAGTACCTCACCCGAGCCTGATGTCGCTGGCCGACGAGCGGCGCCGGGCGCGTGAGCGGGCCCTGGCTCTGCTCTATGAGGCCGAAACCAAAGGGTGCACCGGCACCGAACTGCTTGATCGCCTGCCGGTCCCCGCCGACGAGTTCGCTGATGGTCTCGTGCGAGCGGTGGACGAACACCAAGAGCAGATCGACGGCCTCATGAGTGCCTTTTCTAAAGGGTGGACGCTGTCGCGCATGCCGGCCCTCGATCGAGCCGCCCTGCGCATGGGCACAGCTGAACTCCTCACCCGTCCCGATGTGCCCACTGCGGTGGTGCTCAACGAAGTGGTGGAGTTGGCCACCCGGTTTTCCACCGACGACAGCGGTCGGTTTGTGAATGGCCTGCTCGCCAAGATCGCCACGCAGGTGCGCCCGGGCTAAGCGGCGGCCCGAGCGGCTGCGGACGCGCCGGAATCCGCTCGTCATGGTGAGGGGGCGGGCTTCGGTGCTATCATTCCGTTCTGACGTTAAGCGGGTCCCGTGAGGCCCGGACGGCAGAAAGGAAACCGGCTGATGGCCGAACGTGAACGACGCTCCACGCCCCCCTTTGGGGGCGTTTTTATTGCCCGGAGCCAGGTGATGGACGCCGAAGACGTGCGGCGAGCGGTCTGGCGCATGGCCCATGAGATCATCGAGCACAATCACGGCCTCGACGGCGTGGTTCTGGTGGGCCTCCAGACCGGCGGAGTGGGCCTAGCGGAAGCCTTTGCCGAGGCCCTGGCCGAGATCGGCGGGCGCACCCCCCCGGTTGGCACCCTCGATGTGGCCCTGTTTCGCGATGACATCGGGATTCGCCCGGTACTCCCCGAGGCCGTCACCGACATTCCCATGGACCTCAACGGGGCCATCGTGGTGCTGGTGGACGACGTGCTCTACACCGGCCGCACCATTCGAGCGGCCCTCGATGCTCTCAATGCCTACGGGCGGCCACGATCGGTGCAGTTGGCCGTGATGGTGGATCGAGGTCATCGCGAGTTGCCCATCCGACCGGACTACGTCGGAAAGAATCTCCCCACCCGGCGCGACGAGGTTGTGAACGTGAGCCCCACGGGTGTTGATCTCGGAGAGGTGGTGAAGCCGTGACGCACCTGTTGTCCATCGCCGATTTGAATCGCGCCGACATCGAGCAGCTCCACCAACTCACCGACACCTTCGTGGAGGTCTCTCGGCGGTCCATCCCGAAAGTGCCGGCCTTGCGGGGCAAAAACGTCGTGTGGCTGTTCTACGAAGACTCCACGCGTACCCGGCTCAGTTTTGAGCAGGCCGCCAAACGTCTCTCGGCGGACACGATGACCTTCAGCGTGTCGTCCTCGTCGGTCAAGAAGGGGGAGTCGCTGCGCGACACGGTGCTCACCATCGAGGCGATGGGGGTGGATGCCATCGTGGTGCGGCATGGCTCCGCCGGGGTGCCCTGGCAGATCGCCCGGTGGCTCGAGGATCGGGTGCACATCATCAATGCGGGCGACGGATGGCACGAACACCCCACGCAGGCCCTGCTGGACAGTTACACCATCCGATCGGAACGGGGCTCGCTGGAGGGGATGCACATCGGCATCGTCGGCGACGTGAAGCACAGCCGTGTGGCCCGGTCCGATGTGCTGGCCTACACCGCACTGGGTGCGCAGGTCACCCTGGTGGCACCCCCCACCTTGCTGCCGCCGTCCCTGGCCGGATGGCCCGTCACGGTGAGTCACGACCTCGACGCCGTGCTCCCCAGTCTCGATGTGGTGGGGATTCTGCGCATGCAGCAGGAGCGAATGACTGAGAACCTGGTTCCGTCCCTACGGGAATACACCAGCCTCTACGGCCTCACCCTGCGCAGAGTGGACACCATGCGCGACGATGCGCTCATCATGCACCCTGGGCCGGTGAACCGTGGGGTGGAAATCAGCGCGGAAGTGGCCGATCTTCCCCGCTCGAAGATCGTCGATCAGGTACGCAACGGTGTCGCCACGCGCATGGCGGTGCTGTATCTCCTGCTCGGGCAGGGCGTCGATAAGATCCTCGACCCCGGCGTTCCCGAGGAGGCCCCCGATGGGGAGCACTCCGACGTGTCGGTAACGGACTCGGAATCATCGGTGGGGGTGACGGGCTGATGGGAACGATCGTGATCAAAGGCGGCCGGGTCATCGATGCCACCGGGGAACGCCCGGCCGATGTGGTGATCGGGGAAGACGGCCTGATCGCGGCGGTGGGTTCCGATCTACCGGGCGACACCGTCCTCGACGCAGCGGGATGCGTGGTGAGCCCCGGCCTGGTGGACCTCCACAGCCATCTGCGCCAACCCGGTCAGGAAGAGGCCGAGACCATCGAAACCGGGGCCCGCGCGGCGGCCCTCGGCGGCTACACGTGCATCCTGGCTATGCCCAACACCATTCCGGCGATCGACCATGCCGGGATCGTGCGCGAAGTACTCGAACTGGGACGGGCCGCCCCCTGCGACGTGCGCACCTCCGGGGCGATCACCGTGGGACGCGGCGGCGAACAACTCGCCCCTCTCGGGGAGATGGCCGCCCTCGGCGTGCGCTTCTTCACCGACGACGGGGCCGGGGTGGCTGATACCCGCCTCATGCGCCGGGCCATGGAATACGCCAGCGGCCTACCCACCGGCGTGATCCTCGCCCAGCACTGTGAGGATCCCGTCCTGGCCGCTGGCGGGCACATGCACGAAGGCGAATGGTCCGCCCGCCTTGGTATCCCAGGCCAGCCCTCCGAAGCGGAGGAACTGATGGTCATGCGGGATCTGGCCCTGGCCCGGCTCACCGGCACCCGCGTGCACTTCCAGCACCTGTCCACCGCCGGGTCGATCGCCATGGTGCAGGCTGCCAAAGCATCGGGTCTGCCGGTGACCTGCGAGGCCACCACCCATCACTTCACCCTCACCCATGCCGAGTGTGCGGGCTACGACCCGGTGTTCAAAGTGAACCCACCGCTACGCACCGAAGCCGACGTAGCGGCGGTGCGAGCCGGCCTGACGACTGGGGTCATCGACTGCATCGCCACCGACCACGCCCCGCACACGCAGGAGGCAAAAGAAGCGGCCTTCGACGCGGCGCCGCCGGGAATGCTTGGCCTCGAGACCGCCCTGGCTCTGGCCCTCACCGAACTCGACCTACCCATCGCCGCGGTGCTCGCCTTGCTGTCATGGCAACCCGCCCGAATCCTCGGGGTAGACCACATTCACGGGCTCCCGGTGGCGCCGGGAAACCCGGGCCACCTCACCGTGATCGATCCCACGGCCACCTGGATCGTGGATCCTGACGCGTTCGCCAGTCGGAGTCGCAACACCCCCTATGCCGGCCGCACCCTTACCGGCAAGGTGCGCCACACCCTGCTCTGCGGAGAGCCCGTAGTGATCAACGGAGAGGCCCAACGATGAGCGTGCGTGATGCGTTGCTGGTTTTGGCCGATGGCACCACCTTCGAGGGTGAGGCCATCGGCGCCGATGGCCTGGCGGCGGGGGAGGTGGTCTTCAACACGGTGCTCTCCGGCTACCAGGAGGTGGTCACCGATCCGTCGTACGCCGGTCAGATCATCACCTTCACCTACCCCCACATTGGTAACTACGGCGTGAACCTGGCCGACTTCGAAAGCCGCCGACCGTTCTGTCGGGGGGTGGTGGTGCGGGACCTGGCTCGCCGTCGTTCGAGTTGGCGCAGCGAGGCCGACCTTGACGCCCAGTTGCGGGCGTACTCCATCCCGGGTATCGCCGGTATCGACACCCGCAAGTTGACCCGTCGCATCCGCCAAGTAGGGGCCATCCCCGGCGCCTTCGGCCCCCTCGACCGCCACGACGAAGCATCCCTGCTCGCCGCCGCCCGGGCCGAGCCCGGCACCCACGGCGTGGACCTCGTGGCGCAGGTCACCACCCCGGAGGCCTATCGCCTGGCCGACGGCCAGCGGCCCCTGGTGGTGGCCTACGACTTCGGCATCAAGCGCACGATCCTGCGCCACCTGGCCTCGTGGTTCGACGTGGAAGTGGTGCCGGCGGGTACCTCGGCCAGCGACACCCTGGCGCGACAACCGGCAGGAGTGTTTCTCTCCAATGGTCCGGGCGACCCCGCCGCGGTGCCCTACGCCAGCGATGCCATTGCCGCGCTCCTGGGGCAGGTGCCGATCTTCGGCATCTGTCTCGGGCATCAACTCCTGGGCCGGGCGCTCGGGGCCGACACGGTGAAACTGCCCTTCGGGCATCACGGGGGCAACCACCCGGTGCGGAACCTCGCCACCGGGCGCATCGAGATCACCAGTCAGAACCACAACTTCGCGGTGGATGCCGACAGCCTCGCGGGGCGGGCGGAGATGAGCCACGTCAACCTCAACGACGGCGTATGTGAAGGCCTACGGGTACTCGACGCGCCTGCCTTCAGCGTGCAACACCACCCCGAGGCCGCCCCCGGCCCCCATGACAGCGTCTATTTGTTCGAACAGTTCGCCACCATGCTGGGTGTGACGCAACCCCGCTGCGCCCCCGCGGGCCTCCCGGTGGCCGAACAGGGCGTGGCCTGATGCCCAAGCGCACCGACATCGCTTCGATCTTGCTGATCGGGGCCGGTCCCATCGTGATCGGCCAAGCCTGCGAGTTCGACTACTCCGGAACCCAAGCCTGCAAGGTGCTTCGCGACGAGGGTTACCGGGTGATCCTGGCCAACTCGAACCCCGCCACCATCATGACCGATCCCGAGTTCGCCGATGCGACCTACATCGAGCCGCTGGATGTGGACATCCTGTGTCGGATCATCGAACGGGAGCAGCCCGATGCGGTGCTGCCAACCCTCGGCGGCCAAACGGCGTTGAACCTGGCCATGCAGTTGGTGGAGCGCGGGGCGGTGGGTGTCCCCGGCACGCCCGAGTTGATCGGCGCCAACGCCGAGGCCATTCGCACCGCCGAGGATCGCGAGTTGTTCAAGATCGCCATGCAGGGGATCGGCCTGAGCGTTCCGGAGTCTGGGGTGGCGCACTCGCTGGCCGAGGCCGAGGCGGTGGCCGCCCGGATTGGGCTACCACTGGTGATCCGCCCGGCCTACATCCTCGGCGGCAAGGGCACCGGTATTGCCGGCACTCCCGAGGAGTTCACGCGTCTGGCGGCCAACGGCATCGCCGCCAGTCCGGTGAAGGAAATCCTCATTGAGCGTTCCATCGCCGGGTGGAAGGAATACGAACTCGAAGTGATGCGGGATACCGCCGACAACTGCGTGATCATCTGTTCGATCGAGAATCTCGATCCGATGGGTGTGCACACCGGCGACTCGATCACCGTGGCTCCTGCCCAGACGCTGAGCGACGTGGAATACCAGTTGATGCGCGACGCGGCGTTTGCTTGTATCCGTCGCGTGGGGGTGGAGACCGGTGGGTCGAATGTGCAGTTCGCGCTCAACCCGGCCAATGGCGACATGGTGATCATCGAGATGAATCCGCGCGTGTCGCGCTCGTCGGCGTTGGCCTCCAAGGCCACCGGCTTCCCGATCGCCAAGATCGCCGCCAAGTTGGCGGTGGGCTACACCCTCGACGAGATCCCCAACGACATCACCCGCGCCACCCCCGCCAGTTTCGAGCCCACCATCGACTACGTGGTGACCAAGGTGCCGCGCTGGGCCTTCGAGAAGTTTCCCGACAGCCCGGGGGTGCTGGGTACCTCGATGCAGTCGGTCGGCGAGGCTATGGCCATCGGTCGTACCTTCCCGGAGTCGATCCAAAAGGCGATGCGGTCGCTGGAACTCGGACGCTACGGCCTGGGTTGCGATCCGGCCGAGCGGGTTCTGGAAGACCTCGACGACGAAGAACTCCTGCGCCGCGCCGCCGTTGGAACCCCCGACCGTCCCTTCCAACTCGAGGCCGCCCTGCGCCGGGGGATCTCGGTGGAGGTGCTGGCCGAGCGCACGAAGGTGGATCCCTGGTTCCTCGATCAGATCCTCAGCATCGTGGAGGAACGCGAAGTGCTGGCGGCGGCCGGATTCAGCGGGATGGACCGCCGGGGGTGGCGCCGCGCCAAACGCCTGGGCTACTCCGATGCCCAACTCGGATGGCTGTGGGACGTACCCGAGGCCGACGTGCGCGCCGCTCGACACCACGCCGACGTGCGGGTCACCTTCAAGACGGTGGACACCTGCGCCGCCGAGTTCGACGCGCAGACGCCGTACCACTACTCCAGCTATGAAGACGAAGACGAAGTGGCCTACTCGGGTCGGGAAAAGGTGCTCATTTTGGGGTCGGGCCCCAACCGCATCGGACAAGGCATCGAATTCGACTACTGCTGTGTGCACGCCAGTTTCGCGCTGGCCGATGCGGGCTACGAGACGGTGATGCTCAACTGCAACCCCGAAACCGTGTCCACCGACTACGACACCTCCGATCGCCTCTACTTTGAGCCCCTCACCCTGGAAGATGCCCTCAACGTGATCGAGGCTGAGCAGGCCTCGGGCACTCTCAAAGGCGTGATCGTGAGTTTGGGAGGACAGACGCCACTGAAACTGGCGGGGCTACTCCCCGAGGAACTCATCCTGGGCACCTCACCGGAGTCGATTGATCTGGCCGAAGACCGGGAGCGTTGGAACGCCCTTTGTGCCCGACTGGAGATTCCTCAACCGGCCGGGGGCACCGCCACCACGCTCGAGCAGGCTCAGGCCATCGTGGAAAAGATCGGCTACCCCGTGCTGATGCGCCCGTCCTATGTGCTCGGCGGCCGGGCCATGGAGATCGTCTACGACGACCAGTCCCTCAGCGGGGCGATGGAACAACTGGCCCGCTTCGGGAGCCTGGGACGCGAGGGAGGTCTGGCGGCCGAGCGGCCGGTGTTGGTGGACCGCTTCTTAGAAGATGCTACCGAGGTAGACGTAGACGCCATCCGGGACCACACCGGCGAAGTGATCATCGGCGGGGTCATGGAACACGTGGAGGAAGCGGGGGTGCACTCGGGCGACTCGGCCTGCGCCATTCCGCCCTATTCACTCTCCCCTGAGACCCTGGCGGTCATTGAGGCCCATACGCGCGCCATCGCCAGCGAACTCGCCGTGCTTGGCCTCATCAACGTGCAGTACGCCGTGAAGGCCAATCAGGTATTCGTGATCGAGGCCAATCCGCGGGCGAGCCGTACCGTGCCCTTCGTGGCCAAGGCCACCGGGGTACCCCTCGTGAAGGTGGCGGCGCGGGTGATGGTGGGCGCCACCCTCGAGGAACTCCGCAAGGAGGGTCTGTTGTGCGCCCCTTCACCGGGTGGGTACGTGGCTGTCAAAGAGGCGGTGCTGCCCTTCAATCGCTTCCCCGATGCCGATTCGGTACTGGGACCGGAAATGCGCAGCACCGGAGAGGTGATGGGCATCGACAGCACCTTCGGGTTGGCCTTCGCCAAGAGCCAACTCGCCGCCGGCGACCGCCTCCCCTCTACCGGTTGCGTGTTCATGTCGTTGGCCGATCGGGACAAGACCGTGGGCATCGAAGCGGCCCGTCGATTCGTGCAGGCTGGCTTCACCATCGCCGCCACCGGGGGTACCGCCGATGCGCTTGATAGCGCCGGGATCGCCGTGTCGACCCGCGTGGCCAAGGTGGGGGAGGGCACCGGGATGGACGCTGTCGAACTCATCGCGTCGGATCGAGTGCAGTTGGTGGTGAACAGCCCGCGTGGGCGCGGTGCCCGGGCCGATGGCGCCCACATCCGCGCCGCCGCCGCCGCCCACGGCGTGCCGTGCCTCACCACCGCCGCCGCCGGCTTGGCCGCGGCCAGCGGCATCCTGGACCGGGCGGCGCATCAACTCACCGTCCGTACCCTGCAGGAGTACCACCAAGGCATCGACCACGACCGACCCCTGCTGCCCCTCCAAGAATGAAGTCGTCCCGCTTCCCAGAGGTGGATCTGTCCACGATGGTGGGCTCGGTGGCCCTGCCCAATCCGGTCCTCACCGCGTCGGGCACGGCGGGACATGGCGCCGAGTTGGCCCCCTACCTCGATTTGGGTGCGCTCGGGGCCGTGGTGGTGAAGTCGCTCTCACCGCAGGCATGGGCCGGCAATCCGCCGTTGCGGGTCCATGGGACAACCGGGGGGATGATCAACAGCGTGGGTCTGCAGGGTCCGGGGGTGGAGGCCTGGCTGCTTCGTGACTTGCCCCCTCTGTTGGCCACCGGCGCCCGCGTGGTGGCTTCCATTTGGGGGCGCAGTGTGGCCGAATACGAAGCGGCGGCGCGCGCACTGGCCGAGGCTCCCGCCGGGGTCATCGCCGTGGAGGTGAACCTGTCGTGTCCCAACACCGAATCGGGTCGGGACCTCTTCGCCCATTCGGTGACGGCGACCGGTGAGGCCATGGCCGCCACCGCCGGCTGCGGAAGACCGCGCTGGGCCAAACTCAGCCCCAACGTGACCGATCTCGTGCCGATCGCGGCGGCCGCCCAGGCCGCCGGTGCGGAAGCCGTGACGTTGGTAAATACCGTCTTGGGGATGGCGATCGATCCTGAGACCGGGGCCTACCGCCTGGGGTCGGGGGCACGAGGCGGCGGACTCTCGGGCCCGGCGATTCATCCCGTAGCGGTGCGAGCTGTGCACGACGTCCACACCGCCCTTCCTGACCTGGCCATTGTGGGCGTGGGGGGCGTGGGTAACGGCGCGGAGGCGGCCGAGTTGTTGCTGGCGGGGGCCAGTGCAATCCAAGTGGGAACGGCCACTTTTGCTGATCCACGCGCCCCGGCCCGGGTACTGCACGAGTTGCGGGCGTGGGCGCATCGCACGCATCGAACCCGAATGCGTGACATCGTGGGGACGGCTCACGAAAGGACCACCCCATGACCGCTCCGCCCGCCGCCCCCGAAGCAGTGCGTTCCCGACTGGCCCTCGTGCTCGACCTCGACGACTCCGTGGCCGCGCTGCGTCTGGCGCGGGATCTCCAGCCCTGGTTTAGTACCGCCAAGGTGGGCCTCGAGTTGTACAGCGCGTCGGGTCCCAACGTGATGGGAGCCCTGCAGGACATGGGCTACGACGTGTTCTGCGACCTGAAGTTCCACGACATCCCTACCACCGTGGAGCGGGCCGCTCGGGTTATCGGCTCGCTCGGCGCCCGATACCTCAACTTCCATGCCCAGGGCGGCACCACCATGCTCAAGGCCGGAGTGGAGGGCTTTATCTCCGGGGCCGCCGCCGCCGGTCTCCCTATCCCGACGGCGTTGGCGGTGACGGTGCTCACCAGCGATGGAGATGCCCCAGCCCACATCCTCCCCAAACGCGTGCAGGCGGCATTGGAGTCGGGCTGTGGTGGCATTGTGTGCGCGGCTTCCGATGTGGCCGAGGCAAAGCAGTACGGGCCCCGTCTGTTGACCGTGGTCCCCGGCATCCGTCCGGCGGGTGCCCCGCGCCACGATCAGGCCCGGGCCGCTACCCCCGAGGAGGCCATCACCGCTGGTGCCGACCTGCTGGTGATCGGGCGCGCCGTGACCCACTCCGACGATCCCGCCGCCGCCGCCGCCGTCATCGCCACTGCCGTGGGCGCGTGTGTGCTCTGAGTTTGTGAGTAGGGTCGCCTCATGCCGCAGCCTCCCGTTCTGACCGCCGAGCAACGAAGCCAGGCCCTTGTGAAAGCAGCCGAGGCCCGCCGGGCTCGTGCCGAACTCAAGGAAATGCTCAAAATGGGGTCGTTGACCCTCGCCGAACTGCTCGAGCGATCCGGCAGCGACATCAACATCGACAAGATGAAGGTGCTGGCGGTGATTCAATCGTTGCCGGGCGTGGGCAAGGTAAAAGCTCGTCGCACCATGGAGGAGATCGGAATCTCCGACACCCGCCGAGTCAAGGGTCTGGGCCAACAGCAACGCAAGGCGCTCCTCGAAGCGTTTCGCTGATTCGTCGGCGCCGGTGCTGATCACGATTTCGGGGTTGGCAGGCTCCGGCACCACTACGGCTTCCCGTTTGGTATCGGATGCTCTTGGGGTCGAGCGCGTACCGGGGGGAGAGGTCTTTCGTCAGTTGGCGGCGGAAGCAGGCATGTCGCTGGCCGGGTTCGGGGTGTACGCCCAGGATCATCCCGAGATCGATCGGGAACTCGACCATCGTCTCGAGAGTCGGGCTCGTCAGGGCGACTGCGTGATTGAGGCCCGCCTGGCTGGATGGTTGGCCCAGCAGGCGGGTTTGGCTTCGGTTCGGGTGTGGGTGCACTGCGACGACACCGAGCGGGCCCGCCGAGTGGCCGAGCGGGACGGCACCACCGTCGCTGAGGCACTGGTCGCCAACGCGGAGCGAGCCGCCGTCGAACAGCATCGCTACCACTCGGTCTACGGCATCAACCTCCTGGATCAGTCCATTTACGACCTCGTACTCGACTCCAGTCGGGAGGCCCCCGAGGTAGTGGCCGAGGCGATCATCGCCCAGGCCCGGGCCGCCTTTCCTTGAGGGCCGCTGGATAATGGCGGTGCCGTCGGTCTCCGCTGGTAGCATCTTTGCTCCACCCGCCCTCAACCAAGAGGATCTGCCATGGCATCGCGCCACGACACGATGATGAACCCGCCGATCGAAGGTCTGCTCGATCGAGCGGGCTCCAAGTTCACCCTGGTAACGCTGGGGGCCAAGCGGGCGCGGGAGATCAATTCGTATTACAACCGGTTGTCCGAGACCCTCGGAACGGTGGTGCCGCCGCAGGTCACCTCCTCGGCCCGCAAGTCCCTCTCAATCGCCTTCGAGGAGATCGAGGCCGACAAAATCCTCGGGGTGTGGCCCGAGCCGGAAGAAGAGATCGATCCTGACGCCGAGCTCGAGGGTTCCGAGTCGGCTGAGTAGGCCGCTCCCACCGCAGCTCATGCTCGAGGGCAAACGCATCGTCCTCGGCGTGTCGGGGGGTATCGCCGCTTACAAGGCGGTGGAGGTCTGTCGGCGTCTTGTCGACGCGGGCGCCCATGTGATCCCGGTTCTCACCGAGGGCTCGCAGCATTTCATCGGACGCACCACCTTCGATGCGTTGGGGTCCGAACCGGCGTGGACCGGATTGTGGGATGAGCGACATCCGATTCCCCATACTCACCTGGGTCAGACCGCCGATTTGGTGCTGGTGGCACCGGCCACCGCTCGCGTGCTCGGCCTGTACGCCGGTGGGATCAGCGAGGATCTTCTCACCAACGTGTTGCTGGCCACTCGTGCCCCGGTACTGGTCTGCCCGGCCATGCACACCGAGATGTGGGAACACCCCGCCGTGCGCGACAACCTTCGCCTCCTGCGCTCTCGTGGGGTGCACGTGGTGGAACCTGAGAGTGGTCGCCTGGCTGGCGGTGATGTGGGCACCGGACGCCTAGCGGACCCGGCCGTCATCGTGGCGACCGTGCAGCAACTCCTAGCCGGTGAGGAGCACCTCGACCTCACCGGTGTTCGTCTCGTGGTCACCGCCGGGGGCACCCGGGAACCCATCGACCCCGTGCGCTTCATTGGCAACCGCTCCTCCGGCAAGCAGGGCCACGCCATCGCCGCCGAGGCAGCCGCCCGGGGGGCGAAGGTCACCCTCGTCACCACGTCGGCTTCCCCCGCGGCCGCCGAGATCGATCTCGTGCGAGTGGATACGGCGGCCGAAATGGCCCACGCCTTGGAAACTCGAGCGGAGCACGCCGACGTGATCGTGATGGCCGCGGCGGTGGCAGACTTTCGCCCGGTGGCGGTGGCTCCCGACAAGATCAAGAAATCTGGGGGTGTTCCAGAGATCACCTTGGAGGCCACCCCCGATATTCTCGCCGATCTGGCCGCCCACCGGCGGACCGGTCAGATCATCGTGGGGTTTGCGGCGGAGACGAGTGATCTGCGCGCCAACGCCGCCGAAAAACTTCGCCGTAAGGGCATCGATCTCATCGTGGCCAACGATGTCTCGGCCCCGGGTGTGGGTTTCGAGCACGACACGAACGAGGTGGTCATCCTGGGAGCCGATGGATCGGTCCAAGATGTCCCCTTCGCCGATAAGCGGGTCATAGCCCGTGCCATTCTCAACGTTGTATCAACACTAAGGAGCAAGCCGTGACCCGCCAGTGGACCTTTACCTCAGAGTCTGTGACCGAGGGCCACCCCGACAAAATGGCCGACCAGATCTCCGACTCGATTCTCGATGCCATCCTGGCCGAGGACCCGACGGCCCGGGTGGCCTGCGAGACGATGGTCACCACCGGATTGGCGATCGTGGCCGGTGAGATCACTACCACGGCCTACGTCGAGATCCCCTCCATCGTGCGCAACACGATCAAGAGCATCGGCTACGACCGTGAGTCGGTGGGTTACGACGGCAACACCTGTGGCGTGATCACCTCGATCGACCCGCAGTCGCCCGACATCGCCCAGGGCGTAGACACCGCCCTGGAGACCCGGTCCGGCGTGTCGGGCGAGGACATCCTCAACAGTCAGGGCGCCGGCGACCAGGGCATGATGTTCGGGTATGCGGTGAAAGAGACCGAAGACCTCATGCCGTTGCCGATTTGGCTGGCCCATCGCCTCGCCGAGCGCCTGGCCGACGTGCGGAAGTCGGGTGTGCTCCCCTACCTGCGCCCCGACGGCAAGACGCAGGTCACGGTGGACTACGAGGGCAACACGCCCAAGCGCCTCACCACCGTGCTCATCTCCACCCAGCACCAGCCCGGTATCGATGCCGAGACGCTCATCAAGCCCGATCTCATCGAACACGTGATCACGCCGTTGCTCCCCACCAACATCGACACCTCGGACTTCCGGGTGCTGGTGAATCCCACCGGCAACTTCGAATTGGGTGGCCCCTACGCCGATTGTGGCCTCACGGGCCGCAAGATCATCGTGGACACCTACGGGGGCGCGGCTCGCCACGGCGGCGGCGCGTTCTCCGGCAAGGACCCCTCCAAGGTGGACCGCTCCGCCGCCTACGCGGCCCGTTGGGTGGCGAAGAACGTGGTGGCCGCCGGTGCGGCCGACCGCTGCGAGGTGCAGGTGGCCTACGCCATTGGTGTCGCCCAGCCCGTATCGATCCTGGTGGAAACCTTCGGGACCGAAACGGTGGAGGAAGCCAAGATCAGCCAGGCCGTGCGCGACGTGTTCGACCTGCGACCGGCCGCCATCATCCGCGATCTCGATCTGCGCCGGCCGATCTACCAGAAGACGGCGGCGTACGGGCACTTCGGACGCCCGGACAAGGATTTCACCTGGGAGCAGACCACCCGGGTCGACGACCTGAAATCCGCTCTCGGCTTGTAGTGCCGTCACCGCTCGTCGTTCGCGTCCTGCCGGACGTGCCGGCGATCGACAAGACCTTCGACTACCTGGTCCCGGATGCAGTTCGGGACCAGGTGCGCGTGGGCGACATGGTCCGCATCGCGTTGCATGGCCGCCGAGTGGGGGGCTGGGTCATGGCGGTGGGCGTGGAGCCACCAGCCGGGGTGGTTCTTCACCCGTTGGTGAAGCGCAGTGGCCTGGGTCCCACCGCTGATCTGTTGGAACTGGCGGAGTGGGGGGCATGGCGGTGGGCCGGCCGTCCGGCATCTTTTCTGAAAACGGCTAGTCCGGAGCGAATGGTGGCGGCACTACCGCTCCCGCCTCCCTCGGCCCGGCCGGCCCCGAGCCATGACCTCCTGGCGCGAGCAGTAGCGGGCCCACGGTCGGTGTTGCGTCTACCCCCGGCCACGAATCTCGTGCACGTGGCCCTGGCGGCGGCGGGATGCGGAAACGCGCTGGTGCTCTGCCCCAGCCAGGCGTTGGTGCGGCGGGTGGCCCATGGCCTCACCCGCGCCGGTGTGGCGGTGGCGGTCCACCCGCAGGACTGGGCCCGGGGGGCGGCGGGTGCCACCGTGGTGGGGACGCGGGCGGCGGCCTGGGCCCCGGTGGGGGATCTGGCGGCGGTGGTGGTGCTCGACGAACATGATGAGGGACATCAGCAGGAGCAGGCCCCCACCTGGCACGCCCGGGATGTGGCGGTGGAGCGGGCTGCTCGGGCGGGGGTGCCCTGTGTCCTCACGAGTGCCTGTCCCAGCCTCGAGGCCTTGGCGTGGGGCACCCTGCTGCCCGCTGATCGACGGCGAGAGCGGGCGGGATGGCCAGTGGTGGAGGTGGTGGATCGACGCCGGGGCGATCCGCGGAGCGAGGGCCTCTATTCCGACGCCTTGGTGCGAGTACTGCGCTCAGACCAGCGGGTGCTGTGCGTGCTGAATCGCACCGGTCGGGCGCGCCTGCTGGCCTGCACGGCCTGTGGGGAACTGGCCCGCTGTGATGCCTGTGCGGCGGCGGTGGAGCAGCCGGAGAGTGAGCTGCACTGCCGCCGCTGTGGCGCCGCCCGACCACCGATCTGCTTGTCCTGTGGGGCGGCCCGGTTCCGGAACGCCCGGGTGGGGGTAACCCGGGTGCGGGAGGAACTGGAGGCACTAGTGGGGGAGCCGGTCACCGAATTGACCGCTCGCTCCGAGGCGGGGGCGCCGGCCACCAGGGTGGTGGTGGGTACCGAGGCGGTGCTCCAGCGCATCGATCGCGCCGACGTCGTGGCCTTCCTCGACCTAGACCAAGAACTGCTGGCGCCGCGCTACCGGGCCAGCGAGCAGGCCCTGGCGCTACTGGCCCGGGCGGCCCGGGTAGTGGCGGCGTCGGGACCGGCGGGTGATCGGGCGTCGGGGCGGCTTCTTCTCCAAACCCGCAGCCCCGACCACGAAGTGGTCCAGGCCGTCGTGCGCGCCGACGTCAGTGGCGTGAGCAACGCCGAACGCGGGCGGCGGGAGCTTCTCCGCTTTCCCCCCTTCACGGCCCTGGCTGAGGTATCCGGAGCGGCGGCGGCGGCTTATGTGGAGGTGCTGGGCACCCCTGAGGGCGTCGAGGTGGTGGCGAGCGCGGAGGGCCATTGGTTGGTGCGAGCCCCGGACCAGGCGTCGCTCAGCAACGCCCTCGGATCCGTTCGTCGGCCTCCGGGCCGGCTCCGCATCGAGGTCGACCCGCTCCGGGTGTAGGGCTGGGCTCACGACTGGGGCGGGCGGCCCGCGCTCGCAGTGTCTGCCCTTCGGCTCGTCGCCGGCCATCGGGCCTGCCCATCAGCGCCACCGTCTAGCGGGGAGTAGTCCAGCCGGCTCGCCGCACCTCGTAGCAGGCGATCGACGCGGCC
>CAMDIH010000012.1 GCA_945898515.1 Candidatus Neomicrothrix parvicella RN1 | reverse complement strand
GTTCGTCGTAGGGGTGCACCCCGTCGGTGGTGAAGTGTCGGCGGATGCCGATGCCAGCCTGCTCGGGTGCCATTGCCATGGGGGTCCTTCGATCTTACGGAGAGTGAGTTGGTTGAGTGGGGAAAACCGGGGCCAAATGGACCCGTAAGGATACCGGTGGCCAGGGCTACGCCGTGACCACTAGGTCTTGTGGCTACTGCACCGATCGGCACCCCCGAGCCACAAGATGTAGGGAGAACTACACCACTGTAACTACATGTCTGTCAACAATTTTCACCACAAATCTCAGAAATATCGTGCCGAAGCCGTGGCGTGGCCCCAGGGAGGGCATTACTCGCCCAAGGAGTCGTGTACACCACCACACCAGAAAACCGACTGCCACCAATCCGGGTTGGTCACGCCACGGCCTCCAGCACGAAACCTCAACCTAGAGAGTTCCCCTTGTGGACCGCTAGGGGAACATCCTGTGAATTTCCCCGGTATTTTTCCCCTTCCAATCCACAGATGGACCAACAGGCTGGGGACGACGGCGCGGCTCATCCTCCGCGAGCCGCCACTACCTCTACCGGGATGCCGTTGAGCACCGCGTTACCCGAGATCGGATCGAAGAGCGTCTCGTCGCTGAGCAGGTTGCTGTTGACACCCGAGTGCTCCCGGGCCACGCCGAGTTGCACACCCTCCATGTCGTGGCCCCACCCGTGCGGGATGCTCACCACTCCCGGGCGGATGGCATCGGTGACCTCCACCACCACGGTGACCTCGCCCACCCGTGAGCGCACCCGCGCCCACTCACCATCGGCGAGGCCCAGGGTGACCGCGTCGTCGGGGTGCAGGTGCATCGTGCATTGGGACTTGCCCTTTACGAGCACCTTGACGTTATGCATCCAGGAATTGTTGGAGCGCAGGTTGCGTCGACCGACCAGCACAAAGCGATGGTCGCGTCGTCGGGTGAGGCCCTCCTGTAGCCGAGCGACATCGGCCGCCAACATCGCCGGAGCCAGCGCGATCATGCCGTCAGGCGTGCGCAGCACATCAGGCAGACGGGCCTTCAGGGCGCCGTAGTCGATGCCGTGCGGGTGGGCGAGCAGGACGTCGAGGGAGACACCGTCGGGGTCGGCGCCGAAGCCCTCGCCGTAGGGCCCGGTGCGCAGGAGAAAGTCCACGATACGTTCAGGGCCCGAACGGGGGGCCAGTTCCTCGAGGATCTCCTCCGGCTCGCGACCAAAGATCGCGCTCGTCTCATCAGCCACGCTGCCCTGCACCATCGAGCCGATCATGAGGTCATCCACGATGGCGGGATCGGCCTCGGGCCCCGCCCCCTGGAGCACGAGCGCCAGGCGGGCCAGCACCTCCCACTCGCTGAGCTCACCGTCCTCGAGCGGGAGCACCGGCTCGCTGTAGTTCGCCGTGTCCCGCAGGGCGAGCTGCAGCAAGGCGATGTCGTAGTGCCCTTTTTGCAGCGCCGAGGGCGAGGGCAGGATGACGTCGGCGTGGCGGGTGGTCTCATTCACGTAGATGTCCACCGACACCATCGCCTCCAACCCACCGAGCGCCGCATCAAGCCGGGCGGCGTTGGGGGTGGAGAGCACCGGGTTCCCGGCCACCGTCAGGAGCGCCCTGACCTGACCCGGGCCCGGGGTGTCGATCTCCTCGGCCAACGCCACGGCCGGCAACTCGCCCATGGTCTCGGGCAGCCCCCGCACCCGACTGGTGCGACGATGCAAGCGGATCTCGCGACCGAATCGCCGCTTGCCGCGGGTGTTGGAGGCCCCGGCGGCGGCCGTCGTGAACATGGCGCCGCCGGGCCGGTCGAGGTTTCCGGTGAGCACGTTGAGCACGTCGACGAGCCACGACGTCAGCGTGCCGAACTCGACGGTGGTGGTACCGATGCGGCCATACACACACGCCGTTGGGGCGGCGGCCAGTTCACGAGCCATCCGACGGATTGTGTGGGCCTCCAAGCCGGTGACATCGGCCACTACCTCCGGCGTGAAGGGGGCGCTGAGGGCCTCCACCTCATCGAGGCCCGTTACCAGTTCCCCTAGCGGCCCGAGGTCCACTAAACCCTCGGCGAAGAGCACCTGCACCATCGCCATCAACAGGTAACCATCGGCCCCCGGACGGATCGCCACCCACTCCGAGGCCGCCTCGGCGGTGCGGGAGCGCCGCGGATCCACCACCACGAGCTTTCCGCCGCGCCCGGTGAGTCGCTCGATCCGTCCGGGCCAGTCCGGAGCGGTGGCGAGGCTGCCGTTGGAGGCATACGGATTGGCCCCCAGCATGAGGAGATGATCGGTGCGGTCCACATCCGGTACCGGCACGTTGAGGACACCGCCGAACATCAGAGCCGACGAGATCTCCTTCGGCCGCTGATCCACTGTGGAGGCAGAGAAGATGTTGGTGGACCCAAGCGCCCGCAGCACCGCCTTGTTGTAGAGCATGCCCGCAAGGTTGTGGGCGTTGGGGTTTCCCACGTAGACGGCGCAGGCATCGCGGCCATCGCGCTCGAGGATGGGCAGCAGCAGCCGTTCGACCTCCTCGAAGGCCTCGGTCCAGGTGACCGCCACGAAGACCCCATCACGCTTGATCAGCGGCGTGCGCACACGGTCAGGGTCTTCGTGGAGCTGTTTGAGCGTGGAGCCCTTGGGGCAGATGTAGCCCTGACTGAACACGTCCTCCCGGTCGCCCCGGATCCGGATGACCTCCTCAGGGCCGGCCGCGGTGCGCTTGAGGGTGATCTCCAAACCGCAACTCGCCTCGCAGAGCGGGCACGTACGGAACACCGTGCGATTCGCAGGCCGTGCATCCGTGACGCTCATGGCGGGCTCCTAGGTTGACGAAGGACGCCATCATGCCCTCTCTTAGCCGAAGGTTGCGTTGGTGAGTCGGCCCACCGCCATGGTGACGGCCATCGCCAGGCTCCCACCCACCGCCACTCGCACCATCGCATTGAGCCGGGGGGCGCCGCCGAGGGCCGCGGCCAGCACCCCTAAGGCGGCCAGGACCACCAACGCCACCGCGATGGTCACCGCCGATCGACCCGCTGCGGGGGCGAGCACATAAGCACTCAGGGGCAGGGCCGCCCCCAGGGAAAAGGCCGCCGCCGAGGTGGCGGCGGCCTGCACCGGCCGAGCCGTGGTCACCTCGCTGAGGCCGAGTTCGTCCCGGGCATGGGCTACCAACGCCCCGGCCTCGGTGAGCTGGAGGGCCACTTCCTTGGCCAGTTCGGGCTCCAGTCCCCGCTGACGCCAGATCGACGCCAGTTCCTCCAACTCGGCCCGGGGGTGGTCGCGCAACGCCTGTTCCTCCATCCGGAGATCGGCTTGTTCGATATCGCGCTGCGAGGCCACCGACACGTACTCCCCTGTTCCCATGGACAGCGCCCCGGCCACCAGGCCAGCGAGGCCGGCGAGGCGCACGTCGCCCGTGGCGGCCCCACTGCTCGCCACGCCCACGATCAACGCCGCGGTAGACACCACCCCGTCGTTGGCCCCCAGGACGGCCGCCCGTAGCCACCCGGACCGGTGTGAACGATGCGACTCAGTGTGGTGGTGGTGATCCGGCGGCAAGCCCGCCGCAGGAACCTCGTTCGTCTTGGGCATACCCACAGCCTGCCACCGCTAGCGTCGGTTTGATGCAACGCTTGTGGCCCACTCCAGGCGAGATCAACGACATTGCCGCCTTGGTGGCCGACGAGGCCCGCCCCCCGTGGGCGGCCCGTCCCTGGCTCCTGGTGAACATGATCACCTCCCTCGACGGCGCCATCGCCATCGAGGGACGCTCCGGTGGCCTAGGCGGGCCCGCCGACGCCGCAGTGTTCGCCGCCTTACGGGGCATCGCTGATGTGATCCTGGTGGGCGCTGGCACGGCGCGAACCGAACGCTACGGGCCCCCCCGACCCTCTGCCGCCACCCGCCGCGCCCGGCAGGCCCGAGGGCAAGCACCGGCCCCGCGCATCGCGGTGGTCACGCGGTCGCTCACCCTCGACCTGGCGTCCCCGCTGTTCACCGAGGCGGAGGAACGGCCCTTGGTCATCGCTCCCGCGGCCGCCGACCCCGCTCGACTAGCGGAGGTGGCGGCAGTCGCGGAACTGGTGCTCACCGGCGGGGCCGAGGTTGATCTCACTGCCGCCCTGGCGCAGTTGCGCCGGGGCGGCGTGGCGGTCGTCACCGCCGAAGGCGGGCCCATCCTCAACGCAAACCTGGCGGCGGCGGATCTCATCGACGAGTGGGCCCTGTCGGTCGCCCCGCGGCTGGTAGGCGGGGATGCCGCTCGCGCCGTGACGGGCGCACCGCCGGTGGACCACCGTTACCGCCTGGAGCGCCTGCTGGAAGGCGACGACATCCTTCTGAGCCGATGGGTCCGCCAGCGCTGAGACCGCCTAGCGGCGCTTGGGTTCCGTGCGTTTGGACAGCATCGTCACCTCGCGCTCAAAGTCGCTGAGATCATCGAAGCCGAGGTAGACGCTGGCGAAGCGAACGGCGGCCACCGGGTCGACCTCCCGTAACTGCTCCAGCACCGCCTTACCCACCACGTCCGAGGGGATCTCGGGCCCACCCTCCAGCCGGAGGGCATCTTCGATCGTCGTGATCAGCGCATCGAGCGACCCGCCTCCATCCGCGTCGATCGGCCGCCCCTTGGCGGCCAAGCGGATTCCCATCGCCACCTTCTCTCGCTCGAAGGGCTCACGCTCGCCAGAGCGCTTCACCACCACCAACGACGATTCCTCCAGCCGTTCGAAGGTGGTGAAACGATGTTCGCACTGCACACAGGCTCGGCGCCTACGGATGGCCGACCCATCGTCGGCCTGCCGGGAGTCCACCACCTTGTCGTCGAAGGAACCACACCCGGGGCATCGCACCCCTTGCACGTTAGTGGGGTGCTGCCCTCAGGTGACCGGCAGCTCCAACTCCTGGCCGACCACGATCTGCTCGCCACCGTTGCGGGCCACGATCTCATCGATGGTGGCCCGTATATCGGCGGTGGGTGCCGCCGTGGCGGCAATCGACCAGAGCGTGTCACCGGCTTGGACCACCACGGTGCGAGCAGCCACCCCAGGCGTGCCAGTGGCCGCGCCCAGGGTGGGCGAAAGTTCGCCGGCGGCGGGAGAGGGGATACCGCCGGCGATCCTGGCCAGGGCAGTGATGGCCAGGAGAGTGAGCGCTACCACCACGGCGAGCGCCACAAGAGCGGCCCCCACCCGGCGGCGGCGGAAGGTGGCCTGGGCGGCGAGGCGAGCCGGGGCACGGCCGCCTTCGAGCACCCGAAGGGCCGGACGACAAGGCGCTGCCGGACGATCGGGAAGGGCGGCGGGTTGGAAGGCAAGGGCGGAGGACATGGGGCTAAGTCTCCTCAGGGGGTGTGACAGGCCGGGATGGGCACTACGGGAACACTCGTTCGCTCCCCTTCACCATACCCCCGAACACTCGTTCGAAGTCAAGCGGCAAGATCGCACAGCCGTTCGACGAACGAGTGTTCTTGCCATCACCCGCCCTCGGTCGTAGGCTCCCGAACGTCCGTACGCTTCCGAAGGATTCCCACCATGGCTGATGTCACCCTCACTCCTCGCCAACGCGAGGTCCTCGAGGTCATCGAGAAGTTCCAGCGTGAGCGCGGCTTCCCGCCCTCGGTGCGCGAAATCGGTCTGGCGGTGGGCCTCACCTCCCCCTCCACCGTCCATGCCCATCTCTCTACGTTGCAAAAACTCGGCTTTCTTCGCCGCGACCCGTCGAAGCCGCGCGCTATTGAGGTGCGCTTCGACGCCACGTCGGGCGCACCGGTGGAACGCCGGCCGGTGCGCCACGTGCCCCTCGTGGGCGATGTGGCGGCTGGCACCGACGTGCTCGCTCAGGAAAACATCGAAGAGACCCTCCCCCTCCCGGCTGATTTCACCGGCGAGGGGGATCTGTTCATGCTCCGGGTGCGCGGCGATTCGATGGTGGACGCGGCCATCGTGGACGGCGACTACATCGTGTGTCATGCCCAGTCCACCGCCGACAACGGCGACATCGTGGTGGCGGGCATCCCCGGTGACGAAGCCACCGTGAAGACCTACACCCGCAAAGGGCGCAAGGTGATCCTCCTCCCCGCCAACGCCCGCCTGTCCCCCATGGAATTCGATGCCGACGACGTCGCCGTGTTCGGCCGAGTCGTCACCGTCCTGCGTCGCCTCTAATCACCCCCGACTACCGCTCTCGGCGTCCCTGACGGACAATGGAGCCGATGAAGGTTCTTCGCCGGTGGGCGCTCTGGTTGCTAGCGGTTGGCCTGGGGGTGGCGTTGGCCGGACCTCCGGCCCGGGCTGCATCCACCCCGGTCGACGATCCGATCTTCACCCAGGGCCTCCAGTGGGGCATGGAACAGATCAACGCCCCCGGCGCGTGGGGCACCGCCACCGGCGAAGGCATCACCATCGCCGTCCTCGATTCAGGGGTCGACCTCACCCATGAGGACCTCCGCAGCAAAGTGACCGCTGAGGCCAACTGCGTGGGGTCCAACGGCGATCCCAACCGGTGCCGGGGCTCGGCGCAGGACGATCACGGCCACGGCACCCACGTGGCCGGTATCGCCCTGGCCTCCACCAACAACGGCCTGGGGATGGCTGGGGTGGCTCCCAACGCCAAACTCATGGCCGTACGGGTTCTCGCCAACCGGTGCCAAGCCACCACCCCCACCTGTGACGCCAGCGGCACCTCCGCGGACGTATCGGCCGGGATCCGCTGGGCCACCGATAACGGCGCCGACATCATCAACCTCTCCATCGGCGGAGGGGCGGAACAAGCCGACTTGGGCTGCTCGTTCTGCGAAGCCATCGACTACGCCTGGAGCAAAAACGTCATCGTGGTGCTCGCGGCGGGCAACGACTCCGTCCTGCCCGAAAGCTTCGCCTCCAAACCGGCGGTCATCGTGAGCGCCACCAATCGCGCCGATACTCCCGCGTCCTACTCCAGTACTCGCCAGGAGTTCCTCCGCTCAGCCCGTTGGGCGGTGGCCGCTCCTGGTGGTGAGGGCGATGCTCCCGGGCCAACAGACTGTTCCACCGGCGGGAATCCCCAGGGCATCATCTCCACCTACTGGGTGCCAAAGGAATCCAACCGCTACGCCTGCGTGGCGGGTACCTCAATGGCCAGCGCCCACACCGCGGGCGCCCTCGCCGTGCTCCTCAGCACCGACCTCACGCCCCAAGCCGCCATCGATCGCCTCCTGGCCACCGCCGACGATCTCGGAGTGCCAGGCCGTGACGACGACTACGGCGTGGGACGCATCAACCTCGCCGCCGCGGTAGATCCCGCCGTCCCCGGCGTGGCCGACCCGGGCCCGGCTAGTAGCGAGGAGGCCGTGGCCTTCATCGACACCACCACCGGCGCCAGAAACCTCACCACCTCCGAAGTGGGCACCATCCTGGTGATCCTGCTGGTCACCGCCGGCGCCACCGCGCTCGGGGCCTCACAACTGGTCAAGCGCCAGCATTCCTG
This sequence comes from Candidatus Neomicrothrix parvicella RN1, assembly GCA_945898515.1. GTDB lineage: Bacteria > Actinomycetota > Acidimicrobiia > Acidimicrobiales > VFJN01 > VFJN01. The sequence continues at coordinate 36,478 of CAMDIH010000012.1, read as the reverse complement.
ACCGGCCCCGACGGCCACCCTCGAGCGAAACGGAACGGGTCTAGCCCGCCAGCGGGGTGGTCAACACGGCCGCCAAGACGGCGTAGGACCGCTCCAGCGAGGCCCGATCAACCCGCTCGTCGGCGCGATGAGCCAGGGCGGCGTCCCCCGGACCGAGGTTGCAGGCCGGGATGCCCGCCGCCGCAAACCGCGCTACGTCGGTCCACCCCAACTTGGCCTGTACCGCGAGGTGGTGGTCCTCCACCAAGGACCGCAGGACCGGGTGATCGAGGCCCGGCAAGGCTCCGGCGGCCACCTCGATGAGGTGCACCTCGTCGCCGGAGTCAAGGGCGGGGGCGAGCAGGGCCCGTACCTCCGCCTCGGCTTGCTCGGCGGTTCGATCGGGGGCGAAACGCCGGTTGAGCACCACGACCGCCTCATCGGGGACCACGTTGGTGGCAACGCCGCCGGTCACCGACACGGCTTGCAGCGCCTCACGGAACTCGCACCCCTGAATCACCGGGGCCCGCTCCACAAAGGCTTCCACCGCCTGCAGCACAGCGCCGAGGCGGTGAATGGCATTCCGGCCCATCCAGGGTCGGGCGGTGTGGGCACGCGCGCCGCGCATCGTCACCTGCATCCGCAGTGTGCCCTGGCACCCCGCCTCCAGCTCACCACCGGTGGGCTCACCGAGGATCGCCACATCCCCCGCCAGCAACTCGGGACGATCCGCCATGAGCCGGGCCAGCCCGTTGTGTATCGCCGCCACCTCCTCACCGGCGTAGAACACGAAGGTCACCTCCACCGCCGGCTTGGCGATGGCCTCGGCCAACGCCAACATCACCGCCAATCCCCCTTTCATGTCCGCTGCCCCGAGGCCCCAGAGCACATCGCCCTCGATCCGAGCGGCAGCATTTCCGTTGGCCGGCACCGTGTCGGTGTGGCCGGCCAGGATCACCCGGTGGCCCGTCCCACCGTTGGTCCGGGCCACCAGGTTGGCCCCCACGCGCTCCACCACGAGGTGGGGAAGAGCCCGCAGACGGGCTTCGAGGTAGGCCGTGAGGGCTGCCTCGTGGTGGCTCTCGGAGGGAATGTCGACCAACGAGGCGGTGAGGGCCAGCAAATCGACGGAGGACATCCCTCCAGGTTACGAGGTACGACCCCTTCACCGGTACGGTTAGCCCCGATGAGTGAAACCGACCTTGCTTCTGGTGGTGCTTGCGCCACGGGGCTCGCCACCCACACCCCCCATGGCGGGGTGCTCGACGCCTGGTTCCCGCACCCGGAGCGCACCGCGAGTGGCGGCGGCGCTGGCACTGAGGTGCTCAACGCCGAGGCGGCGACGGCGGCCCTGGGCGAGGCCGCTGGCGACGCCATCGGCCCCGACGCCGGGCGCAACGTGAAGATCGTGGCCGTGCAGACCACCATCGCCTCGCTGTCCGACCCGCCGGTGGACACGCACGATGTCTACCTCCGCCTGCACCTGCTCTCCCACCGCCTGGTGCGCCCGAACACCATCAACCTCACCGGCATCTTCGCGCTGCTCTCCACGGTGGCCTGGACCCAACTCGGCCCCGTAGCAATCGACGAACTCGCCGACGCCCAACTCCGGGCCCGAGCGGCGGGCACGCCGTTGTTCATCCACTCACTCGACAAGTTTCCACCCATGGCCAACTACGTCACTCCCGCGGGGGTGCGGGTGGCCGATGCGTCCCGGGTGCGCCTCGGGGCCCATCTCGCCGAGGGCACCAGCGTGATGCACGAAGGGTTCGTAAATTTCAATGCCGGAACCCTCGGTACGGCCATGGTGGAAGGCCGCATCAGCCAGGGGGTGGTGGTGGGCGACCACTCCGACATCGGCGGCGGTGCCTCCATCATGGGCACGCTGTCGGGAGGCGGTACCGAGGTGGTGCAGATCGGCGAACGCTGCCTACTCGGGGCCAACAGCGGCATCGGTATCTCGCTGGGTGACGAGTGCATCGTGGAGGCCGGCCTCTACATCACCGCCGGCACCCGCGTCACTCTTCCCGATGGTCAGGTGGTGAAAGCCCGCCAGTTGAGCGGGCGTTCCGGACTGCTGTTCATTCGCAACAGTGTGAGCGGCTGTGTGGAAGCCCGAGCCCGCTCCGGTGGGCCAATCCCTCTCAACATGGATCTGCATGGCCACAACTGAAGATCCACTAGATGTTGGGGCCGTGGACGACCCGATCTCACGGCCCGATGGCGCCACCCAGGCCGCCCTCCTGGGCTTCAGTCGCCAATTCGACACCGTCTCCAGTTCCATGGCGGCCATCGCCGTGGGTCAGCGGGAACTCCTCGGACGGATGGCGGAAGCGGAAACCAAACGCCGACAGGACGCGTTGGAGTTGGGCCATCGCCTTGAGGCCGTCGAACGTCTGCGCCTCGATCTCGGTCTGGCCGACCGACTCGACGACCTCCTCGCCGCCCACCAGGAGCACCAGGCCACCCTGCAACATCTCAGCGAAAGCACTGCCGTGCTCACGGCGATGCTGGGTGAGTTGGTGGAGCGCCCCGGCGCCCCCAGCCCGGTGCCTTCCCCGGCGGGCGCGTTCCCCGAAGTGATCGTGCCCGATGGGGTTACCCTGCCCCGCAACATTGACACCGACCTGGCCCCCTTGCGCGGCCAACTGTTGGACCTCGCGGTCACCGCCGCTCATCAACGAGACGACCTGGCCCGGGTGGCCGATGCGGTGGCGAACCTCGGAGCCCGCCCGGCCGACATCACGGCCATGGGTCCGGTCATCGCCCGGGTCAACGACTTGACCAGTGCCGTGCAATCCATCAGTGGTCAACTCCCCCAACTGGGTGACAACGTCACTCACCGCCTCACCGAACATACCGATACGGCCCTGGCGGGGGTGCTACGCCTCCTCGATGGCCGTCTCGCGGCCCTTCGCCGGGCGCTGGCCGACGCAGGATCACCGAGCACCTCCCCCGCCGGCGAAACCCCCCTGGATGCCGAAACCGTGATGGGGATGGCCCAGGCCAGCTGGAACCATCTGGAACAACGGATCGACGCGGAGTTCGACGACCTCGGGCGACAACTCCAGGCGATGGCCGCCTTGATCGAAGCGGTGGTCACCTCCAATCAGGAATTGGCCAGCCGACCGATCGTGTCGGGAGAACAGTTCCGGCGGGCGGCCACGTCGGTCAAAGACACCGTGGTGACCGCCAACCGGGCCCGGCGCGAGCGCCGGGGTGGACCCAAAGGTCTCGACGCCTAGCGGAACCGCCCCAGGCGCTCGGCTACTCGGGCGATCTGCTCATCGGACTGCACCGCCGCCAACCGAATGAAGGCGGCGCCATCGGGGCCGTAGAACTCGCCCGGCGATACCAGCACGCCCCCGCGGTCAGCCAGGTGGCGCGCCAGGGCCCAGGCATCCCCATCGGGGGCCGGAGCCCACAGGTAGAACGCTCCGGCGGGCAGAGGCGCTTCGATGCCGATGGACCCGAGGGCGGCGGCGAGTTGTTCGAGTCGGCCCCAGTACCGGCGCCGCTGGTCATCCACATGCCCATCATCGGCCCACGCCGCCACCGCGGCCGCCTGCACCGGACCTGGGACCATCAACCCGGCGTGTTTGCGGAGTTCGGAGAGATAACGCACCAGATCGGCATCGCCGGCGTAGAACCCGGCCCGCACCCCGGCCAGGTTCGACCGTTTCGACAGCGAGTGCACCGCCAAGACCCCGTCGGTGCCGTGCTCGAGGATGGTACGAGGCGGCCCTTCCCAGGTGAATTCGATGTAGCACTCGTCGGAGAGCACCGGCACGTTGATCTGACGGCCCCAATCCGCCGCGTCCGCCAGATCGATGAGTTCCCCGGTGGGGTTGGCGGGGCTATTGACCCAAAGACAAAGTGCCCGAGCGGCATCGGCGGGGGTGATGTCGGCCAGGGTGCGATACGGCACGGCCCGACACCCCGCCAGAGTGGCCCCCATGGCGTACGTGGGATAACTAATCGCCGGGTACAAGACGGTGTCGAGATCGGGGCGACGGAGACGCAGCCACTGCGGCAGACCCGCCACCAGTTCCTTGCTGCCCACACAAGCCGCCACCCCCGCCGGGTCTACCTCTACGCCCAGGCGACGAGCCATCCACCCCGCGGCGGCGTTGCGGTACGCCAGCGTGCCGATGGAAGGTGGGTAGCCCCGCTCCGCCCCTGAGCGGGCGAGCGCTTCGATCACCGACGCCGCCGGGGGATCCCCCGGTGTGCCGATCGACAGGTCCACGAGACCACCGTCGTGGTGGGCAGCGAGCCCCTTCACTTCCTCAAGCCGGTCGTAGGGATACGGCGGGGGAAGGAACGGTTCGGTCATGAGCGCACCACAAAGGTCGAAAAGTGACCGAGGGAGGCGTCGTCGAATCGAACCCGGAGGCGCATTGCGTCGTCATCGGCGGCCTCGCTCAACACCTCCCCTTCCCGGTGGACCTTGGCCAGCACGTCGCCGCGGTCATAGGGGATGAGCAACTCTACGACGTTGGTCAGCGCCCGCAGTCGGGCGGCAATGGTGAGGAGCAACCCTTCCACGCCCTCGCCGGTGGTGGCGCTAAAGGCCACCGCGCCCTCATGGGTGGCGGCGAGGCGAGCGGCGTCGAGCGGCGCCCGGTCGGCCTTGTTGAAGGCATAGAGCACCGGCACCTCGTCGGCCTCGATCTCCCGAAGGACCGTGCGCACAGCATTGATGTTGCCGTCGATGTCCAGCGCCGAGGCATCCACCACGTGGACGAGGAGATCGGCATCGGCGGCCACCGAAAGGGTGGACTTGAAGGCCTGCACCAACTGATGGGGCAGATTGCGAATAAAACCAACGGTGTCGGTGAGTAACACCTTCTCTCCGCCGGGAAGGTCGAGCCGACGCGTGGTGGCATCCAGGGTGGCGAAGAGGCGATCCTCCACCAATACCCCCGCATCGGTGAGTTGATTCAGCAGGGTGGACTTTCCCGCGTTGGTGTACCCCACGATGGCCACCCGCTGGGTGCGACTGCGGTGCTGTGCCTTCCGCTGCGTGGCCCGATGTTTGTCCAGTTCCCGCAACTCGGCTTCGAGTTTGTGGATGCGTCGTTGAATCCGCCGTCGGTCCACCTCCAGTTGGGTCTCCCCCGGACCACGGGTGCCGATCCGGGCCCCACCGGCCGACGCGCCACCGCCCTGCTGGGACAGCGCCAATCCCTTGCCCCTCATGCGGGGCAGGCGATACCGCAGCAGGGCCAGTTCCACCTGGGCCTTGCCTTCCTGACTGTGAGCGTTCTGAGCGAAGATGTCGAGAATCACTGCGGTACGGTCGATGGCGGTGCGCCCCAAGAGTTTTTCGAGGTTCCGCTGCTGGGCGGGGGTGAGTTCGTTGTCGAAGACCACGGTGTCGCAATCGGTGTCGAGCGCAATCTCCCGCAATTCCTCCACCTTGCCCTTGCCGATATAGGTAGGCGGATCGGGCGCCGATCGGCGTTGCAGGAGGCGGGCCACCTCATCGGCCCCCGCGGTGTCCACCAGTTGGGCGAGTTCGTCGAGACCGGCTTCGGTGTCCTCCACCCGCTGCGGTGGCAGGGTGACCCCCACCAGCACGATCTTCTCGCGAACGGCACGCTCGATCAGCGACACAAGCGGGCCTCGGGGTGCGTCACGGCCATGGGGTTTCGATGGTGGCCACCGAGCGGGTGTCGCCGGTGAGCAGTACGGGCTCGCCGAGGGTGATCTCCAGCGCACCACCAGGCATCTCCACCGTGGTGTGCTCCCCGGTGATGCCCCACTGCTGGGCTGCCGCGGCCACCGCGCACGAGCCAGTGCCGCAGGACAAGGTGGGACCTACCCCGCGCTCGTACACCACGGCGGCGAGCCCGTCTGCGAGGGGCCGAAACACCTCCACGTTGGCTCCACCGGGCGTGGAGTGGTCGATGTGGGATCCCATGGTGATCAACTCATCACGATTGGGTAGTTCGGTGCCACCCCACAGCAGCACAATGTGCGGATTTCCCACCTCTACGCGGACGGCGCGCAGGACCTGACCAGCCACCCACTCAGGGGTTTCCTCCCCCACCTGGGCCACCCCCATCTCCACGCTCATCCGGTGGCAGTCGGGCTCGGGTTGGGACAGGACCCGCACGGTGCGCATCCCGGCCTCGGTGGCCACCTTCAGGACCGGCGGCGCCACCAGGCCGGCCTGGAACACCGCCTGCGCCAAGCAGCGGATGCCGTTGCCGCTCATCTCCGCCGATGAACCGTCGGCATTCAGTAATCGCATGGTCACATCGGCATCACCGTCACCGTCAGTGACCCACAGCAATCCGTCGGCCCCGATGCCGGTGCGCCGGTCACACAGCGAGATGGCCAGTTCCGGCCCGGTTGGGTGGCTGGCGTCGAGGTCGATCACAACGAGGAAGTCGTTGCCCAGACCGTGGTGCTTGGTGAGTCGCATGCCGTTCTCAGCCTAGGTGCGCGGCCAGGTCGTCTACGAGAACATTGGGTTCACCGGTGGCATCGAGCCAGGAAATGCGCGGGTCTCGGCCAAACCATGCCCGTTGCCGGCGGGCGAAGCGGGCGGTGCGGGCCACCGCTTGATCAACCGCGTCAGCCAGGCTCACCTCGCCGGCCTGAAACGCAGCCAACTCCAGGTAGCCGAGAGCCTGCCGGGCGGTGGGCGACATCGGGAGTGGCGCCGCCATCAGGCCGGCTACCTCGGCCAGGAACCCCTGGGCCAATTGCTGGTCGTAGCGCTCCCGTATCCGCAGCCGCAGCGCCTCGGGATCCCGTCGGAGGCCCACCATGGTGAAGGGGGTGGGCGGGTGCGCTTCCATACCCGGGCCGAAACTGGAGAACGGACGGCCACTTCCGATGGTCACCTCGAGCGCCCGCAAGATCCGCCGTCGATTCCCCGGCTCGATACGCGTGGCGGCCCGTGGGTCCTGGCTCTGAAGTTGCTCAAACAGCGCTGCGGTGTCCGGGTTGGCCTCCAGGGGGGCGCGTGCGGCTGGGAACTGCCCCGGGATGTCCAGGTCGTCCACGATGGCCTGCACATACAAGCCGGTGCCGCCCACGAGCAGTGCCCGTCGGCCCCGCGCCGCGATGTCGGCTAGCACCGCCACCACCTCGCGCTGAAACCACGCCACCGAACTGCTCTCCCATGGATCAAGGCGGTCGATCAAGTGATGAGGCACTTCGGCCTGCTCGGCCAGCGTGGGCTTGGCCGTGCCGATGTCCATGCCTCGGTAGACCTGCATCGAATCCACCGACACCAGTTCCCACGAGGGATCACGCCGCGCCAGGGCGAGCGCCAGCGCCGATTTTCCTGTCGCGGTGGCCCCCACCAACACGCCATGAGGGTGCTCCGGGGTCACTCGAGGAGCAACGGCAAGCGCGTCTTGTGGGTCGGTGACGCCACGACCTCAACCAACGTGCCCCGAAGATGATGGGGAGCCGCTCCGGTAACCCGAACGGTGGCGTAACTGCCGGGTCGAATCGGCTCGGAGGAAAAGTGCAGGAGTTTGTTCTGGCCGGTGCGGCTCGAGAGCACGGCGGGGTCTTTGCGCGAAGGGCCCTCCACCAACACCTCCTCGATCTGGCCGATCCGGGCCTCATGACGGGCCAGGCCGCTTCGCTCGACCACAATATGGAGGCGTTCGAAACGTTCCGCCACCACCTCGGCGGCCACGAACAAGTCGGTACGCTCGGCCGCTTCGGTACCCGGACGGGGGCTGTAGATGAAGGTGTAGGCACTGTCGTAGGCCGCTTCCGCCACTACTTCGAGGGTGCGTTCGAAGTCGTCGTCGGTTTCGCCGGGAAAACCCACGATCACGTCGGTGGTAACGGCGAGGCCCGGCATGGCATGACGGGCGGCGCTGAGTCGGTCGAGGTAGCGCTCGGCCGTGTAGCCCCGGTGCATGGCCGCCAGCACCCGATCGCTCCCAGACTGCAGTGGGAGGTGCAAGTGCTCACACACCGCTGGCGTTTCGGCCATGGCGGCGATCGTTTCGGGGCTGAGGTCCTTGGGGTGCGGGCTGGTGTAGCGCACCCGGCGAATACCCTCCAGCGCGCCGATCTCTCGCAGGAGCCGATCGAACTGCGGCCGCACCCGTCCGGGCATCCCCAACTGCCGTTCGGCCAAGGCCAAATCGCGCCCGTAGCTATTCACGTTTTGGCCGAGCAGCGTGACCTCGGTAACCCCCTCCTCTGCCGCGGTGCGTACTTCGCTGATGATGTCGTCGAAGGGCCGGCTGATCTCTTGACCACGCACCGATGGGACGATGCAGAAGGCGCAACTGTTGTCGCAGCCAATCTGGATCGTGACCCATCCCGCCCACGGAACCTGGCGGCGCACCGGCAGGGCGGAGGGGAACGCATCGAGATCAGCCGCAACGGTCTCCTCAAGGATCTCCACGATCGGCTGCCCCGCCTCCCGTGCCTCATGCAACAGATCGGCGGCTCGGTGCACGTTGTGGGTACCGAGCACGACATCCACATACGGGGCGCGGTCGGTGACGGTGGTGCGGTCCTTCTGAGCCAAGCAACCCGCCACCATGATTTGCATGCCCGGCTTGCGGTCCTTCACCGATTTCAGGTGGCCCAGGGTGCCGTAGAGCTTGTTGTCGGCGTTTTCCCGGATGCAGCAGGTGTTGAGCACCACGACATCGGCGTCCTCGGCGTCGCTGGTCTCCACCAGGCCGTCGGCCTGAAGCAACCCGGCGATGCGCTCGGAGTCATGTTCGTTCATCTGACACCCGAAGGTGCGGAGGAAGAAACGGCGAGGCTCGGTCACGGCCGACAGGTTATCGACGACCGTGACCCGGACCTCAGTCGTCGAGGCTGATGGGCTGGTCGTCGGGGTGGGCCGCAACGGCGGCGGTCTTGGCCTCGACGTCGGCTTTGGCGTCGAGATCGAGGCCGATACCCATCTGTACCCGGATGCGTTCGGAGATCTCGATCATGATCTCCGGGTTGTCGTGGAGAAACTGCTTGGCGTTTTCCCGACCCTGGCCGAGCTGCTCGCCTTCGTACGTGTACCACGCGCCCGACTTCTTCACGATGTCGTTGTCCACGCCGATGTCGAGCACACCACCCTCACGGCTAACACCTTTGCCGTACATGATGTCGAACTCTGCCTGACGGAACGGCGGTGCACATTTGTTCTTCACGACCTTCACCCGGGTGCGGTTTCCCACCACCTCGACGCCATCTTTGATGGACTCAATACGCCGAATATCCAGCCGGACCGAACTGTAGAACTTCAGGGCTCGACCGCCCGGCGTGGTCTCGGGACTGCCGAACATGACGCCGATCTTCTCGCGAAGCTGGTTGATGAAGATAAGGATCGTGTCGGTCTTGTTCAGGTTGGCCGTGAGCTTACGGAGAGCCTGGGACATGAGCCGGGCTTGGAGACCCATGTGGCTATCGCCCATGTCGCCCTCGATCTCGGCCCGAGGGGTGAGCGCCGCCACCGAGTCGATCACAACAACATCGATGGCCCCGGAACGCACCAGCATGTCGGTGATCTCCAGGGCTTGCTCCCCCGTGTCGGGCTGGGAGATGAGCAGTTCATCCACATCCACTCCGATAGCCCGGGCGTAGACGGGATCCATGGCGTGCTCGGCATCCACATAGGCACAGATACCTCCCAGCCGTTGCGCTTCGGCCACCACATGCATGGCGAGGGTGGACTTGCCGGAGGACTCCGGGCCGTAGATCTCGGTAACCCGGCCGCGCGGCAGGCCCCCGATACCCAGGGCGAGGTCGAGGGCCAACGCCCCGGTGGGCACCGTGCCGATCACCATCGAGCCCTTTTCACCCATCTTCATCACGGCACCTTTGCCGTACTGCTTTTCGATACTGGCGAGGCTTAGCTCCAGCGCCTTCTGTTTGTCCTTGTTCTGTTCCACCTGGCGTCTCCTCTTGCGTGCGGGGTTGCGTCTTGATCTGGGGGATGAAGTCGAACCTACGCAGGGGGTGTGACAGCCATGCCGAGCTCGAACGACACGACTGTAGTTACGAACAGCCGTTCGATCAAGCATCCTCCTGTCGCGGTTCGCCCCCGGGCCAGGATCGCCCGGCTCCGGCAGTCCCGAATCCCGCACGGGGCTGGAGAAGATCGCCCAGGGATCCAGGGCGTTGAGGGTGACGGACGCCCCGTTGACGTCAACAACCGTTGATTGCTCCCGAGGGAGGCAACACGACCAACGAGGTCAGATATCGAACCGCGGACGACCGCGCAACGACCGTTTCAGTTCGCTGAAGTGAGGATTGTGCCCGAGAACCACCACGGCGTCCCACAGATCCAACGCCGCCTGACCCTTGGGAGCCTCGTTGATAATCGGACCAAAGAAACTCGGCCCATCGGGGGGGCCAAAGGTGAGCACCGGGGTCCCGACGTTGCCGCCACAGCGGTCGAGTGCCTCCTGTGTCTCCTGGGCGATGAGGGCATCGTGCTCGGTGCTCGTAGCAGTAGTCCCCAGACCCACCGGGTACCCCAGTGCCTCCAGGATGCCTGCTACCCCCGCCGGGGTGTCGAAGCGTGCCGCACCCCCCTCATGGTGAATCGCCGCACCAAAAGCGGTGAACAGTGGCAGCACCGCGGCCTCCCCCAACTCAAGCCGCACACCCGCCGCCACCCGCAGTAACTCCAGGCCCCGGGTGTGGCGACGTTCGTACCCGGGGGCGAAATCCGTGGCGTAATCACGTTCACCATTGACCATGCGCAGAGAAATGAACCGCCACTGCACATCGATCGGCCGCTGCTGCGTGACATCGACCAACCAGCGCGACGTGACCCACGCCCACGGGCAGACGGGGTCCCAGAAGAAATCCACTTCAGTCATGACCCGGTTCTACCTCACCGCCGAGGACCACCGGCGGGAGCGAAGCGAAAAGGTTGCCCGCGAGTCAACCTAACAATCGTCGCCGGAGGCGATCCATGGCCGAAATCACTGCCATCTGGCGGACACGCTCACGATCACCGGGGAGTTGGATACGGATCGCAGCGCGGTCGTCGGGGCCAGCGATCCCAATCCACACCACCCCCGGTGGCTCACCGTCTTGCTCGACGGGCCCGGCCACACCGGTAGTGGAAAGACCAATGTCGGCCCCCATCAACCGCCGCACACTTGCGGCCATCGCAAGGGCCGCCGCTTCAGAAACCACCGGACCCTCCGGCACATCGAGGAGGTCGGTCTTCACATCGCCGGCGTAGGAGACGATGCCGCCGCGGAACCATCGGCTGGCGCCGGGTACCGCCACCACCCGCGATGCCAACAGACCCCCGGTGAGCGACTCGGCCACCGCCAGGGTGAGGCCCTGGGCCACCAACAACCTCCCCACCTCGGCTTCCATCGGGAGGTCCTCATTGGTGAACACGTGATCCCCCAGTACCGCGCGCACCTCCGCCTCCTCGGCATCAAGGAGAGCATCGGCCTCCGCCCGCGTAGCCGAGCGTGCCGTGAGGCGAACCTTGATCCCCTCGATCCCGCTAGCCAGGAACGCAATCGTGGGGTTGCCGCCGACCTCAAGTGCCACCAGTCGCGGGTCGAGCAATTCCGAAATGCGCGACTCGCTCTCGCCCCAAGTCCGCAATACGCGGCTCACAAAAACCTGCGGGGCCCCCGATCGGCGGACCAGATCCGGGAGCACGGCCCTCTCGATCATTTCCTTCATCTCATAGGGCACCCCGGGTACGGCATAGATAACCTTGTCGCCCACCGGGCAGATCAGCCCAGGGGCCGTGCCCGTGCGCTGCTCAATCAAGATGGCGCCCTCCGGTACGTCAGCCTGCCGCAAGTTGTTCTCCGGCATCACACGACCCCGCGACGCAAAGAGCCCGCGGATGACCTCAGCGACCTGGGGCTGGTGCACCAACGCCACCCCCATCACCTGAGCGATCGCCTCACGGGTGATGTCGTCCTGAGTGGGGCCGAGCCCACCACACACGATGACCGCATCGGCCCGCTCGAGTGCTTCGTTGATGCAGACCACGATGCGCTCGAGGTTGTCGCCCACCTTCGCCTGACGCAGGTGCTCGATGCCAGCGATGGCCAACTGCTCCCCCATCCAGGAGGAATTCGTGTCGATGATCTGCCCGAGTAACAACTCGGTGCCGATGGCCACGATCTCACATCGCATGCGTTATCTAGACCCCAACACGGTGACGGCGCGGCGTCCCTCCACCAGATATTGCCCCCCGCTCCATAGCGTCAACACCAGCGCCGTCACCAACACCCCGTTAGCCACCCAGGTGAAATCAACCGCAGTAAGCGGCAGCAACCCGAAGCCCACCGCCACCTCCTGCACCACCGTCTTGGTCTTGGCCATGCCACTAGCGGGCACCGCCAAACCTTGCCGACCCCAATAGGAACGCAGCCCTTGGACACCGATCTCGCGCACCGCGATGATGGCCACGGGCACCCACCAGAACGTGCCGTTGGCCACCAACGCAAACATCACGCCGAGCACCAGCACCTTGTCGGCCAACGGATCGAGGAAGGCACCGGAGCGGGTGGTGCCCTGGCGGCGAGCAATCAGCCCGTCGATGCCGTCGGTCACACACAGGGCGATCCAGAGCACCAGCGCCACCCACGAGTCGCCCGAGTGAACCACCATGACAATGAGCGGCAACGTGAGGATGAGGCGACCAACCGTGACCAGATTGGCCGGCGTGGCCAGGGCCGAGGGCCCGAACTGCGCGGTCATTGCGACCGCTCCAGGGCCATCGGCTCACCAAAGAGATCGGGGCCCTCGGCGCCGGTGATGCGTACCGTGGCGAGCTGCCCCACCGCCAGGCTCCCTGGCACCGTGATGATGCCATCGATTTCGGGGGCTTCGCGATGACTACGGCCCACGCCGGGTGCGTCTACCAGCACCTCCACCGACGAGCCGATGAGGTCGTCGCGGCGAGAGGCGGTGATCGTGTCCTGCGCTTGCCGCAACTCGGCGAGACGTTCACCCATCAGGGCAGTGGGCACGGCACCATCGAGGTCGGCGGCGAAGGTGCCTTCCTCACGGGAGTAAGCAAAAAAACCACACCAGTCCAGTTGCGCCGCCTCCACGAAAGCCAGCAGTTGATCGTGGTCATCCTCCGTCTCGCCGGGATAACCCACGATGAAATTCGACCGAAAGGCGGCGGTAGGTTCCAGGGCGCGAATCGCCTCCACGCGCTCGAGGAACCTGGTGCCATCGCCCCAGCGCCGCATGCGCCGCAAGAGCGGGGCCGACACATGCTGGAGCGAGAGATCGAAGTAGGGCACTCCGGTGGCCATGATGGCGGCGACAAGCCGCTCGGTAAGCTCCGAAGGGTAGAGATACAACAGCCGCACGCGCCGCGCCCGTTGGCTCACCAAGTCAATCAGCGGCACGAGGTCCTTCGTGCCCACACCCTGATCACGTCCGTAACTAGCGAGGTCCTGCGCCACCAACACGATTTCCTTACTGCCGCCCGCCACCAACTCGTCTACCTCGGCGAGGATTTGGTCGAAGGAGCGGGATCGCTGGGGGCCACGGAAGCTAGGGATGGCGCAAAAACCGCAGGCCTTGTCGCATCCCTCGGCCACCTTCACATAGGCCCACGGAACCGCCGAGGCCGGCCGGGGCAAGTTGAGCAGATCGAAAGCCGGTAGCGGCGTCCCGCCAGGCTTGCGGCCGAGGGTGATCGGCACCCCGAATCCGGCCACCGCATCCACCTCGGGCAGGGCCCCGGCCAACTCCTCGCCGTACCGCTCGGCCATGCACCCCGTAACCACCAGTTCAGCATCGGCATGCTTGCGCTCGGCGAGGGCCAACACCACATCAATCGACTCTTGGCGGGCCTCCTCAATGAAGGCGCAGGTGTTCACCACCACCAGGTCGGCCGCCTCGGGCGCCAGGGCCGGGGTCAGACCATCGGCCAGCAAGATGCCCACCAGTTTGTCGGAGTCCACCTGGTTCTTTGGACAGCCCAGGGTCTCCACAAAAAAGGTACGGCGGCCGGACATGCCCCCAGGCTACCGGGGGACCCCCGCCCCACTCCTACTGGGCGTGATGCAGGCGCAGGCCCGCTCGGGGCCAGTCGAAACTCACCAGCGCACCCGTACCCGACAAGGTGCAGTAGGCACTGCGCCGATCAGCACCGCCGAAGCAGATGTTCGTCACCATCGGATCGGGCAGAGGAATGTGCTCGATGGTGGCGCCATCGGGGGAGATCGCGGTGATGCCACCGTTGACCAGGGTGCCCACGCACACCCATCCGTCCCCATCCACGGCGAGGCTGTCGAGCAGTTGCAACCCGGGGAGGCCGGCGAGGAGTTGCCCGCCGTTGCCGGACGGGTTCCCCTGGTTCTCTGGGGATACCTCACCCGGGCCCGACAGCGCCCACCAATAGACACGCCCGGTGTGGGTCTCGGCGGCGTAGAGGCGCGTGCCGTCAGGCGAGAGACCAACCCCATTGGGCGCATCGAGGGGAAAGATCATTTCGGTGCAGGCAGATCCGTCGACCTTGGCGTAATGGATCCCGGTGCGATCGGTGGAGCGTTCGAGACGCACGCCGTGGTCGGTGAACCAGAAACCGCCATGGCCATCGAAGACCAAGTCGTTCGGGGCGCGTAACGGGCCCGAAGACGACTCCGTGTAGAGGGTGGACACCAGGCCGGTGGTGAGGTCAACCCGCTGAATCGACCCTCCGGTCCACTCCTCGGGCACCGCGCCCGGCACCGTGAAACCCATCACGTCGACCCAACTGAAACACCCCCCGTTGTTGCAGATGTACATGGCTCCGTCGGGACCCAGTGCCGCTCCGTTGGGACCACCACCGAGATCGGCCACCACGCTTACTTCGCCGTTCGTACTCACCTTGGTCAGCGTGCCGCGAGCGATCTCCACCAGGATCACGTCCCCGTTATCGAGCACCACCGGACCTTCGGGAAACTTGAGGCCGGTGGCCAGTTCGTTGAGATGCATGCCCCCTTGCTAGCAGTCCCACCGCCGGGGGGTACCCCGTTGCGTGGCCCGGGAAGGGTTACCGCTCTGTCGCTGTCGGTGCCCTGGTTGCGCTGGGGGGCTTCGTCGCCCGACACCGGTGGTGTCTTCAGCGGCGTGCTATGGGCGCCAGCAACGCCGGTTAGACCTCGCCCTGCTCCAGAGCGTTCTCGAACTCCTCGAGGCTCATCAATACCGAGCGAGCTTTCGAACCCTCCGAGGGTCCCACGATGCCCTGCTGCTCCAACAGGTCCATGAGGCGCCCGGCGCGGGCGAAGCCCACCTTGAGTTTGCGCTGCAACATTGAGGTGGAGCCCAACTGGGACCGCACAACGAGTTCGGTGGCCTGCACGAGCAGATCATCGTCCTCGTCACCTCCGCTCGTGCCTCGGCCCATCGATGAGCCAGCAGCACCGTCGGAACCCTGCACCTCTTTATCGAACTCGATGTCAGGGGCCTGACGCTTCCAGACCGCCGTCACCTTGCGCACCTCCTCCTCGCTTACCCAGGCGCCCTGTATCCGCGACGGCGCGGAAGAAGCCGGGCCCAACAGGAGCATGTCGCCCCTACCGATCAGTCGCTCGGCACCCTGTTGGTCGAGGATCACCCGGCTGTCCATGGCACTGGAAACCGCGAAGGCCAAACGGGCTGGCACATTGGCCTTGATCACGCCAGTGATCACGTTCACCGACGGGCGCTGGGTGGCGATCACCAAGTGGATACCTACGGCCCGGGCCATCTGGGCGATGCGACAGATGGAGTCCTCAACGTCGCGGGCCGCCACCATCATGAGATCGGCAAGTTCGTCGATCACCACCAGGATGAAGGGGAGGCGGGGGAACTCCCGGGCGACCTCGCCGGAGGGCAGCACCATATCGGGCAGGTCGCCGCGGTCATGGGCGGCGTTGTAGCCGGTGATGTCGCGAAAGCCCACCTCCGCCAGCAGGTCGTAACGACGTTCCATCTCGCGCACAGCCCAGGCCAGCGCGTTGGCCGCCTTCTTCGGACTGGTCACCACCTGCGTGAGCAAATGGGGCAGTCCGTCGTATTGGCCCATCTCCACCCGCTTCGGGTCCACCAGAATCATGCGCACCTGTTCGGGAGAGGATCGCATCAGGATCGAAGTGATCAGGGAATTGAGGCAACTGGACTTGCCGGCGCCGGTGGCCCCGGCGATGAGGATGTGCGGCATGGTGGCGAGGTTCATCAGCACGGCCTTGCCGTTGATGTCGCGGCCCACGGCCACCTCAAGGGGATGCGTCGCTCGCTTGGCCTCCGCCGAGGCGAGGATATCGCCGAGCGCCACGATCTGTCGGTCGCTGTTGGGCACCTCTACGCCGATCGCCTGTCGCCCCGGAATCGGCGCCAGGATGCGGACATCTGGAGACGCCATGGCATAGGCGATGTCTTTGTGCAGGCTGGTCACCCGGGCCACCTTCACCCCGGGGCCGAGTTCAAGTTCGTAGCGGGTGACCGACGGGCCCACCACCATCCCGACGAGCTTTGTCTCCACCCCGTGCTGGGCCAGGGCCTGTTCCAGTACTCGCCCCGCTTGCTCCACGGCGGCTTTGTCCACCTCGTGGGCATCGGCTCGTTGCAGCAGCGACAGGGCCGGCAACTTCCAGGGCGAACCCTTGACGGCCGCGCCTAGTTCGATTTCCAGTTGCTCACCGGACACGGGCACGATCAGTTCGGCGGCGAGTTTCGCGGCGCGAGGCTGGGGCTTCCGGCGCCGCTGGACCGGCTCCTCCTCATCCTCGTCGTCGTCCTCGTCCTCGTCGTCCTCCATCGCCTCGTTGTCTTGGTCGAAGACGTGGAGCTCGGCCGCGTCTTCGGCCGTCGTCTCCAGCGAGAAGAGATTGCTGCCCATGCGCTTGGCTGCCTCAAAGAAGGCCGCGGTGGCCGGGGCCGTGCGGGCCGCGGTGTGCCCGGCCACGACGCGCACCGGCACGCGGGTGAGTACCACCAGACCCGCCACGGCCAACGCGCCGAGAACCAGGGCGGCCCCCCACGGGGCAATGCCCGACGCCAGCGGACCAGCCGCCGCCACCCCGAGCAGACCGCCCGCGCGTACCAGATCGTCGGTGGGGGCATCGAGGCCGGGGCGCCCGCTCAGCAAATGGAGGATGCCGCAGCCCGCGATCGCCAGTAGCAACCCGCCGAACCACAGATGGGAACGAGAGGCCAGCGGGTCCTCTTCTTCCTCGTATTCCTCTCCGTCCTCGTCGTAGAGCACCGGACGGCCCCGCAAGAGGAGCCCGCCCACGAACAGCAGAGCCAGCGGTGCCAGCACCCGCCCCCAGCCAATCGTGGTGCCAATAGCCGCATTGAGCCCACGGCCCAGCGGACCGGCCGACTCGAAATAGATGCCCATCGCCGAGATGACACCCACCACGATGCACCACAACCCCGCGAGGTCTCCGGCGTGGCCGTCGACCGCAGCGGTGAGGGAGGCAATGAACTTTTCCACCAGGGTCGGAGGCGGGGGGGCCTGCCGCTTGCCGCTTTGTCGTTTGGTCGCCCGGGAACGGTGTCGTTGAGTGGTAGCCACAGTGCCCCCAATAGTACCAGTAGCCCCACTAGCCACAGTGGAAACAGCCTAATCCAGGGCCTGGCCGGCGCCGAAGGGGTACAGACCTCCCCCACGGGTGGGTCACCGCCGGCGCTGACAGCGCGGACAGTGGGTGGTCCCCCGGGCGTCCACGATGCTCCGCCGCAATTCGCTGCCGCAGCGACCGCAGGGCTCCCCGGCGCGGCCGTAACACTCCAGGTCGTACTGGTGACGGCCTCGATCACCGTCGGGAGTGCGATAATCACGCAAGGTGGTGCCCCCGTTGACCACCGCCTGTTCGAGGACCTGACGTAGCCCCCCGAGGAGGTCCTCGGCCTCGCGCCTTGTGATGCTTCGGCGAGCCGGGTGGATCCCGGCCCGCCAGAGGCCCTCGTCGGCGTAGATGTTCCCCACCCCCGCCAGGGGGCGCTGCGAGAGCAGTTGGGTCTTGATGCGCACCTTGCTACGCCGAAGGTTGCGCCACAGCCCGCCGTCATCGAGCCGCCGGTCCCATGGCTCAGGGCCCTGGGCGGCCAGCGTGGGGAGCGAGGCGTACTCCCCCACCGGCACCACGCCGATCCGCCCGAATCGTCGCACGTCGCGCAACTCCAAGATGGCGTCATCATCGAGCCGCCACCAGGCCCGCACATAGGGATCCAACTCGGCTGGACGCAGGCGAAGTTGGCCCGTCATGCCGAGGTGCACGATCAACTCTCGATCGTCATCCAGCCCGAGGAGCAGGTACTTTCCCCGTCGGCCCACCGAATGAATCGTTGCCCCGGATGCGTCGGGTGCGGCGGCAAACTTGGCCGAAGGGTGCCCCCACGCCTCGGCAATCCGCCGTCCCACCACCAGCGGCTCGATCTGCCGCCGCACCGTTTCAACCTCAGGTAATTCCGGCACCCCATCAGCATGCCAGTGGCGGGGACCGCTGCGAGCCGACCGGAGGTGGCCCTAGGCCTCCATCACCACGGGCACGATCATCGGCTTGCGCTTGGTGCGGTCGTTCACGAAGCGGCCCGCCGTGCGCCGCACGGCTCGCTGCAAGGAATCGAGGTCGGGGGTCTTGGACCCGGCAAAGACATCCTTGATGGCCTCGCGCACCGCATCGGCGCACTCATCGAGCAACTCCTCCGCCTCCGGGGCGTACACCCAGCCGCGGGTGATCACCTCGGGACCGGTGAGAATCGTGCCGTCTTTGAGACCCACGGTCACTACCACCACCACCACGCCTTCTTCCGCCAACACCCGGCGGTCGCGCAGCACCCCCTGGCCCACATCGCCCACGATGCCATCCACATAGAGATAGCCCGCCGGAACGGTGCCGGTCTTGCGCAGGCCCTCATCATCGATGGTGATCTGGTCGCCGTCCTCACAGATCACCGTGCGATCGGCGGGCACTCCCATGGCCTGGGCCAATTCCGCGTGGTGCACGAGGTGGCGGTACTCGCCGTGCACCGGCACGAACCATTGCGGCCCCACGATGCTGAGCATGGTCTTGAGTTCCTCTTGCTTGGCGTGGCCGGTGGCGTGCACGTCCTCCAGGCCGGAATGCACCACCTTGGCACCGAGGCGCACCAGCCCGTCGATCACCTTGGTGACGCTCATCTCGTTGCCCGGAATCGGGTGCGAGGACAAGATCACCGTGTCGCCTCCGCCGATGGTGAGCCAGCGGTTCTCGCTGTTGGCCATGCGGGTCAGGGCCGACATCGGCTCGCCCTGGCTGCCGGTGGAAATCACACAGATGTCGCCGTCGGGCAGACCATCGATCTTCTCAATGTCGATCAAGGAAGCCTCGGGAATGTGGAGCAGGCCCATTTCACGGGCCAGCCGCACGTTCTTCTTCATCGAGAGACCGAGGGTGGCCACCTTGCGGTTGAAGGAGACGGCGGCATCGACGATCTGCTGGACCCGATGGATGTGGCTGGCGAAGCAGGCGATCACGATGCGGCGACCCTCGTGTTCATGGAACAGGTCGTAGAGCACCCCACCCACGGTGGTCTCGCTGCGCGAGTGACCGTGAGAATCGGCGTTGGTGGAATCACCCATGAGCAGGCGCACACCCTGCTCGTAGGCGATCGAGCCCATGCGGGCGAGGTCAGTGAGCCGACCATCCACCGGGGTGAGGTCCAGTTTCCAGTCGCCGGTGTGCATGATCACGCCTTGTGGCGTGTGAAAGGCGGTGGCGAAGCCATGGGGCACCGAGTGGGTGACGGGGATGAACTCCACGTCGAAGGGACCGATCTGGCAGCGGTCGCCATCGGCGACGGCGATGAAGTCGGTGTTGCCCAAAAGTCCGGCCTCCTCGATGCGGTTCCGGGCCAGACCGAGGGTGAAAGCGGAGCCGTAGATCGGGAAGGAGAGATCACGCAGCAGAAACGAAAGCCCCCCCACATGGTCCTCGTGGCCGTGGGTGGCAATCATGCCGATCACCCGATGGGCGTTGTCCCGCAGCCAGGTGAAGTCCGGGAGGATGAGATCTACCCCCAGGTGCTCCAACTCCGGGAACATGAGCCCACAGTCGAGCATCAGGAGTTTGTCCTGGCACTCCAGCACCATGCAGTTGCGGCCGATCTCGCCGAGGCCGCCGAGAAACGTGATCGTGACGGGTTCAGCCATGTGTGGTGAACCTACTGGTCACGCGGCTGCTCAGCGCAATGCGCCAAGACGCTCCAGCATGGCCCGGGCCTCGGCCTCCAGACCGGCGGGCTCCGGGCCCAGCGGCAGCCGACACGGGCCCGCGGGCAGTCCGAGGCAGCGCAGCGCCACCTTTATCGCCAGTGCGAACTGGGCGATCTCACGGCTCTCGTAGGCATAGGACTCGAACAGGGTGGCATTGAGTTCCTGGGCCCGATCAAGGTCGCCCTGGCCGACAGCGGCCACCATCTCAGCCATCACCTCACCACACCAATGCGTGGCCGTGCCGATTACCCCCACCGCGCCCACGGCCAACAGCGGGAGCGTCATCGGGTCGTCGCCGGACCACACGGACACGTCGTCGGGGGTGCCCGCCACCAGTCGGGCGGTCTCCCCCGGATCTCCCGCAGCGTCCTTGACCCCCACAATGGTGGCCACCTCATTGGCCAATCGCAGCAACACGTCGGTGCTGATCTTGCGGCCGGAACGCCCCGGAATGTCATACATCACGATCGGCAGATCGGTGGCCCCGGCGGCGGTTCGAAAGTGCGCTTCGATACCCGCCTGCGACGGGCGGTTGTAATACGGCGTGACCAAGAGCAGTCCGTCGACCCCGGTGGCGGCGGCCCGTTCCGACAGCCCACAGGTGTGGCGGGTGTCGTTGCTGCCGGTACCCGCCAGAAGGGGCACATCCACGGCGTCTCGAACGGCGGCGAACAGGGCCACCTTCTCATCGTCGGTGAGGGTAGGTGCCTCGCCGGTGGTGCCGGCCAACACGAGCCCATCGTTGCCGTGCGCCACCAGCCACCGGGCCAACTCCACCGCTCCGTCAAGATCGAGATCACCGCGCTCATCGAAGGGGGTGACCATCGCCGTGAGGACTCGGCCAAAGCGCACTGCGTCCATCAACCGGCCCCTTCGGAGCCACGTTCGATGCCGAGGGTGACGAGGAGGTCCTCGTGCCACTCGAACCAGACCGTGTGGTAACTCGGCACCATCGGCCGCGTGAACAAATCGGTCTCACCGTCCTGGACCCCGGCGAGGGCAAAGGACAAGCGGGGGCCGTAGGTGGCGAAGCGAGCCAGCAGGGCGGCGAGGTCGGTGGCGATGGGCTGGGCCAGGCCATCAAGATCGACCAACCGTCCGATCACCGAGGCGTCATACGCACCGTCGGTGTGGTCGTTGGGCACCGATTGACCGTTGATCTCGCGCAACTGCCATTGCGTGCAGACCGTGAGCAGTTCGGTGTTGAGCCCCAAAAACCGCGCGTAGAGGGCCTGTACGCCGGTGCGAACACCGGTGGCATCCACCTCGGCGGCGATCTGGGCGAGGTGTTCCGCCCGACCGGCGGGCGTGAGCATGAAACCGGAGATGCGACCGGTGCGATACTTGGCGAGATCATCGGAGACGAGTTGATCCAGCATCAACTTCACCTCCGCCTCCGCCACCCCTATCGCCTCAGCCACCCCGGCGGCGTTACCAACGTGCTGCAACCGAAGGCCGTGCAGCACCAACAGACGGGGGTTCGAGGGGGTGGTCATCGCCCTCGGACCCTACCAACCGGCAGGCCCTCAGGAGGCGGCGAGTTCGCCGCCCGCCAGCGCGAACGTCTCGTACTCCTCCTCGGTATCGGCCCAGTCCTCGAACTGGATGACACCCAGTTCGGTGAACTTGCCGCGCAACCAGTGGTCGTTGCGGTCGAGTAGGCCAAGCTTCTTGCAGTTGGGAACGATCTTGCTGAAGAGCATGTTCTGGAACACCTGTCGCTGCGGTGCCTGAATCACCATCCCCGCGGCCACCTTCGGATCGACCCCCATGTGCTCCCACACCTCTTGCTGGAGGAAACGGTCGCGCATGCGCACCGCCGCCTCGAAGGCAAACTCTTGGCGCTCCAACATCTCCGCATCGGTGAGTTCGCCGTAGTACTCCTTCAACGACAACACCCCGAACGCCACATGGCGGGCTTCGTCACTCATCACATAACGCAGCAGCTTCTTCAACAAGGGCTCGGTGGTCATCTGGTGCATGAAGCCGAAGGCCGCCAGCGCCAGGCCCTCCACCATGATCTGCATGCCCAGGTAGGTCATGTCCCATCGGCTGTCGCCGACGATGTCGTCGAGCAACATCCGCAGGTGGGCGTTGATCGGATAGTGGCCCGAGAGCTTCGTATCGAGGTACTTGGCGAACACCTCAACGTGACGGGCTTCGTCCATCACCTGGGTGGAGGCGTAGTACTTGGCGTCGATCCACGGCACCGTCTCCACGATCTTGGCCGTGCACACCAACGCGCCCTGCTCACCGTGCATGAACTGACTGAGCATCCAGTTCTGGCTCTCCACGCCGAAGCGGAGCCACGTGGCGTCGTCCCATGTGGCCAGGGGCGTTCCACTTACATCCAAATCCCTGCCAAAGCCACCGGACGACATGGCATTCTCGACCACTACCTTTTCTTGATCCACCTCGGTGTCCCACGGCAGATCCGTCTCGCCGTTCCACATCGAGACCTTGGCCTTCTCGTAGAGACGGTTGAGGGCGGGACGCTGACCCTTCTCGTAGTCCCAGGTGAAGATGGCCTCGGCGTTGTCCTTGACGGCGTGGATCACCTCATCACGGTCGGTATTGGCTACCGCGAGGATGGCCGCAAGGTCGTTGACGTCCGCTCGGCCGATTAGCTCTTGGTTACTGGACACGCTTTTCACTCCTGGGCGCTCAGGCCCGCGGGGGTTTCTGCGGACTCGTTGTTACTGGAGCGTAGGAACCGGCCGGATCAGCGTCAATGTCATCGAAGGAGACATGGGTCACAGCGGGTCAGTGCGGTTCATTCCCCTGCTCCTCCGCCACCCGTCGTAACAGCAGTACGTAACCACCACCCGCGATGATGGTGAAGATGGCCCACTGGACCGCGTAGGCCAAATGGGGACCGAGATCGGGCTCGGGCGTGCCCAGCGCCACCAGCGCCGGCACGGTGGGATCCGGGATGGGCTCGGGCGGATCACTGCTCACCAACTGCACGTACGCCGGAACCACGCCGTAGTCCACTTGCAGCGCCACCCGGGCCAGATCCACCCGGGCCAGCACCGAGAGGGTCCCCCCGGTTGGATCCTTTGGCCCGAATCGACCCCGTTCCTGGCTGGGGTACACCAACCCCTCCACCCGCACTCGCCCGACCGGCGGCGGGGGCGGCACGATGACACCCTCGCGATCGAAGCCCACGAACCCTCGGTTCACCACCACGGCAGCGCCGTCGTCGAGGAGCAATGGGGTGAGCACCCAAGCCCCCGAGGCGCCGTTGAGGGAGCGGTTCTCCACCACGAAGGTGTCGGAGGCAACGTAGACGCCCGTAGCGTCCACCGATCGGTAGAGCGCCCCGGCTACCGCCGCCTCATCGGGCACAACCGTGGCGATGTCTTGGCGGGGTGCCTCCTGCCGGGCCTGCACGAGATCCCGGTACTGGCGCTTGTCTTCCAGGCGTTGCAACTGCCAGAAACAGGCCATGATCATCACGCTGCACAGGATCACCACCAGCACGTGACGCACGATCCATTTGGGCCGCAGAGCAAAGCGCCAACACACACGGTGAGGCTAGGGGCCACGAGCCCATCACCCCAATCAGGGCGGTGGCGGTTACAGAGCACCTCCACGGTGAGCCGGTGACGTTCCCACGTGCGTCGCCAGATGCCAGACTCCCTGCGTGGTGTCACCTACCCGAGGCCGAGGTCACCCCCCTGGGCCGCACACGCTTCGCTACCTGGCCATCCCCATTGTCATCCTGATCGTCGTGTCCAACGTGGGCAATGCCTTAGCGCCTGAACTGGTGAACAGCCACCCGCTGCAGCTCATTGCCATGAACTCCAGCAATCGCGTCCTGATCCTGGTCACCAACAGGCTCGACGCGTTGAGCTACTACGGCGTGGGCACGCTGCGACTCCTGGTGGCTGACCCGTTGTTCTTCCTCATTGGCTACTGGTACGGAGACGCCGCCATCCGCTGGATCGAGCGGCGCACCAAGTCCACCGGCGAAACCCTGCGTCAGTGGGAAGGGTGGTTCGCCAAGGCGGCTTATCCGATCGTGTTTGTTGCCCCCAACCAGTACGTCTGCCTCTTTGCCGGGGCGGCCGGGATGAGCGTGGGGGGGTTCTTCGCCACCAACATCGCCGGGACCCTGATGCGCCTCTACCTCATCCGGCGCCTCGGCGAAGCCTTCGAATCCCCCATTGACGATCTGCTCTCGGCCATCAGGGAATACCGCATACCGTTGCTCATCGCCTCGGTCGTGCTGTTCAGCCTGATGACGGTGAAAGAACTGCGAAGCAGCGGGCAGGGAATGGACGAACTCGAGGAGGAGGTTGGCGAGGATCGGCCCACCGATGAGCTCGAGCCGCCCGTTAGTTGACCTGGGGGCGCGCCGCGGGCCGGTGGAGCAAACCCGCCTCCGTGAGCGACCATCCGTCGGGAAAGGCCAAACAACTCCAGAAAGCGTCGGGCTCAAAGCCCGCCCCCAGCCGACCCTGCAGGTGAAGACACAGAGCCACCCCGTGGGTGACTACCACCACCGGTGCACCGTGAGCTTGCTCCACTGCTTCGTCTACGGCGTTGGCGGTACGGGCCGACACCTCGTCCCGGGGTTCCCAGCCCTCATGGGCTTCGCCCCGCAGGTAGCGGTGCACCATGGCCCGGTACCCCGGACCAATCCAGGGGCGCACCACTTCGCAAAGCCGGGGATCGGGCCGCACCTCTACCCCCCAACGCTCGGCAATGGCCTCGGCGGTTTCCAGTGCTTTGGGCTCGGTACTCGCCACCAGCACGCCAATGCCCTCTCCTGCCTCCAGGGTGTCGGCCAGGGCGACGGCCGCGGCGCGACCCGCCTCGTCGAGGTGCCATTCGGTGGGGTGCACGTTTTCATCGAGCACCGCCATGGCGTGGCGTACATAACTGATGGGAGCAACTTCCATCAGGGTCCACCGTAGCGGTGGCGGCGGGCGGCAGGACATCACCCCCGCCACCGCGCCCCTCCTCAACCCAGGTCGAGTAGGGGTTCCAACCCAAGGGTGAGGCCGGGCCGTTCAGCCACCCGTTTCACCGCTAGGACAACCCCAGGCATGTAGCAGGTGCGGTCGTAGGTGTCGTGGCGAATGGACAGGGTTTGACCAGCGGTGCCGAGGAGCACTTCTTGGTGAGCGAAAAGACCGCGCAGTCGCACCGAGTGAATCGGGATCCCCCCGGCGCCCTCGCCCCCGCGAGTGCCGCCCAGCACATGGTCTGTGGTGGGGTCGGCGGCCCAGTCCGACGACGCGGCGGCCATCTGCTCGGCGGTGCGCCGCGCCGTACCGGAAGGGGCGTCGACCTTGGCGTCGTGGTGGAGTTCGATGATCTCTGCGGTCTCGAACCAGGGCGCGGCCAACTCGGCAAAGCGCATCATGAGGACCGCGCCGATCGCGAAATTGGCGGCAATGAGACACGAACTGGTGGTGAAACTGGCGGCGATGCGGGTGAGGTCATCATCGCTCAAGCCGGTGGTGCCCACCACCGCGTGGATCCCGTGTTCGGCGGCGAAGGCCAGGTTGGCTCGCACAGCAGCAGCCACCGTGAAGTCAACCACTACCTCCACTCCGGCCTCGCTGAGCGCTTCGGGACCGGCCGAGAGCACCAGGTTGCTCTCCACCGCAGCAATCCGGCGAAGCTCGGACCCCGCGTGCATGGGGTCCACCGCGGCCACCAGATCCAGGGTGGGATCCGCCGCCACCGCCTCGCACACCGCACGCCCCATGCGACCCGCCGCGCCAACTACCCCGACCCGTTGCATCAGAATCCCCTCAAGCCGTTGGTGCCGCAGGCGGCGGAGGCGGCACAGGCGCAGCCGCAGGCGGCGGAGGCGGCACAGGCGCAGCCGCAGGCGGCGGAGGCGGCACAGGCGCAGCCGCAGGCGGCGGAGGCAGCACAGGCGCAGCCGCAGGCGGCGGAGGCAGCACAGGCGCAGCCGCAGGCGGCTCGGCTCGGGCACCGAAGTCGCCGTAGGTCGCCTCGTGGGCGGCGAGGGCCTGCATCACCCGCGTCACGTTGGCTGCGGCCTCCGGGAACCCGCCTTTGTGCTCGGCGTAGGTCCAGGCTCCCAGTTCACGCAGGAGGGCGTCGGCGGCGGTGCGGGCCTGCTGGGCGGCGACACGGTCTTGGGCCGCTTTGGTGGCCTCGCCCACCTTGGCGGCGGCCTGATCGAGAATCCCCATCGACATCTCCTTTGGTGCTGGTGACCCTCGGAGTGTAGGCAGGATCAGTCCACCAACTGCCCGACTTCGAACGGTCCCACCGCCGCCAGCGCTCGCGGACCGCTGAATACCTGCTGTAGCACCCTCGATACATCTGAGGTGGTGACGGCCCGGAAACGCTCCACATGCTCGTCGATGGTGGTGATGTCATGTTGCTGCATCAGGCTCTGGCCGATACGACCCATGCGTCCACCGCTGTCCTCTAGGCCCAGCAGCATCGAGCCTTCGAGATACCCGATGGCGATGGCCCGCTCTGCCTCGGTAACACCCTCGGATACAAGCGAGGCCACCACATCGTCCACTACCCCAAGGGCCTCACGAGCCCGCGGCGGGGCCGTTCCCAGATAGATCGTGAGATACCCCGCGTCCGCGAAGGCACTGGCGTGTGAGTACACAGAATACGCCAGGCCTCGCTCCTCTCGGATCTCCTGGAAGAGCCGGCTGGCCATTCCGCCACCAAGGATGTGGTTGGCCACCGCCATCGCCCACCGATCCGGATCGTTACGCGCCAAGCTCCGCCAGCCCAAACACAGATGGGCTTGCTCGGTGTCGTCGTGAATGACCTCTACCGCGCCCGTGAAGGCCGGTGGTGGCGTGCGATGGGGCTGTTCTCCCCCCCCACCCTCGCCCAGGCGCTCCGCCACCGCCGCCACCACTTCGGCGTGGTCGAGACGACCGGCCGCGGCCACCACCATGCTGGCGGGCCGATACCAGCGCTGGAAGAAAGCGGCAATGTCATCGCGGGTAAGAGCTTCGACGGTGCTCCGCTCCCCCAGCACCTCACGGCCGAGGGGGTGGCGGCCGAACAAGGCCCGCGACAACAGGCCATGAGCCCGATCCTCGGGAGCGTCGAGGTTCATCAGAATCTCCTCGACGATCACCTGCCGTTCGGCATCCACGTCGGGCTCACGCAAGGCCGGGGCCCGCAGCACATCACCGAGAATGCCGATTCCCAACCTGGCCTGGCGGTGCGGCAGTCGGGTGTAATACGCGGTGTATTCGCGAGCCGTGAACGCGTTCATCTCACCACCGACACTGTCGATGGCCTCGGCAATGGCCCGCGCCGACCGCTGTTCGGTGCCCTTGAACAAGAGGTGCTCCAAAAAATGGGAGGCACCGGCCAGCGCATCGGGCTCGTCGCGTCCTCCGACGCGAATCCAGGCCCCGAGGGTGACCGAACGAGCCTCCGGCATCGACTCAGTGACGATGCGGAGACCGTTCGGTAACTCGGTGTGCTCTACCCCTGGATCGAGCGGGCCCGTCATGAACTGGGACTAGCGACGACCGCCGCCGCCGCTGCGACCACGACGCTCGCCGCCCCGACCGCCACCCTCAGGCGCAGCCGCCGGGCCGAGATCGCCGAACTGCTCACGGGCTTCGGACTCGAAGGAATCCTCAAAAGACACCGTGTCGCTGGCGGGCGCCGGGGAGGATTCGGCGCGAGGGGCCCGGTCCTCGCGGGGGGGCCGGTCACGACCACGATCACCACCCCCGCTGGATACTGCGCTGTCGGGGATCTCGATGGCACCGGCGAGGCTCAAGGAGACCTTGCCATTCGGGTCGACATCGTCGACCTTCACCTCCACCTCGTCGCCGAGACTGAAGACATCCTCCACCCGATCGATGCGCTTGCCGCCACCAATCTTGGAGATGTGCAGCAGACCATCGCGGCCCGGGAGGATGTTCACGAACGCACCGAACTTGGTGATGTTCACCACCCGGCCCGGGTAGACCGCCCCCACATCGGCGGTGGGCGGGTTGAGGATGAGCTTGATCTGCCGCTCGGCCTCCTCGAGCCGGAACTTCTCGGGAGATCCGATGGTGACAGTGCCCACCATGCCGTCGTCGTCCACGGAGATGTCGGCACCGGTTTCGGCCTGAATGGCGTTGATGACCTTGCCCTTCGGCCCGATGACCTCGCCGATCTTGTCGATCGGGATCTCGAAGCTGACGACCTTGGGGGCGGTCTCTCCCACCTCAGAGCGGGGCTCGGCGATGGCCTTCTGCATGACCTCCAGGATGGCCAGACGAGCCTCTTTGGCCTGCTGGAGCGCCTGAGCCAAGACGTCGGCAGGGAGGCCGTCGATCTTGGTATCGAGTTGCAGCGCGGTGACGAACTCGCTGGTACCGGCCACCTTGAAGTCCATGTCGCCGAAGGCGTCCTCGGTGCCGAGGATGTCGGTGAGGGTGGTGTACTTGCCGTCTTCGTAGATGAGGCCCATCGCGATGCCGGCCACGGCTGCCTTGATCGGCACACCGCCGTCCATGAGCGCCAAGGTGGAGCCGCAAACTGAACCCATGGAGGTGGAACCATTGGAACTCAGCACCTCCGACACGACCCGGAGCGCATAAGCCCACTCGTCGATGGAGGGCACCACCGGTAGCAGGGCCCGCTCGGCAAGAAGACCATGGCCGATTTCACGACGCTTCGGACTCCCCACGCGACCCGTCTCGCCATTGGCGTGAGGCGGCATGTTGTAGTGGTGCATGTAGCGCTTGCGGGGTTTATCACCGAGGTTGTCGAGCAACTGGTCCATCTTCGGCATACCGAGGGACAAGACGCTGAGCACCTGGGTCTCGCCCCGCTGGAACAGGCCCGAACCGTGGGCCTGCCCGAGTACGCCCACCTCAGAGGTGACCAGACGGAGATCAGACGGCCCTCGGCCATCGATCCGGATGCCCTCATTCACCGTGCGGGATCGGATGGCCGCCTTCTGGATGCTGCGGGCGGCCTCCTTGATCTCCTTGGTGCGCCCGGCAAAGTCTCCGCTCATCTCGGCGACAGCCGTGGCGATGGCAGCATCCGTGGCGGCGTTGCGCTCCGCCTTGGCGGCGATAGTCCCCGCCTGGGCCAAGGCCTCGCCCACCAGGGCTTCGACCGCGGTCTTGACGTCGTCTTGGTAATCGAGAACGGGGGTGAAGGCGAGCGGGGTGATACCCCGACCGGCCTTCACGAGTTCTACCAACTGGGCCTGAAGGTCGATGGACTCCTTGATCCACACCTTGCAAGCCGTGAGACCATCGGCGATGACCTCCTCGGTGACCTTGGGGGCACCGGCTTCGTAGTGGTCCCACGCCTTCTCGGTGCCGCCGGCCTCCACCATCATGATGGCCACGTCTTCGCCCACGCCGCGTCCGGCGACGATCAACTCGAAGGTGCTTTCCTCCACCTCTTCAAAGGTGGGATGCGGGATCCAGGTCCCCTCGGCGCTGAAGGCGATCCGTACAGCACCGATGGGGCCATAGAAGGGAATGCCCGAGATCGACAGGGCGGCAGAGGCGCCGTTGATGGCGAGCACGTCATAGGGGTTCTGCTTGTCAGAGCCCATGACCGTGACCACGATCTGGGTCTCGTTGCGGAAGCCGTCGGCGAAAGACGGACGCAGCGGCCGGTCGATCAGGCGGCAGGCCAAGATGGCGGCGTCGGTCGGACGGCCCTCCCGGCGAAAAAAGCTGCCGGGAATGCGCCCGGCGGCATACATCCGCTCTTCCACGTCGACGGTGAGCGGGAAAAAGTCCATGCCTTCGCGCACGGTCTTGGCCGCGTTGGCCGTGACGAGTGCTTCGGTGCCTGCGATCTTGGCGACCACAGCCCCCTGGCTCTGGAAGGCCAGCTTGCCCGTCTCGAACGAAAGGGTCTTGTCGGTGCCACTGATGGGCGCCGTAACGATGATGGCGTCAGCCATGTTTGTTCCTCCTTGCCAGCTCGGGGACTCCCCCGGCCGGATCTGAGGCGACAGCGGCCAGTTCCCAGGTGGCGACCACCGGAGGAGCCCCTCCGGGAGTCGGCAACTGGCAGCTGACCCGCCTTGCCGCCAAGCGTGTGGGTGGGTTGCGCCTTAGCGCCGCAACCCCATCTTTGTGATGATCGAGCGGTATCGCTCCACATCATTCTTGCGCACATAGTCGAGCAGGCGACGGCGTTGTCCCACCAGCATCAGCAGGCCGCGCCGGCTGTGGTGGTCCTTCTTGTGCTTTTGCAGATGCTCGTTGAGGTGGTTGATCCGCTTTGTGAGGATCGCAATCTGTACCTCGGGTGAGCCGGTGTCGGTGTCGTGGAGGCGATGCTCCGCAATGATCCCGGACTTCTGCTTGTCGATCTGCTCAGACATACCTAGAGATTCTCCGTGGGGAGGGGGGACTGGGGCCCGGCTCCGGTGAGCGCTGCACAGGGGCTGGCGCATCGGGGAGCAAAGCTCCTCAGCAGCCCGAATCGGGCCCGCTGAGGACCTCCAAAGAGTAGCAGTCACCCCCCCGGAGCCCGCAATCGCAGGCTCCGCTCAGCCGCCCGCCGACCGGGCCGGGAGGCGCTGCCAGGCGAAGCGAGGGGCCCGATGGAGGTCCTCGGTGTCGTGAACCCGCTGACGGGGCGTGAGATCGAGCACCAGCGCGTTGGGCTCGTAGAGGGCCGCTTCCACCTCGTCGTCGCTGGCCTCGACCGGATCGATCCCGTGCCGGAGTTGGGCGTTGAGCACGGCGGTGCCAAGGCATCCCCGCATCAGCTCACGCATGATGGCGGGCAGGGTTTCGGGGTCTTTGAGGAGCCAGGAGTGCGAACCGCCCTTCACCACCACGAGGTCTCCTCGGGTTCGGCGCGCCGCGTCTTTGGCCGTGGCGAGCGGGACGGCAAAATCGCGAGTGCCATGGATCACGACTACCGGGATCTTCTCCTCCCCCAGGGTCTCGAGCATCCACCTACTCCCGCGGCTACGCAGGATGGAAGCCGCCGGCCCCAACAAACGCCACGGCCGCCGGAGGTGCCCCCGGATGATCGGGGTCACGAGATGGCCGAGCTTGAGGGCCTGGCGAGGGTCGCCGAACCACGGCAGCGTGGAGACCGTATCCACCACCAAGGTGGCGCCCACTACCCCGAGAAGGGGCGGGAACACCCGGAACAGGTTGACCATCCGATCCCAGGTATCACCCACAATCGCATCGAGCAGGACCACCGCGATCGCCCGGGATGGCTCCAGGGCGGCCAACTCGGTCACCAGACGACCGCCCATGGAGTGTCCCACCAGGACCGCTTCCGCCACACCCAGGTGGTCGAGCACCCGACCGAGCAACTCGGCGTAGCTCGTCATGGTCGCCGCGCCGGTGGGGAGGCCGAGGGTGCCACCATGACCGGCGGCATCCACGGCGATCACCTTGAACCCGAGGTCGACCAGCCGAGACAGCGTCTGCGCGTAGAGGATCCCTTCGGCGGAGAAACCGTGCACCACCACGAGCGGGACGCCTCGTCCGCACACCGCGATCCCCACAGTGTGGCCGTCGGGCAAGGTGATCTGATGGCGCGCCAGGCGCGGCAGGGTGACATCAACTTCTTCGTCCACCTTCAGCCCGGGTCCGATAATCGGATCGGTGGCCAGCGACAGGTGACGCATCACCGAGCGGCCCTCCGGGGCGGGTTGAGGGTCATCTACCCGCACCACGATCGGATCCCAGCCCTCATCCATCCCTTCAGTCTGGCCTACCGCCCGGCTTGCCCCCGACCATCCCCACCGACAGGGCTCACCTCAGCCGAGCGCGCGCGTCGTGACAGTCTTGTTGGATCTGCTCCACAAGGGCCTCGACGGTGTCGTAACGCGCTTCGCCGCGCAGCCGCGCCACGAAGCGCACCTTGGCGGGCTCGTCGTACAGATCGCCGGTGAAATCCAGGAGGTGGGCCTCCAATAGACTGGCATGGGCCTCGGCATAGAAGGTGGGACGGCGACCCAGAGAGATGGCGGTGGGGTGCACCGAGCCGTCGGGGCGCTCGTACCACCCGGCGTAGATGCCATCGGCGGGCAGGAGGATGTCGCCCGATACCGAGACGTTGGCGGTGGGAAACCCGAGTTCCCGACCGCGTTCATCGCCATGGGCCACGATCCCTCGCACCTCATAGGGGCGGCCCAACATCACCTGCGCCCTTTCTAACTCACCCTCGACCAGGGCGTGTCGAATGGCGGTAGAGGACGCCTTATCGCCATCGGCAGCCGGGTCGCCCGAAGCATCGACCAACGCCATGCCCTCCACCTTGAAGTGCTGGCGCGCCCCCAGGGCCCGCAGGAGTTCCACGTTGCCTTGTCGCTGGTACCCGAAATGGAAGTCCTCCCCCACGATCACCGCGG
Organism: Candidatus Neomicrothrix parvicella RN1; assembly: GCA_945898515.1. Lineage (GTDB taxonomy): Bacteria > Actinomycetota > Acidimicrobiia > Acidimicrobiales > VFJN01 > VFJN01. Next base: position 3,995 of record CAMDIH010000012.1, on the reverse strand, counting down.
CGGCCGCCAGACATTCCACCAGCACCTCGGTGGCGAAGGCTTCGGCGGGCTCCTTGGAGCGTGCCTCGTCGAAGGTGACCACGAGGCACCGGTCGATACCCGTGGCGGCGAGAAGCTCGAGCTTCTGATCGAGGTCCGTGAGTAGTCGAGGGGCCGACTCCGGCCGAACGACCGAAGCCGGATGGCGGTCGAAGGTGACCACGGCGCTGTCGTGACCGCCCGCCGCCGCCTGCCGTCGAACCTCGGCAATCACCGCCTGGTGCCCGAGGTGCACGCCGTCGTACGCGCCGATGGTCACCACGCTGCCCTTGGCGGGGCGCGGACAGGACCCCACGTCGTGCAGTACCTCCATGGGACGAGGTTAGGGCTGCCCGGCCGGCGCGAGCACGACGGAGGGCTTGGCCAAGCCCTCGCCGTACCCCTCGTACACCGCCAGCAGGTGGCCCGCCGGTCCCACGATCGGCCACGGCCCCTCCCCCACCAGCCCCAGAACCTGCCGCGGCAAGACCTTTCCAAAGCCCACTGCGGTTGCCACCTCGTCGTCCACGGTGACCATCGCCATGTCGCCCAGAGCCGCCGCCGGGCTCAGAAGACCCTCGGGGGTGATGGCCTCCACCGCCACTGCTCGATCCACGGAAAAGGACCCGATGGCGGTGCGACGCAGATCGCGCAAGTGGGCACCGCCCCCGAGGGCCGCACCAACCTCCGCCGCCAGGGAACGGATGTAGGTACCCGACGAGCAGGTGACCTCGATGGGGAAGCACCCCGGTGCGATGGGTGAGCCCACTGCGAAGGCGTGTACGGTCACCGGGCGGGCGGCTCGCTCGATCTCGATCCCTTCGCGGGCCAACTCGTGCAGGCGCCGGCCACCCACCTGAACGGCCGACACCATCGGGGGCACCTGGAGGATGGGGCCAGTCAGCGCGGCGGCCGCCGCGGCCACCTCGGCCCGACCCACCCCGGCCATGTCCCAGGTGCCGGTGACCGCACCGGAAGCATCCAGGGTGGCGGTAGAGGTGCCCAGGACCACGACCCCCACATAGGTCTTCGACGGAAGACCGAGGTACTGCAGGAGCCGGGTGACCTTGCCCACCCCGAGCAGCAACAGACCGGTGGCGTCGGGATCCAGGGTGCCGGAGTGCCCCACCTTTCGGGTGCCGAGCACCCCACGCGCCTTGGCGACCACGTCGTGGCTCGTCCAGCCGGCGGCCTTGTCGACCAGCGCCAAGCCATCCGGACCGGCCGGTCGGCCACCGGCGGCCATCAGGCGGTCAGACCTCGCCGTCGCGGATCTGGCGCAGCACCTCTTCGAGCCGAACCGCCCCCCGCACCACATCGTCGGGCTTGAACACCAGTTCCGGCGTCCGCTTCACGCTCGTCTGCCGACCGATCGCCGCCTGTAGGCGATGGCGTTGATTCCCGAGGGCCTCCAACACCACCTCGTCGTCGTCCTCCCCGGCGAGGGTGTCGAAATACACCGTGGCACGACGCAGATCAGCCTCGCAGTCCACCGACATGATCGTCACCAGCTCCAGGCGATCGTCGTCGAGTAGCTCGAGTTCCTCGGCCAGGATCTCCTGGAACAACTTGTTCAGACGCGCGGTACGCGGGTAATCCCGGGCCGTGCTGTGGCTGCGGGTGCGGGCACGCTTGGGCATGTCAGTCCAGTTCACTCACGTGCGAGGGATCTCGCGCTCCTCGAAGGTCTCGATGATGTCGCCTGGCTTGAGGTCCTGGAAATCCGTGAGGCCGATGCCACACTCAAACCCGGTGGCTACCTCGCGCACGTCATCTTTGAAGCGCCGCAACGAGTTGACAGCGCCTTTCCAAATGATCGTGCCCTCCCGCAGGAAGCGGACCTTGGAGTTGCGGGTGATCACACCGTTGAGCACGTAACAACCAGCGATCTTGCCGACACGGGGCACGGAGAAGATCTCGCGCACCTCGGCGTCGCCGGTGACCACCTCTTCGAACTCGGGGGCGAGGAGGCCGACCACTGCGCTCTCCACGTCCTCGATGACCTGGTAGATGATCTCGTAGTTGCGGATCTCCACCTCTTCGACCTGGGCCAGCTCGCGGGCCTTGCGGTCGGGACGCACGTTGAAGCCGATGATGGTGGCCCCCGAGGTGGCGGCCAACTGCACATCCTGCTGACTGATCCCACCCACGGCGCGGTGCACGAAGCCCAACTTCACTTCGTCCCGCTCAAGCTTGCGCAGCGACTGGGTGAGGGCTTCCAGCGAACCGGTGGTATCGGTTTTGAGGAGGATGTTGAGCGTGGCCACATCGCCGCGCTGGATCTGTTCGAAGATGTCCTCTAGGCGCGCCCCCGAAGGGGCGGCGGCCTCGCGACCGAGGTTCGCCACGCGATGCCAATGCTCACGTTTCTCCGCCACCGACTTGGCGGTCTTTTCATCCGGGGCCACTACGAAACCGTCGCCGGCATCAGCCACATCGTTGAGACCGAGTACCTGCACCGGCATGGACGGCCCGGCTTCGGTGACCTGCTCGCCCAGATGGTTGATCAAAGCCCGGACCCGACCCCAGGCTGGGCCAGCCACCAACGGCTCGCCCACCCGCAACGTGCCGCGCTGCACCAAGATGCTCGCCACCGGGCCGCGGCCGGTATCAAGGTGAGACTCCAGCACCACGCCCGCCGCACGGCCCTCAGGGTTGGCCCGCAGGTCCTCCACGTCGGCCACGAGGAGCAGCGTCTCCAGCAGCGTGTCAACACCGTCCCCGTTGAGGGCGGATACCGGAATCATCTCGACGTCGCCACCCCAGTCCTGGGGAATGAGACCAAGTTCGGAGAGTTGCTGCTTCACCCGGTCGGGTTGGGCCTGCTCGCGGTCCATCTTGTTGATGGCCACCACGATCGGAGCCCCCGAAGCCTTGGCGTGGTTGAGCGCCTCAATGGTTTGCGGCATCACGCCGTCGTCGGCGGCCACCACTAGCACCACGATGTCGGTGGCCTCGGCGCCCCGAGCTCGCATGGCCGTGAAGGCCTCGTGACCCGGCGTATCGATGAAGGTGATCAGGCGATCGTTTTGGAGGGCTTGGTAGGCCCCCACGGCCTGGGTGATGCCGCCGGCTTCGCCGGCCACCACATTGGTGTCGCGGATACGGTCCAGCAACTTCGTCTTGCCGTGGTCCACATGGCCCATCACGGTGATAATCGGTGGACGTTGAGTGGCCTCGTCGTCGTCGTCGAACAGACCATCCATTTCCAGCAGAGCATGCAGCCCCACCTCTTGCTCTTCGCCGGGATCGACCAAGCGGATGGTGGCGTTGATCTCGGCTGCGAAGAGTTCGATCTGCTCGTCGCTGAGCGACTGGCTGGCCGTCACCATTTCACCCATTTGCATGAGGAAACGGACCACATCGGCCGCCGTTCGGTTGAGTTGGGGACCCAACTCGTGCGGGGTGCACGAGCGCTCCAACACCACCTCGCCCTCCGGGACGGGAGCGTCGGTAGGCGTAAAGGTTTGGGCATCCATCGGCTGGAGTTCTTCGCGATTCCGCCGTTTTCGCCCGCCACGCCGGCGCGGCGGGCGCTGCGGACCGCGACCACCGCCGGGACCACGGCCTGGGCCGCCGCCGGGGGCACCGCCGCTGGGGGGACGATTGGGACCGAATCCGCCGGGACCACCCGGAGTGCGCGCGCCAACGGGGGTGCCGGCGGGTGGGCCGCCAACGCGGCGACCCGGCGGCGGTGGAATCGCCCGACCTGCGGGCCCACGCGGGGGCAACGCACCGCGCCCACCCATACCGGGAGGGGGCGGAATGGGTTTACCGGAATCGGATCGTAAACGGGGACCGTCGGTGGGGGCAGTGGGGGCAGTTGGGGCCGGGGCCGCGTTCCCGGCGCTGGGCGACGGAGCGGAAGGCGCGGGAGCGGGAGCGGGAGCGGGAGCGGGAGCGGGAGCGGGAGCGGGAGCGGGAGCGGGAGCGGGCGCGGGAGCTGGAGCGGGAGCGGGAGCGGGAGCGGGAGCGGG
>CAMDIH010000011.1 GCA_945898515.1 Candidatus Neomicrothrix parvicella RN1 | reverse complement strand
GGCACCCTGGCCGCCACGGTCCCCGCCTGGCTTCCCGAGCAGATCTGCTGGGCGCTGTCGGAGGAGTACCACGCCCCGTTCGTGGAGGGGGGCCACGTGCGGATCTACCGCGAGGCGACGTTGCGGGCCCGGATGCGACACGCCGGCCTCGAACCGAGGGGGGCCCACCACGCCCACGCCCTGCACTCGCCGTATTGGTGGCTCAAGTGCGCCGTGGGCCCCACCAACGACCAGCACCCGCTGGTGAGGGCATACCACCAGGTGTTGCTGTGGGACATCGCCCAGATCCAACCCATGGGCTGGCTCACCCGTGCCGCCGAGCGCGTCCTCAATCCGGTGCTCGGCAAGAGCATCGTCGTCTACGCCCGCAAGCCGACCGGGACGCGTTAGCCCATGCCCATCGACGTTCCGGGTCTTGTTTCAGCCACCGATTTACACAGCACGGTCGACGGCATCGCTGAGTGGCAATTGCCGTCGGGAATGATCCCGTGGTTCCCCGGCGGGCACGCCGATCCCTGGAACCACGTGGAAGCGGCCATGGCGCTCGACATCGGCGGACGGCATGAAGCCGCCGACCGCGCCTATCAGTGGCTCGTCGACCTGCAACGCGACGACGGGTCTTGGCACCAGTACTACATCGCCGGTGACGACGGCAGCACGCAGGTAGAACAGGACAAACTCGATGCCAACGTCTGCGCCTACATCGCAGCCGGGGTGTGGCATCGCTGGCTCCTCACCAACGACCGCGGCTTCGTGGAAACACTCTGGCCCGTGGTCGAAAAGGCCATCGACTTCGTCCTCGACCTCCAGACACCGCGCGGCGAGATCCTCTGGGCCCGCCACGCCGATGGCACGCCGTGGAGTTTTGCCCTCCTCACCGGCTCCTCATCAATCTGCCACAGCCTGCGGTGTGCCATCGGCATCGCCCAGTTGCTCGGCCACGAGCGCCCCGACTGGGAACTGAGCGCCGCCCGATTGGCTCGCGTGATCGCCACCGAGCCCAAGGCCTTTGCCCCCAAACACCGCTGGGCCATGGACTGGTACTACCCGGTGCTGGGCAGCGTGCTGTTGGGGGAGGCTGGCCTGGCCCACCTCGAGGAGCGGAGCGACACGTTCATCATGAACGGACGCGGCGTGCGCTGCGTCTCCGATCGGCCCTGGGTGACCGTGGCGGAAACGTGTGAATGTGCCTTGGCGTACCTCGCCGTGGGCGATCGCCCCACCGCCGAAACCCTCTTTGGATGGGCCCAGCAGTTTCGCCACGACAACGGCCGCTACTGGACCGGCACCGTGTTCCCCGACGAGGTTCACTTCCCCGGCGGCGAACAGTCCACCTACACGGCCGCCTCGGTGGTCCTCGCCGCCGATGCCCTCGCGGGCACCACGCCGGCGAGCGCGCTGTTCGTGGCATCCGCCGGCGTGCTCCCCCCCCTCATGGCTCTCGGCGGCGAGTAGTCAACCCGGCCCTTTGCGAACCAGCGGTACCACCCAGGTGGCGGGTGACCGGGATGGCCCAGACCTACCGAAGATTCGTGGCCCTTTTTCCGGTGACTGCGACCAGGACCCGGCCCGCCACCACCACGAACGTGAGATCGAAGAGGATCTGGATCGTGACCGCAATCCTGGCGGTCTGGCCCAGCGCCACGATGTCGCCAAAGCCCACCGTAGACAGCGTGGTGACCGTGAAATACACCGCATCCACGCGATTGGACAGACCTAGGAACTGATCGCCGTTGCGATTGATGGTGATGTACACGGCACTGAAGCCGAAAATGAGCAGCGCCAGGAGGTCGGACAAGGCCTCAACTGCTTCGAAGACCGGCCGCTCCGACACGAGTACGGATCGAACCCGACGGCCGGTGAGGGGAACAATGCCTAGCACTGCCAGCGCGCCCACCAACGCGCTCACCCATCGGTGTTCGTCCTCGAGCGGGAGCCAGGCGTAGAGCAGCCCGATGGCGAGCACCACCACCGTGCATCGCAGCAGCGCTTGCACCAGAGCTTTCACCGGAATGTGGACGTTTTTGAGGTCATCCACGACGCAGCACCCGCAGGCTCCCGACAGCTTGCTGCTCCTCGAACATCCCACTCTCAATGGCGGGAAGGTAGATCTGCTCGTAGGGAGGCCGTCCGCCGTCGCGTACATCGGGAAACACATCATGGATGCACAACATGCCGCCGGAGACGAGATGCGGCGTCCAATTCTCGTAGTCCGCCTGCGCCGGGGCCTCTCCGTGGCCGCCATCGATAAACAAAAACGCCAGCGGGGTCGCCCAGGCTGCCGCCACGGTCGAGGAGTCGCCCACCACGGCGATCACCGTTGACTCCAGGCCAGCATCATGCATCGTCTTACGGAAAAAAGGGAGCGTGTCCATCTTGCCCACGGCGGGGTCCACCAGGTCGGGCTCGTGCCACTCCCATCCGGCCTGGTTCTCTTCGGAACCGCGGTGGTGGTCGACCGTGAAGAGCACCCGGCCGCCCCGCTGGGCCGCCGCCCCCAAGTACACCGAAGACTTTCCGCAATAGGTCCCCACCTCCAACATCGGCCCGGCCACCGCGAGAGCAACGGCGACCTCGTACAGCGCCTCCCCCTCCTCGGGGGGCATGAACCCTCGAGCCGCCTCCGCGTGGCGCCGTTGCGCCGGGTCAATCACCAAGCCTCGAAGTGGATGATGGGATCAAGATCACGTCGTCCCCCGGGTTGGAAATCGGTACCGATGGTGTGAGCCACCGGAATCAGGGCACCCTGCATCACATGGTCGGGAATCCCCAGCAACTCAGCGGCCGCCGCCTCCTCGGTGAGATGCAGGGTGGTCCAGCAGGTTCCAAGACCCCGAGCCCGCGCCGCCAGCATGAAACTCCACACCGCTGGGAGCAACGATCCCCAGATGGCCGCCTGCCACGCCACCGGGAAAGTATCGGTGCGACCCTCGATGCAGGGGATCACATGGACCGGTACCTCGGCGAGGTGGTCGGCCAGATACTGCGCCGAAGTGATGACCTTCTTGGTGGTGGCGATGAAGGCCGGGTCGTCCTGGGGCAGGTTGGCCAGGGCGGCATCGGGGTTGCCGTACATAACGGCAAAGGCGGACGCGTACCACTCGGCCAACTGAGCGCGCTTGGCGGGATCGGTGACCACGATGAAGTGCCAGCCCTGGTTATTTCCCCCGGTGGGAGCCTGGGTAGCCACCTCGATGCACTGGCGGATCAGTTCGGGCTCCACCGGACGGGTCAGGTCGAGGCGCTTCCGCACCGAGCGGGTGGTGGAGAGCAGTTGATCGGGATCAAGAGGGAGTAGCAACGACATGAGAGGCGAGGTTACCTGGTCCGGATCAGGAGGCTTGGGCCCTCTCGGCCACCGTGTCATCGGACTCGAGGTGGGCGAACATGACCTTGTCGAGGAAGACAAACTTCGCCACCCACAAGAGACCGAAGCCGCCCAGGTTGGCCGACAGCACCAACACATGGGAGTCCGACAGATTCTTGGCGACCGCCACTAGGCCGGTGGACAACGTCAGACCCAGCACGGTGAATATCCAGAAGGGCACGATTTCCCGGGTGAAGGAGACGGCACCGTCGCTGCCCCACACCCACCGCTTATTGAGAAGAAAAGCGGGGATGGCGGTAATCATCACCGACAACACGTTGGACAACACAGGGTCCCAGCCCAGGAACTGGCTGTAGATGGTGAGCTGGGTGAGCCCGAGGACCACCCCCACCAACGACACCATCGAGTACTTGACGGCCATGATGCCGCGACCACCGGTAATCCGGTCGAGTACGGCGGTGGGCGAGAGAATCACAACTCGTGAGCCTAGATCAGCGGCCCACCAGGCTCGACCCAGGACCGCTCCGGGCTTCAGTCGACCAGGGCGTTGGCCTGCGCCACTCGACCCAGCCAGCGAGCGCTGTCTTTGGGCGCGCGCTGGAAGGAACTCCGGTCGCAGTCCACAATCCCGAATCGTGGCCCGTAGCCGAAGGCCCACTCGAAGTTGTCGAGCAGGCTCCAGTAGGTGTAGCCACCCACGTCGATTCCGTCGTCGATGCAGGCCAGTACCCCCGCCAGTGCGGTGCGCACATAGGCGACACGTTGGGCATCGTCGTCGGTACCGATCCCATTTTCGGTGACGATGATCGGCACTTCACCGCGGGTGTACTCCCAGGCGCGCCGGATGGTGGCCTCCAGCGCCTCGGGGTAGTACTCGTAGCCCATCAGCAGTACGGCCATCCCGTCCTCGGGGCCCACCACACCCTCAGGACCCACTCGTGTGCGCGAGTACGTCTGCACGCCCACAAAGTCGTCGCCCCCGGTGGCATCCAAAAAGACATCTTCCATCGCTCCGCGCATGTGCTCCAGGCGCGACTCGCCGCCAGGCAGGGCCTGGTAGTCGCTCATGGAAATCGTGATCCCCACGGGCACACCGGGGGCATTGGCCCGAATCGCTTCCACCCCGTAGCGATGCGCCTGCACCATCACCTCGTTGACCTTGTGGCGGGCCTCCGCATCCTGCTTTCCCGGCGGGAAGACGCCCCACAGGTAGCCCACCGTCGACACAATGTTGGGCTCGTTGATCGTGCAAGCTCGCTTCATCACGCCATCGAGCCGAGCCGCCGCCACCTCGCAGTACGCCGCGAAGCGTTCGGCCATGGCATCGCTCTCCCAGCCTCCCTGATCAGCCATCCACAACGGGGTGGTGAAGTGGTGGAAGGTAACAACAGGATCAATTCCGGCGGTCAGCAGTGCTTCACACAAACGCACGTAGTGGTCGAGTGCCACGGAAGAAAACTCGCCGTCGGCGGGCTCGATTCGGCTCCACTCCAGGGAAAACCGGTAGTCGGTGAACCCCAGATCCTTGATCAGGGCCACATCTTCCCCCCAGCGGTTCCAGCTATCGCAACAATCGCCACTGGATTCCTGGCAGCCCGACCCGGGGGTGTGCTCCCAACGCCACCAGTCGTTGTTTACGTTCCCTCCCTCGATCTGGTGCGCAGCGGTCGCGGTACCCCATCGAAAACCCTCTGGAAAACTCAGTGTGGCCATGACCGGGACCGTACAGCAGCGCCGGTACGCGAAGATACATTCATGTCACAGTCCGCCGTCGATGCCTTGGTGAAATTACTCGACCTCGAACCGATCGAAGTGAACCTGTTTCGGGGGATCTCGCCCGACGAGGAACGCCAGCAGGTTTTTGGGGGCCAGGTGGCCGGGCAGGCCCTAGTGGCGGCCGCCCGTACGGTGGAGTCGGAGCGACGCGTCCACTCGCTCCACGCCTATTTCCTGCGCCGAGGCGACCCCACGGTGCCGATCCTCTACGAGGTAGACCGGATACGCGATGGCCGTTCCTTCAGCACCCGGCGGGTGGTGGCGATCCAACACGGCAAGGCCATCTTCAACCTCCAGGCAAGTTTTCAGGTGCATGAGGAGGGACTCGAACACGAAGCAACCATGCCGGAGGTCACCGCCCCCGAGGACCTCCCCGACTTTGCCACCCGCATGAAGCCCTACGCCACGGTGATGGGCGAGTGGTACGTCCGGCCTCGTCCGATCGATACCCGCAACGTGGACTGGAACCCGACGGACCGCCAGCGTGCGTTGCCGCCGTACCAACGCGTGTGGTTGCGAGCCGATGGGGTGCTCCCCGACGACCCGGTGCTGCACACCTGTGTGCTCACCTACGCCAGCGACATGACCCTGCTCGACACCGCCCTACTCCCCCACGGAGGAGGCTGGGATGACGACGGGCTCTTCATGGCGAGCCTTGATCACGCCATGTGGTTTCACCGGCCCTTCCGGGCCGACGAGTGGCTCCTCTACGACCAGGACACTCCCTCGGCATCTCATGGCCGCGGCCTCGGTAGGGGCGAGATCTTCACGGCCGATGGCCACCTAGCGGTCACGGTGGTGCAGGAGGGCCTCATCCGGGTGGTGCAGCAGTGACCCTTCGTTGGAGAGCCGTGGTGGTGGCCGCCGCCGCCACTGGGCTGGTGGCCTGCTCGGGTAGCTCCGACCAGCCCGCCGTCGCCCCGCTGCCCAGCGTCACCACGGGGGCTCCCTCGGTGCCCGATACCGAACCACCCACCCCCGAGGAGCCGCTCAGCGCCGTGGGGTTGAGCGCGGAGACCATCGCCGAGGTGGACCAACCCACGGCCCTCGCCGCTCGACCCAGTTCGCCCAACCTCTACATCGCCGAGAAGGACGGCACGGTGCGCGTGGTGAAGGTCACCACCAAAACCACCACCACCACCACCGATAACAGCACCAGCACCAGCACCAGCACCAGCACCACCACCACGAGGCCCGCCACCAAGACCACCGATGGCATCACCTACGAGCTCCAGACCACGCCGATTCTCGACATCTCCGACGATGTCATCAACGAAGGCGAGCGGGGCCTGCTCGGCATTACCTTCTCCACCGATGGGCGGCGGCTCTATGTGAACTACACCGCCGAGCCCGACGGACGCATCGTGGTGGCGGAGTATTCGCTGGGTGACGGAGATGCAGTGGACATCGACTCGCGTCGCGAAATCTTCACCGTGGCGCAGCCGTACCCCAACCACAATGGCGGTCAGGTGGTGTTCGGTCCGGATGGGTACCTCTACATCGGCCTCGGCGACGGCGGTGCCCTTGGCGACCCCGACCAGCAGGGCCAGAATCCCAAGACGCTCCTGGGCACCATTGTCCGCATCGACCCCGAGGTGGCCCGCCCCGATGCGAGCGACACCGGCGGCGACGCTGACGAACCCGCCTACGTCATTCCCCCCGGCAACCCCTTTGCCGATGGTCAGGGGGGCCAACCCGCCGTGTGGGCGTATGGCCTTCGCAATCCGTGGCGTTTCAGTTTCGATCGCGCCAACGGCGACCTATGGATTGGTGACGTAGGCGAGAGTGCCTGGGAAGAGGTGGACTATCTCCCCTCGGTGGGCGGCTTCGACGCGGGCCGAGGGGCCAACCTGGGCTGGAGCGAGATGGAGGGAACCCGAAGTTTCAACGGCGGTCAACCCCCCCCTGGGGCCATCCCGCCGGTCTACGAGTACGCGCACGCTGAGGGAGGCTGCTCCATCATCGGGGGCTACGTCTATCGCGGCAAAACCATCGCAGCCCTCGAGGGGGCCTATCTCTTCGCCGATTACTGCGCAGCAGGAGTGCGCGCCATCCGGGTGAAAGACGCCACCGTGATCGACCAGCGCACCTTCCCCGTGGCCGGCGAGAACATCACCTCCTTCGGTCAGGACCGTGACGGCGAATTGTTCGTGCTGCTCGACGGCGGTGCCGTGGTGAAGCTCGTTCCTGAATGATGCAGGAGACCGCTCCGATCATCTATCACCTCGCCACGGCCCACGAGGTGGCCGAGGCGCACCAGCGCGGATCGCTAGCGCCGCCCAGCCTGGCCGTGGAGGGGTTCATCCATTGCTCTACCGCCGCCCAACTCGCCTCCACCGTGCACCGCCACTACCCCGAGATCACCGGACTGTTCGTGCTCCACCTCGATCCCATCACCCTCGGCGATGCCCTGGTGTGGGAGGAAAGCCGCCCCGGCGAGGTGTATCCACACGTGTACCGAGAGATTTCGATGGACGAAGTAGTGGATGTCGTGGCCTGGTCGCCACCTCCGGGCTAGCGCGTCAGGACACTCGCCGCCCACCCCTGGAGCCGCCGTCGCTCCACTTCCACCAAGTTGGGAAAGGCCTTCGCCAGCAACGGATCCACCTGCGCCTCGAGCAGTCCGGAGAGCACCAACACTCCCCCGGGGGCCAAACGATTCGTCAGCCCCGGCGCCAACTCCCTCAGCACTCGCGCCCCGATGTTGGCCGTCACCAATTCGAAGACCCCTTCCATCTCCGGCAACGGGGTATCGGTGGCCACCACGACGGTGTGCACCCCGTTCGCCCGGGCGTTGGCCTCGGTTACCGCCGCCGCCGTGGGATCAATGTCGATAGCCCATACCTGCGCTGCTCCGAGCCGAGCCGCCACCACCGACAGCACCCCGCTTCCTCCGCCCACGTCGAGCATCGAATCACCGGGCCGCAGGTGGGTTTCGATGGCCGCTACCGCTAATTGGGTGGAGGGGTGGGCACCGGAACCGAAGGTGCGACCCGGGTCGAGCACCACCACGAGGTCCTCAAGAGCGCTCGGTACCGCGGGTTGCCACGCCGGATGAACAACGATCCGCTGACCCATCCGCACCGGCCGGGCCCACCGCCGCCAGGCATCGAGGTGGGCCTCGTGGTCGGGCTCAATGATCGTGAGAGCCCACGCTCCCGCCACCGCCGTCGTATCGGCGACATCGGCGGTCAATCGCACCCGGCCATCGGACATCCCTTCTTCGGTCACCGCGGATGGTCCGGCCTGCCAAAGTGCGTCGGCAGCCAACTCCGCCTCGGCGCGTTCGACGACAAGTTGAACCACCGGCACCACCGCAGCGTAGGTCCACCCCTGGCCCCTACGCTTGGCCCATGACCCCGTCCGACGAGATCCGTAACCTGCTCGGCACCTACTGCGAGTGCATGGACAGTGGCGACTTTGAGGGCATCGGGGCCCTATTCGCCCGTGGCGCCCTCGCCGATGAGCACGGTCACCCCCTGGCCGTCGGCGCCGAAGCGGTGGCGGCCTTCTACGCCGCGGGAACAATGTTGTACGACGGATCACCCCGCACCAAGCACCTGGTATCCAACAGCGTGTTCGACCTCAACGAGGCGGCGGGTACCGCGGTGGTGCGGTCGTCCTACGTGGTCCTCCAACAACTGCCCGAGGCTCCTCTCCAGCCCATTATCGCCGGGCGCTACCGAGACAGTTTCTCCCACCAGGACAGCGCCTGGCACTTCGTGGAGCGCCGCTTCCTCGTGGATCTGCTCGGCGACCTGTCGCATCACCTCAACTACGTCGTGGGCTAACCCTCTCCCCGGGGACCGCCGTGTCCGGTTGGCCCAACCCCTACGCTGGGCGGTTGTGTCTACCCCTCGCTCATTCCGTCAGGCCCGCTTCCAGCCGCCCCCCGGGGCCACGCAGTTGCTGCTGATACGCCACGGGGAATCCGAACCGGCGGTGGAGGGGCAGAGCTTCCCGCTCGTGGATGGTCACGGCGACCCAGCGCTATCACCCGAGGGTCGGGCCCAAGCGGCGCAGGTGTGTGCCCGACTCGAAAGCGAGGGGATCGAAGCCATTTACGTGTCCAAACTTCGCCGCACCGCCGAGACCGCGGCCGGCCTGGCGGCGGCGTTGGGTATCGAGGTGGTGGTGAGTCCCGATCTTCACGAAGTCTTCCTCGGCGACTGGGAGGGCGGTGAGTTCCGGCAACGAATCGCCGCCGGGGATCCCATCGTCGCTCGAATGATCGCCGAGGAGCGTTGGGATGTGATCCCCAACGCGGAGCCTTCCGAAGCCTTCGCCGCCCGGGCTCATCGAGCGGTGGACCACATTGCTCGCGCCCACTCAGGCCAGCGGGTGGCCGTCTTCGCCCACGGCGGCATCATCGGTCAGATCCTCGCTCAGGCCACCGGGGGTCGGGCCTTCGCCCACAGCGGGGCCGACAACGCGTCGGTGTCGCACCTCGTGGTCACCGAGGACCGTTGGGTCCTGCGGTGCTTCAACGACACGAACCACCTCGACGGTGGCCTCACCACCGCCGCCACCGCCCTCACCTAAGGCTCCACCTCGGCGGCGGCGGTCACCCGGGCGCAACAGCCACGCCTGATCCCATCGTGACCGGGCGCCGTGTTGATGCCCACCAATGCCGAAGGAGCGGTTAGGGGATCCGTCGGTACACGTTGGTATCGCGTGTCTCGAAGCCGGCGGAGCGGTACAGGTGGTTGGCGGTTTCTCGGGCGGGACGGCTGGTGAGATCCACGGTCGCCGCCCCCGCTTCGGCAGCCCGCGCCACCATGGCCTCCAGCAGTCGCCGGCCGATCCCCTGGTTGGCCCAGGCCTCGTCCACGATCACGTCTTCCACCCAGGCCCGCAGGATGGTGCCGGGGGTCGGGAACGTGCAGAGCGTGGCGACCCCCACGATGCTTCCTTCCTCCGTTCGGGCCAGGAACTGCGTGACGGCCTCGTGAGCCAGCAGGGATTCCACCTGTGCCACACCGGGGGGTGGACTGGTGGAGGAAAGTTGCGGCACGAGGTGCTGCAGCGCCGCGTGCAGCGCGGCGACGTCGTCGCCGGTGGCGATGGTGATCGAGACAGCCACCGGCGTCAGCGGGGATCCGGAACCGACTCGGGCGGGGGCGGCCCGACATAGCGAGCCGAGGGCCGGATAATCCGATTGTCGGCCGCCTGTTCCAGGATGTTGGCACACCACCCAATCACCCGACTCGACGCGAACGTGGGGGTGAACAACTCGGGCGGCAGGCCGCAATGGTCCATCACCACGCCGGCGTAGAACTCCACGTTGGCATAGAGATTCCGGCCGGGCTTGAGTTCGCCCAGCACCTCCACCACTGTCTGTTCCACCACCTTGGCGAAATCGATTTTGTCGGCGTGAATCCGCTCTGCCACCCCGCGCAGAAAGGTGGAGCGCGGGTCGTTGGTCTTGTAGACCCGATGACCGAACCCCATGATCTTGTCGCCCCGGGTGACGTGATCAATCAAGTAAGGACGAGCATTCTCAGCGGTCCCGATGGCTTCGAGCAACGCCAGCGCGCGCGAGGGTGCGCCGCCATGCAGAGGTCCGGACAATGCCCCCATCCCCCCCACCACTGCGGCGGCTACATCCGCTCCGGAAGATGTGATCACCCGAGCGGTGAAGGTGGAGGCGTTGAACCCGTGGTCGATGGTGGTGATCTGATATTGCTCCACGGCGCGACCCTTGTCGTGGTCGAACTCCTCGCCGGTGAGCATCCAGAGATAGTTGGCGCCGTACCCGAGATCCAGGCGGGGCTCAATGACCTCCAGCCCCTGTTGCAGGCGGTGAATCGCCATGATCAGCGAGGGCATGACGGCACACATCTGCAGGGCGTTGCGACGTCGCTCGGCGGCATCGATATCCAAGGTGGGCTGGTAGCCCTCGGCGGCCCCCACCATCGACATGGCCGAGCGCACGGCTTCCATCACCGTTTGGCTCGATGCCGCCAGCGCCGGCAGCAGCGCCGCCACCGAAGGCGGCACCACCCGCAATGGCGTGACCTCGGCCACAAAGGCCTCCCGATCCGCCACGCTGGGCAAGTGGCCGTCGATCAGGAGATGCCACACGTCTTCGAGCGGCAACTTGTCGGCCAACTCCACGGCGTTGTACTGGCGGTAGTGGTAGAAGCCCTCGAGGCCCCGCACGTCGCCCACCTCGGTCTCGGCCACGATGACACCTTCGAGCCCGGCGGGGGCCTCGATCGTGGAGGGGTGCACCACCGGCTGCACCTGAGCGAAGGCCATCAGGGAGCGCAAGGAGACCACCCCCACGAGTCGGCCGTGATCCACTACGGGGAGGTGGCGGTAGCCGCCTTGGGCGAACCCGGCGAAGGCTTCCTGGACAGACAACTCCGGGGCGGCGCAGTCCACCGGTTGGGTCATCCACTCGCTGACTTTCGTATCGGCGGCGGCCTTCCCGGTGGCGTTGAAGCGAACGAGATCTCGCTCGGTGAGGATGCCGATGGGCCGCTCACCGTCGACTACCACCACCGACCCCTTCTGGCGCTCAGCCATCCTCGCCGAGGCCACCGCGATGGTCTCGGAGGCCGATGCGATCACGGCGGGCGAACTCATCACCTCGGCAACGGTGCGAACGACAGGGTTGGGGGCCATTTGTTTCAACCCTAGCGAACGGACCAGACGGACCCCATTCCGGAATCGTTACGGGTCGTTGCGCTGCTTGCGCTGGAGCAGGGTGCCGCCCACCGCAATCATGAGCACCGCCGCAATTGCGGATCCAATGATCCACGGGGCGGCGGAGGTGGTGCCATCATCGCGCTGGGCGGCCTCGAGCGTCGTCCTCGGCAGGGGGTTCGCCGGCGCGGCCGTCAGGTTGATGCGAGGGGCGGGGTAGCCGAGTTCCCCGTCGCGTTCCTGGGCCTCGCTCCAGGCGATCTCGCCGTTGCTGGTCTGCTGGAGGGTCGGGAACTGCACCTCGCCCACCGTGGCGGGGAGTTGCACCTTGACGCTGAAGCGCTCGACAGCCATCGAGGAACCGCCAGAGAAGGTCAGTGTGTTGGCCGCCGCATCGACGGCGGAAACCCACGCCCCGGCCTTCACCGGCACGGACAGGACATAAGTGCCCTCGGGTAACTGCACGACCACTCCAGTGGTGGCAGCACCCTCAGGCTCCACCACGAACACCAGCGTGACCACCGAGGCGGCCGCCGCCTCGGGGGGGTCGATCTCCACCTGGGCCGAAGCCGGGGCGGCGAGGGCAGCCAGCCCGAGAACGATCAACGGGGGCCAAGCCCAGCCGGGTCGCATCACCGCTGGAGGTTGCTTGGATACGGTCCCACGACTCCCAACAGTACGCTGGGCGGCGTGGATTACCTCCGTTGGATCAATCGACCCGTGTTGCGCCAACCCGTAGTCATCGCCGCCTTCGAAGGCTGGAACGACGCCGGCGATGCCGCCTCCACCGCCGCCCGGTATCTCCTCAACCGCTGGGACCTCGACCTGGTGGGTGATATCGATCCCGAAGAGTTCTACGACTTCACCTCCACTCGGCCCGAGGTGCAACTCGATGACGACGACCGTCGCGAGATCATCTGGCCGAGCACAAAACTCTTCGCCGGCACCATCGCCGACAGTGGCCAAGATGTGCTGATCGTGATCGGGGCCGAGCCCCAGCTCCGCTGGCGTACCTACTGTGGTGCTGTTTGTGAGGTGGCTACCGGCCAGCAGGCCCGGCTGTGCCTCACCCTCGGTGCCCTGCTGGCTGACGTCCCCCACAGTCGACCCACCTCCATCGTCGGTACGGCCTTCAAGGCCGATGTCATCGGCGGAGTGGAACTGCGCCCGTCGAGCTATGAAGGGCCCACCGGCATCGTGGGGGTGCTCCACGACGCCTGGCGGCAAGCCGGACTGGCCTCCGCGTCGCTGTGGGCCACCGTCCCGTCGTACGTGCCGGGGGCATCATCGCCTAAAGCGGCATTGGCGCTGATTGAGCGCACCACCGCCATGCTCGAAACCTCCCTGGTAGCAACCGACCTCGAGGTTGCCTCCAGCGCCTATGAACGCCAGGTCAGTGAGTTGGTGGCTGCCGATGAGGAGACATCGAGTTATGTGGCCTCCCTTGAGGCACGTTACGACGAGGGCCTGCCGGTCGTTCCCTCTCTGGAATCCATCGCGGAGGAGGTGGAGCGCTTCCTGCGCGAGCAGTAGCGCTCCCCGTCGCCCTACGGCTGCGCCCAGGGTTGCGACCGGGGCGGGTCGAAGAGTACGGGCAGGCTCTCGCCCCGAATCGCCGCGAAGGCGTGGGCACCCCACTGCGGCAGGCCCACGGTCATCTCCGGTAGTTCATCCTCGGCAAACCAACCGACATCACGCGTCTCCAGCGGATGGGCTTCGAGGGCACCGCCCGTGGCCTCGCAGAGGAACACGGTGGAGTACAGGGGGATGCGGGTGAGCCCCATCCGCATGCCGTCCAACACCGCAATCACCCCCTTGGGCCGACAATGGATGCCCGTTTCCTCCAGTACCTCTTTCACCGCCACCTCGGCGGGCGAATACCCCACATCGGCCCATCCCGTGGGGTAGAGCCAGATGCCCGAGTCGGCGCGCTGTACCAGCAGAATCCGTCCCTCAGCGTCGTGGACCACCGCCCCGATGGCCGATTTGGGGGTGACATAACCTGCCACCCCGTCACCCACCAACCGCATCCACTCCTCCACATAGTGCTCGGCGTCGTAGTTGGCCTCGGCTTCGATCGATGCCCGGATGTCCCCGGCGACCTGCAGTATCTCCTCGAAGCGCTCCTGCTCATAGAGGCTCTGGGTGAATCCGAGCCCGGTGCGGGCGATGGCCGAAAGCGCTTCGGACCAACGAAGCAGGTCCTGACGGTTGGGCGGCGGGCGGTCGACCATGTCAGCGAGGCGCCTGGGAGAGCCCATAGCCCGGGCGTCCCGCCGCTTCCCACTCATCCCAAAACTCAAAGAAGGGCTGGCCGAAGGGGTCCTGGCCCCGCAGCGGCAGCAGCCCCCGCCGGATCGTCCAGTCCATCGGGGCCAACGCGGCGGCGATGTCCATGTGGCGCTCGGCGGCCTCCTGGCGCCCGTCGCGAAGGAGATGCACAGCCAACCGGCGATGCGCCAGGGCGCGATGTTCATCGGGGGTGCGGCGACGGTGCTGGGCCACCACCTCGGCCGCGGCCATCGGTGCCTCGTCATTGTTCACCCAGGCTCGCAGGGCATCGTGGTGGGCCTCGGAGTCGATCTGGGTGAATTCCTTCCAGCGGTCATCGCCCGGTGCGATGTCGGGCGGACGGACGATCTCGTCGTGTTCGTCGATCCAAATGGTGGTGGGCACGTTGACCACGCCGTAGCGCTCAGCGAGCACGCCCTCCCGATCGACCATCACCGGGTACGTCGGGTTGGCTTCCTCCACCCAGGGCCGTACCGCCTCGATATCCTCGTCGAGAGCCACCGAGATAATGCGGATGTTCTGCTCACCAAGTTCGTCCTGCAGGGCCTGCCATGCCCCGAGTTCGTAGCGACATCCACACCACGACGACCACGCCACCACCATCCGCTTTTGCCCCGCAAAGTCGCTGAGCTTCACTTCGGTCCCATCAAGGGTGGGAAGCGCCACGTCTGGAGCGATGCGCGTACCAGCCTCCACGTCGGTGCCCGGTGTGGCCGGACCCCCGAACACGGCGATGGCCTCGGCGGCATCCACGGCGATGGTGAGGCCCACCCGCTCGGCCAGGGCCGCCACATCCACCACTTCGCCCTCGACCAGCCCGACGGGATCCCGAACGGGGACGCACACATCTCCCCGGCACAGACCTTCGGGCTTCAGGGCCCATCCGGTGGCCTCGGCCAGATCGGGGCGGGCGATGAACAACCGGTCCCCATCCCGCACGGCTCGCACCGGCACCTCATCAACCGTGATGATCACCGCATCAATTGTCTCCATAGTGGACGAATCTACGCGAGATCACCGGCCCCGGCGCCGCCGCCGGATACATCGAGGGCTACGAACGCCTGCGGGTCAGAGCCGTAGTTCGTAGAGCAGGGCTCGTTCCACCTCTACCAGGGTCATGGGATCATCAAGCTTCTGCCCGTCGAGGTTGCGGACGTAGAAGGCATCCACCACGTTCTCACCCAGCGTTTGGACCTTGGCCGAGACGATATTGAGGTCCAGTTCGGCCAGAGCTCGCGTGATCCGGTAGAGCACTCCAATGGAGTCCGCCGCGTGCACCTCCAACACGGTGGCATCCCGCGAGGCACGGTTGTCCACCACCACCCGAGGGGGCTGGGTCATGGGCGGCGACTTCTGGTGACCGCCGTAGATGCGGGCGCGTTCGGCCAGGCGAGCCTGGAGGGCGAAACGACCCTCCAGCACCTTGTCCAGGTCGGCGATCACCGCACCCCAGGCAATCGTCGGCTCGAAGGTGGACTCCACTCGCAACACCTCCAACGCCATGCCATCGAGACTGGTGACGGCGGCATCGAGCACACCCAGGCCGTGCAACGCCAACACCCCGGCCACCTTGCTGAACAGCCCGGGGCGATCAGCCGCCACCACCGTGAGGCGGTCATTCGCACCCACCAAGTGTTTCCGACCCGCTCGGAGCAACACGAGGTGTTCCTCGGTGGGGAAGTCGTCGCGCGTCTCCTCGGCCCTACCCCCGCCGAGCACATGGGCAGTCCGACCCACCAGATCACTCACCAGGTCGGCTTTCCACCTGCCCCAGGCGGCAGGGCCCGTGGCCAGGCTGTCGGCTTCGGTGAGGCGGGCGAGGAGTCCTAGCGTGAGCAGATCGCCCACCGATTCGGCCACGTGGTCGATGGTGGAGGGATCGTCGAGGTCGCGGCGGGTGGCCACATCGGGCAGCAGGAGGTGCTGCCGCACCATGGTCTGGAGAATGGCGGTGTCGGCTGACGAGAAGCCCATGCGGGGGCCCATCACCGCCACTTTTTCGATCCCCACTTCCGTGTGGTCACCGGGGAAACCTTTCCCAATGTCGTGCAGTAGCGCTCCCACCACCAGCAGGTCGGGCCGGTCGGTGCCCGCCACCAACCCGGCTGCGTTGGCGGCGGTCTCCATCAAATGCCGGTCCACGGTGAAACGGTGGTAGGCGTTGCGCTGTGGTTTGCTCCGCACGGCCTCCCACTCCGGCAGGAGGAGAGTCCACAGTCCCATCTGGTCGAGCGCCTCGATCACGAGGATGGCCCGGTGCTCGGTAAGCAACAGGTCCACTAGGGCGGAGAGTACGTCAGGTGGCCACGGGACCGGGACGGGCGTTGCCATCGCCACCAGGCGATCGAGCGAGCCTCGGTGAATCGACATCTCCGCCGCCGCCGCCGCCGCCGCCGCCCGCAGCACCAGCGCCGGGTCCGGGGCCAGATCAGCATCGGCAGTGAGGTGGACCTCACCGTGGCGCAGCACCAACCCCGGCCCGGCAGCCCGTTCCCGGCTAGCCCACCGCCCCAGCGGACCCACTAGCGAGGCGTCGATGCGGATCCAGGCGTCGTCGCTGTGCCAGGAAATCGTGCGCGCCGCAGCAGCGACATGCTGCATCAGCGTGTCGGCCGATGCCTCCCCGAGGGCCTCGGCCACCGCATCTTGCTCTTCGAGCACGAGACGGTCTCCCCGTCGGCCGGTGCGGCGATGTAGTTCCACCCGAGCCGCCAGCAGCACCTCGTAGGCCTGGTCCAACACGGGATCATCGCCGTCCCACAGCAGGTGCCGGGCCACTTCGGCCCAACGCAGGGCATGTACGTCGCGCAAGCCCCCCCGACCCTCTTTGAGATCGGGTTCCAACAGGAAAGCCACTTCTCCGGCGCTCTCGTGCCGCTGCCGGACCTGAGCGGATAACTGCGGGAGCCAATGGCCGGCGCGCTTCTCCCACGGTGTTCGTGCCCCAGAGGCCAGTGCCTCGGTGAGATGCGCCTCGCCGGCAAGGTGGCGGATCTGAAGGAACGACGTGGCGGTATGGAGGTCATCGGCCGCCAAGTCGAGCGCCTCGCGGTGCGTCCGCACGGCATGGCCGAGTTTCAGACCTTCGTCCCAGATCGGATACCAGATTCGGTCGGCGAAGGTCGCTATGTCGCGGCGACCCTCGTGAAGGAGCACCACGTCGATGTCGGATTCGAGGCTCACTTCGGCGCGGCCATACCCGCCCACCGCCACCAGCGCCACTCCACCACTGCCGCACTCCTGTTCGGCGGCCGCCACTAAGTCCGCCAACCATCCGTCGAGGAGATCGCTGTAGGCCCGGCAGAAGGCGCCACCCCGCAGGGAAGTATCGGCCCGAAGAACCGCCCGAGCCTGTGCCAGTGCCATGCCCCAGTCTGTCAGGCTCAGGTCGGGCAACGGGCATGAGTTGGGTGGTGCTGCGATGCACGCCCCCACTGAACCCCATCGACGGTGGGTGGCGTGCCAGACTTTCACCATGGCTGTGCGAGAGGACTGCCGCCACTACTCCACCCGCACCTTGCCCACCGGCGACATGGTGCAACGCTGCCGCGTGGACATGGCCGAGGTCACCCCGTTCGCCTGTCCCGCCGACTGCCTCTTTTTTGAGGCGCGCCCCATTACCGAAGTGGGCTGGCAAGGTTTCGAGACCCCCGACGCGGACTAGCGCCTCCGGCTGATCAGGACCGGGGGGGGCGCCGACGAGCCAGCACCACATGGGCTTTGGCGGCCCCCCACAGCAACCCGGCCTCATGCACGGTGGCCCCGAGATCGGCAAAGGCGGCCGGGCCGAGGTCGTACCCATCGTCGGGGAACAACCGCTCGGCCTGCGCGTCGCGCACCACCGGCGGCACCCCAGCCGAGGCCAGCACGGCACTGGCGTGGCGGGCCGCCCGGCGCAGGATCGACAGCGGGTTGGTGTGTTGGTCCTGCACATCGGCGGCCAGCAGGGCGCGCAGCGACGCACCGGCCTCCACTCGGGCGGCCTGAGCCGCCACCCGAGCGGCGTCGAGCAGCTCGGTCGTCGGCGGTACCGTGCTCCATTCATTCCACCGACGAGCCACCATCTGCTCCACCCAGATCGGCAGCGCAATCTCCACTGCGGCTACCAGGGCAGCCGCATAGGCCACCAACGCGGCAGCATCGAGCGGATCATCGAGCGGTTTGGCATCGGCGACCATAACCACCATGCTTGCCTCATGACCATGCCCCGCGTCGAACCGGGTCCCGGCCAGGAGTCCGTGTGGGACTATCCCCGGCCCCCTCGCCTCGAACCCACCCCGCGGCATCTAGTGGTGGCCTACCTAGGCGAGGTCGTGGCCAACTCACGGCGGGCACAGCGTGTATTGGAAACGAGCCAGCCTCCGGCGTATTACTTCCATCCCGCCGATGTGCGTATGGACCTGCTCCGTCCGAGCAGTCACCGCACTTTTTGCGAGTGGAAGGGCATGGCCTCCTATTACGACGTGGTCGTGGGGGACGAGATCGCCACCGATGCCGTGTGGAGCTATCCAAGCCCCCATCCCCGCTTCGCGGCCCTGCAGGATTGCCTGGCGTTCTACGCCCAGGTCCTGGACTGTTCGGTAGATGGGGAGGCAGTGGTGGGCAACGAGGGAACCTTCTACGGAGGCTGGATCACCCAAGACATTGTGGGCCCGTTCAAAGGCGGCATGGGCACCGCCCACTGGTAACCGTGCGCATCCGAGCCCTGTCGGTATTCGAAGGAGTGGTGTACCACTGCTGGTGCATGGACTCCGCCCACCCTGAGCGCCCCGCCTTGGAGGTGGACGCCCGGCTCGATCCCGGCGACGCCGATGCCACCTCCGGGCCACTGCTGCTATCGACCGCCGACTACATCGCCATGGCCGGAGGGATGGAAACGGCGGGCCCGTGCCTGCAGCTCTTGGCGCAGCGGGGTCGCATCGTGGACCACCTTGAGGTGGCTCACATCACCTTCCCCACCTGGACCATCGTGGAGCCCGAGGACCCCCCGAGCATCAGCTGAGTTGCTGGTTGAATCCCCCGCTGCGCAACCCGCCGAGATCCACCGTGACCCACCGATAGCCCGCCGCTCGGACCGTCGCCAGCACAGCCTCTCGTTGGGCCACCAGCCCAGCGAGATCGTGATCGGGAACCTCGATGCGGGCTACCTCACCGTGGTGACGTACCCGCATCTCCACGAAACCCAGGGCCCGCAGACCCGCTTCGGCCCGCTCCACTGCGCTCAGGCGACCCAGGGTCACTGGGGTGCCGTAGGGCAAACGCGACGCCAGGCACGCCGCCGCAGGCTTGTCCCAGGTGCGCAGGCCCAAGCGTTCGGACCAGGCCCGCACATCGGCCTTCCGGAACCCGACCTCCACCAGCGGAAATACCGCCCCCCGCTCCTGGGCGGCGCGCTGGCCGGGGCGGTGATCCTGCAGGTCGTCGAGGTTGACCCCGAGAACCACGGTGGTGTCCGATCCCCCGATGATCGGCTCGATGGCCGCCATGAGGGCGTCCTTGCACCAAAAACAGCGCTCGCCATCGTTCTGGCGATACAGGGCGTTTTCCAGTTCCTGCGTTTCCACTTCCTGCCACTGCAAGCCCCACTCGGCGGCCAACGCTGCGCACTCTCGGCGCTCTGAGGCCGGGAGCGAGGGCGACACCGCGGTGACGCACCGGACGTGCTCGGGACCCAGGGTGTCGTGGGCAACCCATGCCAGAAAAGCAGAGTCAGCCCCCCCGGAGAACGCCACGGCCACCGACCCGAGCTCCCGGAGGCGCTCCCGCAATGGCTCCAGCGCAACCTCAGGCATCACAACCCCATCCCCGGCGGGCCTGGCGAGCGTGCCGACTGGTCACCATGGGCCCAGTCTGCCTGTTCCAACGCCGCGAACCAGCGGCGGCGAGCGGTGCCCACCCAGCGGTTCAGTCCGAGCCAAGGCCGACGGTCACCAACACTTCAGGCAGCGAGGCCACCATGCCGGTGTAAAACGCCCCGAACTCCGCGTAGATAGCCGATGCCTCGTCGAAGCGCATCGTGTAGACGACCTCTTTGAGGTCGTCGGGGTGCACCCCAAAGAGGGTGACGCCCCACTCGAAATCGTCGAGGCCGGTGGACCCGGTGATCACCTGGAGCACCCGGCCGGCGAACTGACGCCCGCTCGCGCCATGGGCGTACATCATTTCTTTCCGCTCGTCGTAGGGCAGCGTGAACCAGTTACTCACGTCCCCCCGTCGCTTGGACATCGGATAGAAGCAGAACGCCGCTTTCCCCTCCGGGGGGAGGTTCGGATGTAGACGCGCTTCCTTCATCTCCTCGGGCACCCCCTGGGCGTACTCGGAAAGTTCGGTGAGCGATACATAACTATCCACCACGTCTAGACCCGCGGCGGCCAGTTCGCTTTGCAGTTGACGCAGGCGCCACAGATCGGCTCCCACCGCCATGAAGGCCACATCGGCTTTGTGGCCGAGCATGGCCACGGGCACCACCTGTACGTCGTCTCCCTCCGCCGCCTTCACCGCCGCCGCAATGGCCTCGGCATCGGCGAGGGGACCCACCTTGGCAAAGAGGTGGAGCACGCCCCACCCCACAGACGGAACAAGCGGTGCAGGCATGCCATGAGGGTACCGAGGACGATCGGTCTTACGCCAAGATCTCCAACGTGACCACCGCGTTGTAATCCGGTACCTGGCTGTGAGGATCCCGGTGGGTAGCCCCACCGGAGATCAGCACGTTGCCTTCCGGCCAGTAGACCTGAAGCGACCGGACCGGCAGTCGTACCACCTGGAGATGACCATCGAAGGTACCGGCGGCGCTTGTGAGGCGCACCGGTGTGCCTGGCGCAGCGCCGAGGTCCTCGGCGTCAGCGGCATCGATGAACACGGCATGGCGGCGGGCGCCGGTGAGCGGATCAACCTCATCGTGCACCATGGAGTTGAACTGCTTACCCCGCCGCGTGGCTACTCGAAAGGCGCCCGGGGGCAACCGCAGCACCGTGGGGGTGAGGGGGGTGAAGCGGGCCCGGCCGCCCGGCAAGGGGAAGATCCCATCGGCGCAGAGGTGGCGTCCCCCCCACTGCACCTGATCCCCGGTGGTCGCCAGCCGCTCGATGCCTGCGTAGCTGGGTACCACCGTGGCGATCTCCTGACGAAGGTCTTGATTGGTGGCCCACGAGAAGGCCGCCTGATGCTGCGGGCACACCCGCATGGCTACATCGGCATACAGTCGCCACTCGCTGCGCGCCTCCCCCACCCGACGAGGGATCTCGGGGCTGAAGATGATTCGCCGTTCGGTAGTCGTTTCGGTGCCACCTCCTTCCTGCTCGTAGCGGGTACTGACGGGCAACAGGATGACGTCATCACCTTCCACCAACATCTGTGAGGTGACGACCACATCTTGGTGAATACGCAGTGGCACGCGGCCCAGGGCCCGCTCCACCGCCGGCGGGTCGGGAAGCACCTCCAGAAAGTTCCCCCCGGAACTCCACAGCACATCGACGTCTCCTGCCGCGGCGGCCTCCAGCATCTCGGGGGCGGTGCGACCCGGACTCGCCGGCACCGAGAACCCCCACTGCGCGCCGAGGGCGGCGGCGCTGGCGGCATCCACCGACTCGCCCCCGGGGAAGGCGGTGGCGTAGGCCCCCATCTCGGCGCCCCCTTGCACACCGGAGTGTCCACGAATCGGCATCAAGCCCGCCCCGTCGCGTCCCACGTTTCCGCGGGCCAAGCCCAGATTCACGATGGCCTGAACGCCCGCCACGGCGTCGGTACGTTGGGTGATTCCCATCGACCAGATCAGCACCGCACTCGACGCCGTGCTGTAAAGATCCGCGAAGGCATCGATCTGGGCCGCCGACAACCCCGCCTGCTCTTCGAGTTCGGCGTCGGACTGCTCCGCCAATGCCCGCACAACATCATCCCACCCGGTGGTGTGGGCGGCGATGAAGTCGCTGTCTATGGCCCCGCGGGCGATGAGGCGTTTCAGTACGGCGTTGGCGCAGGCCACATCCCCGCCGGGCCGAACGGGCACATGGAGATCGCAGAACTTGGTGCCGAACAAAGCAGACTCCACCTGCGATGGCACCCAGTAGCGCTCCAGACCGGGTTCGAGGTACGGATTCACCACCACGATGCGGCAACCTCGCTTCTTGGCGAGGTAGAGATATTTCATGAACACGGGCTGATTGTTGGCCGGGTTCGTTCCCCACAACACCACGAGCTCGCTCTCGATCACGTCTTGCAGGGAACAGGTGGATGCGGCCACGCCGATGGTTTGGTGGAGACCCACCGCCGAAGGGGCGTGGCACTCCCGGGCGGCCGAGTCGATGCTGGCCACCCCCATGGCTCGGGCGGCCTTCCCCGCCACGTAGTACGTCTCGTTGGTAATACCCCGACTGGTGAGATAGAGGGCCACCCGATCGGGATCGGCCGCGGCGATCCTCGAGGCCACCGCATCGAGGGCCTCGTCCCAGCCGATCCGGGTAAAGCCTGCTTCGCCTCGCCGGCGACGCATCGGATAGGCGAGACGACCCAGTTTGCGCAGTTGGGTGGAGCTCCAACCCGCCAGGTCCCCCACCTCGGCCAGCCGGCGAGGGTCGAAGGGGTCGGCGGTGTTGAGCTGCAGCAAGTTCAAGCGGGTGGTGCAGAGGTGGATGCCGTCCATGGTCCAGTCGTGCAAGCCGGCCACCCCCAAGGCGCAACCGTCGCAGGCGCCCTTGGTGAGCACGTCCATGGCGTATTTCGGGTGGGCCCGGTTGGCCCAGGCCGCTTTCGCCATCTCCTTGAGATGGTTGGGCTTTTGCAGCCCCACCCCGTTGGGGCGAAGGCCCACCCACCCCGACGGCCGCCAACCCCGGAACTGCTCACTCCAACTCATGCCGCGCCCTCGGGGCTGTAGAGGTTGGCGGTGGGCGGATCGCCGCGCACGAATCCAACGAGGGTGAGGCCGGCGAGGCGGGCGGCCTCTACCGCCATGGCCGATGGGGCACTGACCGACACGACCGCGCTGAATCCGGCCGCCCAGGCCTTTTGCACGATCTCAAAGCCGGCTCGACCGCTGACGTAGAGACCGAGATCGGTAGCGGGAAGGTGCCCGTCGAGCAGGAGACGGCCCACCACCTTGTCCACGGCATTGTGTCGACCGATGTCCTCTCGCATGTGCAACCAATGCCCGTCGCGGTCGAAGGCGGCCGCGGCATGGACGGCACCGGTGCGGGTAAAGAGTCCTTGGGTTGGCTGCAGGATTCCTGGCATCGACGCCAGTTGTTCGATGGACCACGGATCCCCGACGGGCAGCGGGCCAATCCGGGCGCGCACTTCGGCGATCTCGGTGGAGCCGCACAGCCCACAGGCCGAGGTGCCTGCGCTCACACGCGGTGTCGGTGGTGGTGCTACCCCGCCGGTGTCAACGCTCACGATGTTGAAGCCGCTCTCCACCGCCGGGCCGGTGGCGCAATACCGACACGACCGCACCGTCGCTCCCGCCAGCAACCCATCCCCGTGGCAAAGCCCCACCGCCAACTCGAAGTCGTGGCCGGGGGTGCGCATCGTGGTGCCCACCAGGTGCCCATCAAGATGCACCTCGAGGGGTTCTTCCACGATGAGTTCATCGGGCCGCCGCGCCAAGGACACCCCATCCCAGCGCTGTATCACAACCTTGGCACTGCGGCCCCTGATCACTCTGGCAGCGTATCGACCAACGCTCAGGCCGTTGGCCCGTCTTTATCCTTGGGCCCCGGTGGGGCTGGAGGACGACTACCAAGCCATCCGGCGTAGCCGATAAGGCCCAGCAAGGGGACCAACAAGAACAGGATGGACAGCTGCAGGGTCGAGAACATCCCCACGACAACAAGCACCAGGGCCACCACGACCAGCGCCAACGCGCGCTCCGAATTGGTGTCCTGTTCGAACTCATCTTGCAGGGTGGACCGTCGGAAACGGGTTTTGCGAGCTTTAACTAAGGCCGGCTTTACCTCGCTCGCCCAGAGGAGCGCTTCGCTCGCACGATGCTCCCGCAAACGCTCCGCCAGCGCTCGAAGTTCTTCGGGGGTGCCTGCGCCGTCAGCAATCTGCTGGCGGATTTTCGCTTCATCGCCAGCTAACGCGCCGCGCAGTACATCGGACCCCGGCAGTTCACCATCCACAGCGGGCGGAACTGCATCAGCTGGTTTTTCCGAGCCGCTTTCTTCCACAGGGTGAGAATACTCCTAAAACGCCAGAGACTGGCGAGAAGCCTTCCCCGCCCGAGAAACGGTGCCAGTGGTCATGGCTAGGGCCGTGGCGTGGGATTCTGGTGGGCGTGGACGATCTCGTACCGTTGACTCCGTGGCGCCTGGTGTGGCGAGGTATTCGTCGCCGTTGCCCACTGTGTGGCGGATCCGCCTGTTTCGACAGTTGGTTCCAGGTGAAGGACCGGTGTCCCCGCTGCCATTTCCCCATTCACCGGGAGGAAGGCCACTCCATCGGGGCCATCGGCATGAATACCATCGTGAGCTTCAGTGCCCTGTTGGTTACCCTCGTCGGCGGCTTTGTGATCATGGGCAACCAACGGCGGGGCGCTCCGCTGGTGATCTGTCTCATGGCGGTGGCGGTGCTCGTGCCGGTGGCGTTCTACGGCTCCTCCCAAACCCTCTGGAGCGCCGTCGACTTATTGATGAGGCCCCTTGAGCCCGACGACGACGTTGACCCGAGATGGATTCCGCCAGCCGCCAAACGCTGAGGGTCTACCCCCTCGGGCGACGGGACAGGTGGGCGAAATCGTTGTAGCGCACGAGTTCCAAAGGCATGGTTTCGCCGTGGTAGGGGTTCGACGCAAAGCACCACTCGGTGATGGAGGTGTTGTCCGGGCTGATCCAGGCACGCGGCGTGGTGGCCAACTCGTGGAGTGCCAGGAAGTGCATCATCGACTGAGCCACCACCCCCCCGTGACTTGCCACCACAATCGTTTCGCCAGGGTGGTGCTTCACGAGACCGGTTAGGGCTTTCGCCACCCGCACTCCCATCTCCGTCCAGGTCTCCCAGCCCGGGGCCCGAGCGCGGTCGGCGGTCCACTCCCCGGCTGGATAGCGCTCATCGCACTCCACCCAAGTGAGCCCATCGGCATCACCCGGATGCCCCTCGCAGAAGCCACATTCCAAGCGCAGTTCGAGATCCCCAATGGCCGGTGCAATGATCTGCGCCGTCTCGATCGCCCGGGGCATCAACGAGGCGTAGAACACCGAGGCATCGGAGAGTTCACCGGAGTGGGCCAACCGGTCGTGCAACGCCTGGGCCTGCGCTCGACCACGCTCGGACAATCCCTGACACCCGGCGTGCCCGGCCACGATCCCGAGTTCCTGTGCCCGCGACTCACCGTGGCGTATCAACACGATCCTCGTACCCTCAGCCCTGCTTCCACCCTTGAAAATGACGTGTCGATGACGGCGGCCACCACGACCACAGCCCGCCCCGAAGGGACGGGCTGTGAAAACCAGAGCGGCGGAGCCTGCCCACCGCCATAGGTTCTAACGCTTAGTAGTCTTCCATCCCTCCGCCGCCACCCATCGCCACTGCGGGCTCGGGCTTGTCGGCGATGACTGCTTCGGTGGTGAGGAACAACGCCGCGATGGAGGCGGCGTTCTGTAGGGCGGAGCGGGTGACCTTGGTGGGGTCGGCCACGCCAGCCTTGATGAGATCCTCGTACTCGCCTGTCGCGGCATTCAAGCCGTCGTTGCCATCCATGGCCTTGACCCGCTCACTGGCCACGCCCGGCTCGATACCGGCGTTGAGCGCGATCTGCCGGAGGGGCTCTTCCATGGCCTTGGCCACCAAGCTGGCCCCGGTGGATTCGTCGCCCTTGAGCTTCTTGGCCACGGCCAGCACAGCGGCCTGCGAACGCACGAGAGCCACGCCACCGCCGGGAACGATGCCTTCCTCCACAGCAGCCTTAGCGGTGGAGACGGCGTCTTCAATGCGGTGCTTCTTTTCCTTCAGTTCCACCTCGGTAGCGGCGCCGACCTTGAGTACCGCAACTCCGCCGGACAACTTGGCGAGACGCTCTTGCAGCTTCTCACGGTCGTAATCCGAGTCGGTGTTGTCGATCTCGTTCTTGATCTGCTGAATGCGGCCCTTGATGTCCGCATCCACGCCCGCCCCTTGGATGATGGTGGTCTCGTCCTTGCTGATGATCACCTTGGAAGCAGTGCCGAGGAGGTCGAGGGTGGTGTTCTCAAGTTTGAGACCCACCTCCTCAGATACCACCTGGCCGCCGGTGACGATGGCCATGTCCTGCAACATCGCCTTGCGTCGCTCCCCGAAACCGGGGGCCTTCACGGCGGCGCTCTTGAAGGTGCCACGAATCTTGTTGACCACCAGGGTGGCCAGGGCTTCGCCTTCGATGTCCTCTGCGATGATCAACAGCGGGCGGCTCGACTGCATGACCTTCTCGAGCACCGGCAGCATGTCGCGCACGGCGGTGATCTTGGAGCTCACGAGAAGGATGTAGGGCTCCTCCAGCACAGTCTCCATGCGATCGGGGTCGGTCACGAAGTACGGGGAGATGTAGCCCTTGTCGAAGCGCATGCCCTCGACGAGGTCCATTTCAATTCCGAAGGTGTTGGACTCCTCGACGGTCACCACGCCGTCCTTACCGACCTTGTCGATCGCCTCGGCGATGACATTGCCGATCTCCATGTCGTTGTTGGCGGAGATGGACGCCACCTGCGCGATCTGCTCCTTGGATTCGACATCCTTGGAGAGCTTCGTGAGATGGTCGACGGCGGCGGCCACGCCAGCCTCGATGCCACGCTTCAGCGCCATCGGGTTGGCCCCGGCCGCCACGTTGCGCAAACCCTCTCGCACCATGGCCCAGGCCAGGACAGTGGCGGTGGTGGTGCCATCGCCAGCCACGTCGTCGGTCTTCTTGGCCACCTCTTTGACGAGGTCGGCGCCGATCTTCTCGTAGGGGTCTTCGAGGTCGATCTCCTTAGCGACAGACACGCCGTCTTTGGTGATCGTGGGAGCTCCCCACTTCTTGTCGAGCACGACGTTACGGCCCTTGGGGCCGAGCGTGACCCGCACGGCGTCGGCCAACTTGTTCATGCCGGCTTCGAGCCCGCGTCGGGCCTCTTCGTCGAAGGCGATGATCTTGGACATCGGGGGATGGTCCTCCAGAGCAGTAGTTGCGTTAGCACTCGCGGTGCTTGAGTGCTAACTAGTCAATCACCCTGGATCAGCACTCGCAACCAGAGAGTGCTAATCCCTGCTCGACGGCGGACCGCTCGGTCTCGCTGGCGCGGCCGCCGCCTACCGCTTCGTCCGTTAGCCGCCAGCAACGGCGGGGATGATCGACACCGTTTCGCCATCGGGCACCGGGGTGGCCAGTGCCTCCAGAAACCGAATGTCGTCATCGGCCACGAAGATGTTCACGAACCGACGCAGGCCGCCGTGTTCGTCGAGGATGCGCTCGGCGAAGCCCGGGTGCATCGTCTCCAGGGCCGCCAGAACCTCGCCAACGGTGGCTCCATCGACGGCCACCTCGGACGTACCTCCGGTGAGGTTGCGCAACGTGGTGGGGACTCGGACGGTGACACTCATGAGGATCGTTCCTCCGGGAGGGGCTCGGGGACAACGCCGATGGTACCGAACCCAGGCCGGTTCGGGACTATTCCCATCGGGGCAGGAAGTTGCCCATGGGACACTCCCCCGATAGGCATAACACCGTGCGTCGGCTCATGTATCGGACCTTTCATCACACGGACTTCACGGCTCGTGCCCTGGCTGTCGAAAAAACGCGCCTCGGCCACGTGGTGTCGGTGTGCTTGCCGGCCCGCGATGAAGCCGCCACTATCGGCCAAAACGTGCAGCTCCTGCGGGAGACGTTGATGGATGGCGTCGGCCTCATCGACGAGATTCTGGTGATCGACGACCACTCCCAGGACCGCACCGCCGAGATCGCCGCCAATGCTGGGGCCCGAGTGCTCGGCGTCGAGGATGTACTCCCCGAGGTGGGTCCGGGCGAGGGCAAAGGAGAAGCCCTGTGGAAGTCCGTGGCGGCGGCCGAAGGCGACCTCATCGTGTGGTGCGATGCCGACATCTTGGACTTTGGCCCCCGCTTCATCGAAGGCCTCGTCGGTCCCCTGCTCGCCCGCCCGGACATCGGGTTCGTGAAGGGATTTTACGACCGCCCCGTAGACGGTGGCACCTATGGCGGTGGTCGGGTGACCGAACTGATGGCGCGGCCGGCCATCGCCACCTGGTTCCCCCACCTCGCCCCCATCGTTCAACCCCTCTCCGGTGAGTATGCCGGACGGCGCTCGCTCCTCGAACGACTGCCGTTCGTGCAGGGCTACGGCGTAGACATCGCCCTGCTGATCGACATCGCCGAGATGGACGGAATCGACGCCATCGCCCAGGTAGACCTGGGCACCCGCCGCCACCGCAACCGGCCGCTCGACGAACTCGGGCCCCAAGCTCTCGCCGTGCTCCAAGCGGTGCTCAGCCGATCCGCCATGGGGCTCGAGCACGCTGCCACGTTGGTACGGCCCAACCTCAAACCGGTGGAGATCGGGATCGACGAACGCCCGGCCCTCATCGACCTACCGGGGTATCGGCGGCGCAGCGCCTAAGTGGCTCAAGTGGCTCAAGGTGACAGGGCCGCTGACCGATGCTGGGGAAGGAAGTCTGTCAACACCCCGGTACCCATCCGGCGTAACCGTTGAGCGACGACCCTCATCATTCTCTCTCCCCTGGAAACGACCCACCACCCCAATGATCCAACCCACGAACCGTCCCCACCGCAGCCCCCACCGACTCGTCGACCTCGTACGAGCCCTCACTGGTTGCAGCCGAGAACGCGCCGAGTTGGCCGTCAGTGATTCCTTCCCGGCGGGCCCCATTTCCCTTGACGACGGCATGCACACCGTGGCTAGAGCCCTCGTGGTGTTGCGAGGCGCGCTGCCGAACTAGGCGGTGTTCCTGGCGGTCAGATCAGCCCCATCGGCTCAGGGTCGGGCCCCACATCGGCGCCCACTCGCTCCACAAACCCTCCGCTCACCTTGCTGTCGGCGTCCGACTCCCAGCGGGCTTCGATCTCATCGAGCGGCTCATCAAGCGCCAGGCGCCGCCACGCCTGGCCCACCAAGATCTTCACCGCCGCCGCCGCGGGCACCGCAATCAGCATGCCCGCGAAACCCCACAGCGACCCGGCGGCCAGCAGCGCCAGTATCACCACGGTTGGGTGCAACTTGACGGCTCGCTGCATCACCATGGGGCTGATGAGGTGGTTGTCGATTTGCTGCACGATCACCATGACCAGGGCCGCCAGGAGCGCCTGGGTCGTGCCCCCACCCGTGCTCAGGGCGATAACGATGGCCGGGATGGCCCCCACCCACGGGCCAATCAAGGGGATCAGGTTGAAGATCCCCGCCACCATGCCCACCAGTAGCCAGTAGGGCAGGCCGATGATCAGCAGGCCGATGGAGGCCATCAGCCCGACCAAGAATGACACCGCCAACTGGCCGCGCACGTAACCACCGAGGGAGATGCTCAACCGTCGGGTGATCACCATCACATCGCCGCGATTCCTCTCCGGCACGAGCCCGCGTAAGACACGTCGAATGTTGGGGAGGTCGATCAGTAGGTACAACGCGAGCACCGGGGCCAGCAGAAAGATCAACCCCACGTGGAAGATCTGCCCAAACACCCGGCGCGCGGATGCGAACTGCCGCACGAGGCGGTCCGTTTGTTCCGAGGGGCTAATCGTGCCGTCGTCGTTGGTGTCGGCCGCGTCGGCGGGTGCGAACTGCTCCTCGATCTCTGCGTAGGTCGGGATTTGGACGGGCCAGTTGCCCTCTCTGGACTCCTCCGCCACATCGTCTAGCCGCTGCTGAAGATCGCGCTGAAGGTCCGGCCATGCGGTCGCCATGGCATCGGCTTGGCGACCCACCTGGGGAGAGACGAGCATACCGACGAGCACCAAGGCGGCTATGACCCCTGCATAGAGGATGGCCGCGCCCCCCGCCCGAGGGATGTGGTGCCGCTGCAGACGAGTGACCGTTGGATTGCCAAGGAACACGATGACACCGGCCAGTATCAGCGGCGGCCAGATCACGCGAAACACCCAAGCGACGAATCCGATAAGAGCGAGCAGGAGCAGAAGCCCTACCAGTGACCAGGCGATAGAACCCGCGGCTCGAATACGGTCACTCACGTCGACA
This sequence comes from Candidatus Neomicrothrix parvicella RN1, assembly GCA_945898515.1. GTDB lineage: Bacteria > Actinomycetota > Acidimicrobiia > Acidimicrobiales > VFJN01 > VFJN01. The sequence goes on along the minus strand of CAMDIH010000011.1, from coordinate 14,656 downwards.
GACTAACGCTCCCTCAGGCGTGAATCGGGGGAATGCGCCGCGCCCAAGGATGCGCCTCTTCGAGTTGGGCCGCCACCCTCAGCAGAAGGTCTTCGCGCCCAAAGGCCGCCACCAATTGCACGCCGATGGGCAAGCCATCGGCGTTCCAGTGCAACGGCAGCGAAATCGCCGGTTGCCCGGTGACGTTGAACGGCGGGGTGAACGGAACCAACTCCGCCGCCCGGAACAAGCCGTGGAGGGGATTATCCGCTGGACTATCGAACGTGCCTAGGAGCGGGGGTGGCTCGGCGATGGTGGGGGTGAGAAGAAGATCATGGCCCTCGTCCCACCACGCAGCCACCGCCCGACTGTTCGCCTGTAGCCATTCACGCGCCGAGAGCCACGCCGCTGCCGTGGTGGACCGGCCCAGATCCGCCAGCGCCCACGTGAGCGGTTCCACATCCTCCGGACCGATCTCCGTACCGGTGCGGCGACTCCAGTAATCGAGATTCCAGGCCGCTCCCGCCGCCCAGTTGGTGATGAAGTGGCCGGTGTAATCCAGGTCATCCAACGCCGCGGGATGGCTTGGCTCAACACGATGACCAAGCCCCTCCAGCAATCGGGCCACCGCCTCAGTGGCCTCCACACAATCAGGATGTACCGCTACCGTCCCACCGGGACTGGCGGTGAGCACCCCGATCCGCAACGCACCGGCGGGAACGCCCACTTCATCAAGGAAGGGGCGAAGTGGGTCGGGGGCGCTGAAGGGGTCGCCAGGGGCCATGCCCTGCACCGCATCCAGGGCGGTCGCGGTGTCCCGCACGCTCCGACTCACCACCAGCTCTGCGGTGAGCCCGCCCATCACATCCCCGAATTCCGGCCCACACGACACGCGGCCCCGCGTAGGTTTGAGCCCCACCAGGCCGCACTCACTGGCCGGAATACGAATGGATCCGCCCCCATCGTTGGCATGGGCCAAGGGCACAAGACCCGCAGCCACTGCCGCGGCCGAGCCCCCACTAGAGCCTCCCGTGGAGCGGCTGAGGTCCCACGGGTTATGCGTGGGACCGTAGGCCAGCGGTTCGGTGGTGGGCAGGATGCCAAGTTCGGGAGTATTGGTCTTGCCCACCACGATGAGCCCGGCGGCGCGGAAGCGAGCCACCAAGGTGGTGTCGTGCGGCTCCGTCCAACCCCGCTGCTTCAGAAATCCCATCCCCTCATGGAACGGGTCCCCCGCCGAATGGGCCGAGAGGTCCTTCAGCAAGAACGGCACCCCGCGGAAGGGCCCGTCGGGTAGCGAGTGGGAAACGGCCTCAGTCCGCGCCCGGTCGTACAGGGGGGTAATCACGGCGTTGAGTTGGGGGTTTACCGCCTCGATGCGGGCGATGGCCGCTTCCACCAGTTCCAACGCAGTGACCTCCCCCGCCCGCACCAGGTCGGCCTGCCCGGTGGCATCGAGATGGCTGAAATCGTCGGTCATGGAGTCCCCGGAGCTGGCGTCGTGTCCATCATGGTTGAAAACCAACCAGCAGGTCGAGAGCCATTTCTTCGATGCAGACCAACGTCTCGGCCAACGCCCGGGCTTCCCCAAAACCGTCGACCAACGATCGCGACTCGAGGCGATCCGCCATGCCGTCGTAGACGCGCCCGGCGATCGCTACCGTCGGCACATCAAATCGCGTCGCCATGGCCGCCACCCCTCCCACCACCTTGCCCTCGAAACTCCCGGCATCGAGAAACCCTTCCCCGGTGATCACCAGGTCGGCACCCTCGATGTGTTCATCGAGATCAACTTCGTCGGCCACCAGATCGAACCCGCTGACCAACGTGGCCCCCGCCGCCGCTAGGCCGCCGCCGAGGCCACCACCGGCGCCGGCGCCGGGCAGGGACACCACATCTACCCCGTGCTCGTCGAGGTACACCTGCGCCAACCGCTCGAGGCGGCGCCGCAGCAACGCCACCTGCGCGAGGCTGGCGCCCTTTTGTGGAGCGAAGCGATCGGCGGCGTCGTAAAACCCCACGAGGGCATCGCAGGCAGCGACGAGTTGCACGCCTTTGAGTCTTGCGAGGGGATACAACCCCCGCAGGGCGGCCAGGCCGCCGTCGGTGGTCGCCGAACCCCCGAGACCCACGATCACGCGGCGGGCGCCGTTATCCATCGCCACCCCGATGAGTTGCCCTACCCCAACGGTGGAGGCGGCGATGGGATCGTTGTGTTCGGCGCCGCCGGCGAGATCGAGTCCGGCCGCCTGCGCCATTTCGATCACCGCGAGCCGCCCGTCAAGCCGCCACGCCGCCAGCACCGGTGCCCCCAGGGGGCCGGTTACCTCCGTGGTTCGGTTCGGGCCACCCAGGGCCGCCAGGGTGCCCTCCCCGCCGTCGGCCATGGGCACCTGGCGACATTCCCACCCGGCGACGGCGGCGGCACGCCCAATGGCGGCGGCCACCTGCGCCGCTGTCGCGGTGCCACGGAACTTGTCGGGAGCAGCTACGACACGCACAACGACCATGGTGCCCCAGCCAGTGTCCTACCGTTGCTTCCGATGCTCAGTCCTCCCCACCACGACCGACCGATCGTGCTGGTCTCCAACCGCGGCCCGGTGACCTTCACCGAAGCAGCCGACGGCACGTTGCGCAGTCGCCGCGGCGCCGGTGGCCTGATCTCGGGCATCGGTCCGCTGGTGGAAGGAACCGACACCATCTGGATCGCCGCCGCCATGACCGAGGGTGACCGGCGGGCCGCCGCCACGGGAGTGGCCGAGGCGGAGGGATTCCGACTGCGGATGCTGGCGCTGGATCCCGACACCTACCGACTCGCCTACGACGAGGTGAGCAACGGCGTGTTGTGGTTTGCCCATCACGGGCTCTGGGATCTTTCACGACAACCGGCCTTCGATCACTCCTGGACGGTGGCCTGGGACGCGTACCGGGCGGTCAACCACGCCTTCGCTGATGCGGTAGCCGAGGTGGCCCCCGCCGGCGCGGTAGTGCTCGTGCAGGACTACCACCTCTGCCTGGTCGCGACGCGACTGGCGGTGCTCCGGCCGGATTTGGACTGTGTGCATTTCAGCCATACGCCCTTCGCCCCCCCGGTGTGGTTCTCGGCGATCCCCTCCGAGGCCGGACGCGAACTACTTCACGGCCTCGCCGCCCATCGTTCCTGCGGTTTCCATACCCAGCAGTGGGCCACGGACTTCACCGACTCCGCTCGCCAGTGCGCTGGGCTAACCCCCTCCACGTTCGTGGCTCCCCTCGCCACCGACCCCGATGACATCAGGCGGGTGGCAGCGTCGTCGGCCTGCCAGGAGGCCCTCGCCGCCCTGCAAGCCATGGTGGGTGACCGCACGGTCATCGCCCGGGTCGATCGCCTGGAACTTTCCAAGAATCTGCTCCGCGGTTTCCTCGCCTTCGATGAACTTCTGCGCCAGCACCCTGAGCATCGCGGCGAGGTGGTGTTCGTAGCCGAGGCGTACCCGTCTCGTCCGGGTGTTGCGGCCTATGCCCGCTACCAGGCCGAAGTCGAACTGGCGGTGGCCGAGATCAATCAACGCTGGGGTACCGCCCACTGGCAACCCATCAACCTCTCGGTGGAGGACAACTTCCCAGCGGCGGTGGCGCTCATGCGACGCGGGGACGTATTCCTCGTCAATCCCATCCGCGACGGTCTCAACCTGGTGGCCTCCGAGGCCATCTTGGTGAACGAGCGCAACGCAGTGCTGGCGCTGTCGGCCGAGGCCGGGGCCTGGGACGGCTTGCAGGAAGCGGCGCTACGGGTGGCCCCCTTCGATATTGCCGGTACCGCCGGGGTGCTTCACGACGCGGTGCAGATGCCCGCCGCGGAACGCCAACGACGGGCGGCGATCCTGGGCGGGATCGTGCGGGCCCACACCCCGGCCCAGTGGCTCGCCCACCAGCTGGCGGCTGCCGAGGCCTGAGCTAGCGCCGCGATGTTGCCTTAGATGAGCGTACGGAGCAGGGCGAGCGCCGCGGGAGGTCCGTCCACCACGATGTCCGCTGCGGCCACCAGCGCCGGGGCGGCGTCGATCCCGGCGACGGCGATCTTGGCGGCGTGGCCACCGGCGGCGCGAAAGGAATCGAGCGCCGCGAAGGCCGGGAGGTCGCCCTGGTCGTCGCCCAGGTAAGCAGCGGCCGTGAGGCCACCTAGGAGATGCGCGACCACCGTGCCCTTGTCGGCGGCGATCGGGGGATGGAGTTCCACGGACAGCTTGGCCGCCCGTTGCTCCACGCCAGTGCGTCGGGCCGCGTCGGCTGCCCACTCCTGCACCACCGCCCCCGCTGAGGGCGGGGCCGGGCGCAGGTGCAGGGTGAGGGAAAGGCCCTTGTGCTCCACCTCCACCCCGGCCGGCAGCACGCGAGACGCTTCGGCGGCGAGCGTGTCGATCACCGGCCGCCAAGGGGCAGCCTCGGCGTGTTCGAATCGTTCGCCACCGTTCGTCCACTCCAGTCCGTAGAGGCCGACCAGAGAAAGACCCGATCCGAGGTGCTGGGTGAGATACGCGACGGGGCGACCGGAAATGACCGCCACCACTGCGTAGGCCTCCTGCAGGGCCACCAGCACTTCCCGCACCCCCGGGAGGGGTCGAGCGTCGCCGGCCCTTGCCACGATGGGGGACACGGTGCCGTCGAAATCCACCAAAATGGCGGCGTGGTCGGGTTGGCGGCGCAGAGCAGCGAGCGGGTCAGTGCCGTCGGCACCCACGAGAGAGGGCGACCCTCAGGTGACGGGCGCGGCTGCCGGCGTGACGCTGCCGAGGTCAGAGCCAAGCACGACGACCACGCTGGCGCCGGCGATTTGCCCCGGGGGCACGGCAGGGAGCGGGGCGGGCTTGAGGGCCGGCGCGCCGATGGCCGCGGCCACCGCGGCCGCCTCGCCTTCGAACCCGGGGGCGAAGAACACCTGGGTCGTGGCCACGTTCTCGCCGTCGGCGTTGGCCCCGGCGGGGTTGGTAAGCCGGAAACCGGCCAGGCCCAGGGTGGTGCTGTAGGCCTTGGCCGCCCCGGCCACACCCGAGCCGTTCAGCACGATCGTGGGCACATCCGCCGGGGGTCGCAGCGGCACGGTGGTGGTGGTGACCTTGTCGGAGTCGGCCTTCTCGGTGGTGGGAGGACTGCCGTCTTGGCTCTTGACGGTGTCGGAGCTATCGAGGCTGTAACGAATCAGGAACAGGCCGATCAACACCGCGGCCACGACGAGGGCGACGCCGCGAGCGGGATTGAGGGATGATTCGTCAGGTCGGCGTGTGGCCATCGGTGGAGTCTCCCTTATCGCCTATCGAGCTGGCTCATGGGCCGGCCTTCGACGCGAGCCCGCCGACGACGTTCCCGCACCCGGCGCAGGCGACGAATCAGAAGCGGGTCGTAGTCGAGCGCATCGGGATCGTCGATCAACTCCGTGAGGAGTTGGTAGTAGCGGGTACCGGAAAGTTCAAAGCGGTCGCGTATCGCGGTGTCCTTCGGACCGACCTCCGTCCACCAACTGCGCTCGAAATCGAGGATCGCTTGGTCTCGGTCGGTGAGTGCCATTCCCTCTAGGCTGGCCGCTGGGCGCGCCGCAATCAAGGATGGTCGGTTTCCACCGCTACCTTGGCCCGCAGAACACGCCGGGTTAGCTCAGTTGGTAGAGCACTTCTCTTGTAAAGAAGATGTCGTCGGTTCGATTCCGGCACCCGGCTCGGAGAAGGTGCTGGTCGTCGCCGTTGCTAGGAACGGGACCGGGAACGGGCCACTTCGTAACACGCCACCGCCGCCGCCGCCGCCACATTCAGCGACGACAGCGAACCGTTGAGCGGGATGCTGGCGATGGCATCGCAGCGCTGACGAACCAACCGGGAAAGCCCCGCCCCCTCCGCTCCGAGGACCAGCGCAATAGGGCCATCGGCGGCGGGAAGTTGCCACAAGGCGGTGGTGCCATCCCCATCGAGGCCCACCACCCACACGCCATGACGGCGGAGGTCCTGGAGGGCGGTGGGAAGCCCGCCCACGATGGCGAAGCGCAGATGCTCCACCGCCCCGGCCGCCGTTTTGGTGACGGTGGGGGTGACATGCACGGCCCGGTGGCGCGGCAACACGATGCCGGTGGCCCCCGCACATTCGGCCGAGCGCAACAGCGCCCCCAGGTTGCCTGGGTCGGTCACGCCGTCGACGGCGATGAGAAAGGGCGGGTGTCCGTCCCGGCGGGTCGTAGCCAGTTCGTCCAGGGCCGTCTCCGAGAGCGGCGCCGCTTTCGCCAGCACCCCCTGCGGTGCCTCACAGCGCGCCTCGGCGAAGAACTTGCCCCGACTCACCTGCCGCACCGGCACCCGCTCCGCCTCGGCGAGTTCGATGATGTCCTCGAGGATGTCGGAAGGATCCTGCTCCGCCAACAGCCACACCTCATGCACCTTGCGGCGGCCCGCCAACAAAAGCTCGCGTACCGCCTGACGCCCCTCAACCTGCTCGCCGCCCAGGCCCTGACGCTTCCCGGTGGGCCGGTTCACGCCCGCCCGGGGCTTGCCCCGAGCCCCCCCGGCCTTCGCTCGCGTTGGCGACTTGGGTGCACCGGAACCCTTAGTGGGTCGACGGGGCTTGGTCACTGGCGACGCTCCACCAGCGCCACCGCAAAGCAGGCGATGCCCTCCTGGCGACCCAGGCTGCCCAGCCCTTCGGCCCGCTTGCCCTTCACCGTCACCGGTGCCCCCACCGCGTCGCTGAGGCGGGCCTGCATTTCCTCCCGGTGCGGCGCCAACTTCGGGGCCTCGAGCACCACGGTGCAATCCACGTTGCCTGGTTCCCAGCCCTGCGATCGCAACTCGGCGGCGGCGCGGCGAAGCATCTCGAGGCTGTCGGCCCCCGCCAGCGTGGGATCCGTATCGGGGAAGTGCTGACCAATGTCGCCCAGACCCGCGGCCCCCAACAACGCATCGGTCACGGCGTGGGCCACCACATCGGCATCGCTGTGACCGGCCAGGGGGCGTTGGTCATCGAACACCACCCCCCCGAGCACCAACACCCGAGTGGGGTCGCTGCTGAATGGATGCACGTCGAAGCCGTGCCCCACCCTCACCGACACAACAGTTCCGCCCGCTCGAGGTCGATTGGTGTGGTGATCTTTAGGTTGCGCTCGTCACCATCCACGACCACCACCCTGCCACCTGCAGCCTCCACGAGCGACGCATCGTCGGTTCCTTCGGGAGCATCGTGGTGCGCTGAGCGCAACGCCTCGGCCCGGAACCCTTGCGGCGTCTGCACCGCCACCACCCCGGCCCGATCGATGGCGCCGCCGCCCACGGCGCGAAGACTGTCGCGGATGGGGACCACCGGCACCACCGCATCGGCCCCGTCGATCACCCCCGCCCGCACCCTCTCCCACACTCCAGGTACCGGAACCGGACGAGCCGCATCGTGCACCAAGATCACCGTCGCCTCGGGGGGGACCGCGCCCAGGCCGGCTCGCACCGACTCGGAGCGGGTACGGCCACCGGCCACCACCATGGTGGCCAGCGGCTCGATCTCCCCGGCCGCATCGGCCGGCACCACCAGCACCACACCATCGCTGTGCTGACCCGCCGCCCGTAACGCCCAATCGAGCACCCGCACCCCGGCCAGGGGGAGGTACTGCTTGCGTTCCCCGAACCGTTCGCCACTCCCACCCGCCACCACAATTGCCCACGTCGACATAACTCGAGGATACCGCCCCGGAAAACCCGCCCCGGCGGTGGGCCCCATCCCGTCGGGCCTGGAGCTTCCCTCGGGCTAGCGTGGCAGACCGTGGTGGACCGTGGGCTGCTCCAGAGCACCGAACTCTTCGAAGGACTCGACAACGAAGCCCTTCAGCGACTCGCCGCCTCCACTCAATCCGTGGAACTACAACGCGGCGACGTGGTGTTCGCCCAAGGCGCCGTGGCCGACCACCTCTATGTGATGGAAGACGGCATCGTTGCCATCGTCAGCAAATCCGACGACGGCCGCGAATCAGTGTTTGCCCTGATGGAACGGGGTGATCTCTTCGGCGAAATGGGCTTACTCGACGGCCTGGGCCGCTCCGCCGAGGCCCGCGCCCTCGAACCCGCCCAGGTGATCTCCATTCCGTACGAAGTCGTGCATCGCGAGTTCGATGCCCATCCCGTCTTGCTCTGGGGGGTTGTCAGCCTGCTGGCGGGTCGCCTGCGAAGCATGGACGAGGCCCTGGCCGACTCGATGTTCCTGGATGTGGCGGGGCGCACGGCCAAGCGCCTACTCGAAATGGGCGGCGACCTTGATGAGTTCGTGCTCCCAATCACCCAGGAAGAACTCGCCAGCATGGTGGGGGCTTCTCGCGAACGGGTGAACAAGGCGATCGCCAGTTTCGTCCGGCTCGGATGGATCGACCAGTCCGAGCGCCGCTACCACATCCTCGATCGCGACCAACTCACCCGGCGGGCCCGCTAACGCGCTCCCGTGGCGGGGGTTAGTGGCTCAGGAAGGCGATGGCGTTGGCCCACGCGTCGGCGGCATCGGCCCGGCGGTGGGCGGGGCGGGTTTCGTCGTGCACGAACCCGTGGTCGGCCTGCGCATAGCGCACCACGGTCACCCCGGCGGCCTCGGCGGCCTCCACATCCGCGGGCGGCGTCCAACGATCCAAGGATCCGATGATGGCCATCGTGGGACACGCCTCGGGACGGGCGAGCGCCGCTAGCGGCTCAACCCCATCGGCCCGCCGCCAGTGTTCGGGTACCCGCAGCATCCCGTAGAACCCCACCGCCCGGTGGAAGCGACCGCTACCGGCGGCTTTGAAGGTGAACATGCCGCCCATACAAAACCCGGTGATCCCCACCGGTTCCACCTCCAGCGCGTCGGCGGCGTCCACGAGATCGGCTAGAAACGCCGCGTCGTCAATGGTGTGCACCGCAGCGAGGCGATCCTCTACCGTCAGGTTCTCCCGGCCCGGCCAGGGCTCCACCGCCGCCACTGCCCACCCCTGATCGTCGGCCAACTGCTGGCTGTGCGCCGTAAAGAGCGGCCGCAGACCCATGATGTCGGGGATCAGCACCAGCCCTCGCGTCGGGGGACGTCGGTCGACGGGCCGACAGATCTCCACCGGTGTGCCCGATCTCAGTGTGGTGCGCATAGAGGGTTTCTAGCGTGCCGAGAGCGACGGGTGCCCCTCAGGAGTAGCGATCGAGGATGCTGGATTCCGCCAGCCGGGACAACCCTTGCTTGATGGCCTGGGCCCGGGTGCCGCCGATGCCGGCGACCTCGTTGAGCTCGTCGACGGAGGCTCGCATGATCCTCGGCAGGTTGGTGAAGCGCGCCACGATCCCATCGATGACCGGGTCGGGCAGACGAGGAATGCTGGCCAGCAGTCGGTAGCCCCGCGTTTGGAGGTTGTGATCGAGGTCGAGGTGCTTCCCTGGAAGGTGGATCGCCGCGCCCACCGACCGCAGGTCCAGTAAGTCATCGGCCTCCAGCGCGGCCAGCGAGGCCAACGCCGACTCGAGTGGCCATCCCGTGGTTTCCTCGAAGTAGTCCATGACCACCAGGCGACGGGCCTGCGCAACGCCCTCCATGAGTTCATCCAACTGAAGGCGCACCAGGCGGCCATCCACACCGAGTTCGATGATGTCGACCTCAACTTCCTCGGCCACTCGGCACGCCATCTCGGCCCGCTGAAGCACCGCCACTACATCGCGCACCGACACAAGATCCCCCACCTCCACGCTGGAGAGCATGGCGGTGACCTCATCGAAACGGTTCTTGTACCGCTGGAGCGTCTGCAGGGCCTGATTGGCCCGAGTGAGAATTCGCGGTATCGGCTCCAGGGTGTATTTCTGATCGTTGGCATAGAGCGCCACGATGGCCATGTCCTCCGAGATCGAAATGACCGGCACGTTGATCGACCGCGCCACCCGTTCCGCGGTTCGGTGACGAGTGCCCGTTTCTGTGGTGGGAACATCGGGACTCGGCACCAGATGCACGTTGGCCCGGGCTATCCGGCCGGCATCGGGCGACAGGATGATGGCCCCATCCATCTTGGCCAACTCCGAAAGCCGCTGGGGGCTGAAGGCGGCATCGAACAAGAAACCACCCGAGCAGATGTTGAGCACCTCCGGCCCATCGCCCACCACCACCAAGCCCCCCATCTTGGCCTGGAGGATGCGATCGAGGCCGGCGCGCAGCGGCGTGCCGGGCGCCACCACGGCGAGGGCGGCGAGGAGTTCGGCGCGGCGGCGAGAAGCCATCCCGTGATGCTACCGGGCACCTCAGCAGCCTCAGGGTAGATGACCCACTAGGAGGCTCGGCGCCGCCCCAAATCATCCGAACAAGCCCGCACCGCCTCGCGCAATGTGGCCACCCGAATCACGTCGATGCCCGGGAGGTTCAGAGGCGCGCTGGCTGGCACGATCGCCCGTCGGAACCCCAGCCGGGCCGCCTCGGCCAACCGGCGGGCGGTCTGGTGCACCTGGCGCAGTTCGCCACCCAGACCCACCTCGCCGCAAGCCACCAAGTCGTCGGGGAGGGCAAGGCCGCCCCGGGCCGAGGTGAGCGCCAAGGCCAGGGCGAGATCAACCCCCGGCTCGGTTGTCTTCACTCCACCGGCCACCACCGTGTGCACATCCAGATCGGCGAAGGGCATCTGCACGTGCTGCTGGAGCACCGCGATAATCAGCGCCAGCCGGCCTGAATCGAGCCCTTGGGCCGACCGGCGGGGAGTGGGTATGACCGACTTGGCAACCAACGCCTGCACCTCCACCAAAAGCGGACGGTGACCGTCGAGCACGGGGGCCACCATGGAACCGGGGGTACCGGCCCGACGATCGGCCAGGAACAATGCCGAGGGATCGGGGACGCCCGCTAGGCCCGCGTCGGTCATCTCGAACAACCCCAGTTCGTCGGTCGACCCGAACCGGTGCTTCACCGCCCGGAGCAACCGAAGGGCATGGTGCTGCTCCCCCTCGAAGGACAACACGGTATCCACGAGGTGCTCCAGCGCCCGGGGGCCCGCCAGCGCGCCGTCTTTGGTCACATGACCCACCAGCACGGAGGCCATGGCCCGCTCCTTGGACACCCGCACGAGCCGGTGGGCGCACTCGCGTACCTGGGCTACCGAGCCCGGGGCCGAGGACAGCGACGGCTCGTAGACCGTCTGGATCGAATCGACGGCCACCACATCCGGCTGCACCGCCTCGATATGGGCGAGCACGTGGGGCAGCGCCGTATCCGACACCAGCCACAGATTCGGTGGCAACGCCCCCAGCCGCTCGGCCCGCAGCCGCACCTGCTGGGCCGACTCCTCGGCGGTGACGTACAAACAACGACGCCCGGTGAGGGCCAAGCCGGCGAGCATCTGCAGGAGCAGTGTGGATTTCCCGATCCCCGGCTCACCTCCCAGCACCGTGACCGAACCGGGCACCAGCCCCCCCTGCAGCACGCGATCAGCCTCGCCAACTCCGGTGGGAGCGGGGGCCCAGGCCTCGGTATCCACCGCGGCGATCGGCAGGGGCACCGACACGACCGGCCCCGCCGTCGAAGACGGCGCCGGCTCCACGAGTTCTTCAACGAGCGTGTTCCAGCCCTCGCAGCCCGAGCATCGCCCGGTCCATTTGGGCTCGGAGGCCCCGCACGCATTGCATCGATAGGTGGATTTTGCTCTTGCCATACCAGGAACTTACGCCGTGGGATGTGACAGTACGAACATCTGTTCGTCATGGCGGGGCTCTACGGTGCGGGCATGGCCGCCAACACCGACTGGAACCCGATGCTGCAGGCCGAGTTCGCCAAGCCGTATTGGTCTGATCTACAGGCATTCGTGGCGGCCGAACGGGCGGCCTACCCCGTGTACCCGCCGCCGAGCGAGGTGTTGGCGGCATTGCCGCTCACCCCCCTGGGTGACGTGCGGGTGCTCATCGCGGGCCAGGACCCCTACCACGGCCCGGGACAGGCCCACGGACGGTGCTTCTCTGTGCCCCTCGGCGTGGCGGTGCCGCCGTCGCTGCGGAACATCCTGACGGAACTTCAGGACGACCTCGAGATCCCGCCCCCGGGTCACGGTTGTCTCGATGCCTGGGCCGCCGAGGGGGTCCTCCTGCTCAACACCACGCTCACCGTGCGGGCAAACCAGGCGGCATCCCACCGAGGGAAGGGCTGGGAGATCTTCACCGATGAGGTCATCCGGGTCGTCAACGCCAAGGACGAAGGCGTGGTGTTCATCCTCTGGGGCGGATCGGCTCGCCGGAAGAAAACCCTGATCGACCACGACCGCCATGTGATCATCGAGTCGGCGCACCCCTCTCCCCTCTCGGCCCATCGGGGATTCTTCGGCAGCCGACCGTTTTCGCGAGCCAACCACGCACTGCTGGCCGCCGGTCGCCCCCCCGTGGACTGGCGCCTCGCTCCCCGGTGAGCCCAACGGGAGTGCGAGCGCGTCCGGAAGCGGCGGCCTAGGGTCGGTCGCCATGCGAGCAGTCGTGTTGAACGGAGAACGGGACGTTTCGGTGCAGGAGGTACCCGACGCGGGGGTGCCCGGGCCCGACGGCCTCCTCTTGCGGGTGGAACGCACCGCTATCTGCGGATCGGATCTCCACCTGTACCACGGTCCCATGACCATCCCCGGCGTGCACTTAGGCCACGAGTTCGTGGGCACGGTGGAAGATGTGGGGCGCTCGGTTACCTCAGTGGCCAAAGGTGACCGCGTCATCGTGTCGGGCGTCATCGGATGCGGCCACTGCCCCAACTGCCGATCAGGCGACGTCGTCACCTGTCAGAACGCCGGCCTGAAGGTCTTCGGCACGTCGCTCGAACTGCATGGAGGCCAAGCCGAAGCGGTGGGGGTGCCCGCCGCCGATGCTTGCGTAGTCCGCATCCCCGAGGGCATCACCACCGAGCAGGCCGTGTTGCTCACCGACATCCTGCCCACCGGCTACCTCGGTGCCCAACGGGCCGAGATCACCCCTGGCGATGTGGTGGTGGTCATCGGGATGGGCCCGGTGGGGGTGTTCGCCTTGCAGTGCGCGCAGTTCTACGGCCCGTCGCGCATCCTGGCGGTAGACCGAGTGCCCGACCGCCTCACCCGGGCCGAACAACTCGGGGCGGAGCCGATCGATGCCACCGACGGCAACGCGGTGGCCAAGATCTATGAAGCCACCAGCGGCCACGGGGCCGACGCGGTGATCGAAGCGGTGGGGGCCGATCAGACCCTTACCGACGCCATCTTGTGTGCCGCCCCCGGAGCCACCATTTCGGTGATCGGCGTGAACCTCAACATGGCCTTCCCCTTCCCCGTCCCGGTAGCGCTCATGAAGCGCCTCACCTTTCGGGTCACCATCGCCGCCATCCCCACCACCTGGCCGGCGCTCTTTCCCCTGGTGGCCAGCGGGAAACTCCATCCAGAAGACGTCTTCACCCACCGCCTCGGCCTCTCTGAGGCCGCCGAGGGCTACCGGATCTTTGATGCCCGCGAAGATGGCGTCCTCAAAGTGCTTCTGGACCCCTCCTCATGAACCACGAGGCGGTGGAGGGTGTCCTCACGGAGGCCGGCGCCCTGCTCGACGACGCGGTGGCGCTTCGCCGCCGCCTGCACGAAGCGCCCGAACTGGGTCTCCACCTGCCCGATACCCAATCCGCCGTGCTGGAAGCCATCGACGGCCTCGGCCTGACGGTCACGCTCAGCACCACGACGTCGGGGGTGGTGGCAGTGCTCGACGGCGCCGAGCCCGGCCCCACCGTGCTGCTGCGCGGCGACATGGACGCGCTCCCCATGCCCGAGGACACCGGGCTCGACTTCGCCAGTCGGGTGGACGGAGCCATGCACGCCTGCGGCCACGACAGCCATGTCGCCATGCTCGCCGGCACCGCCACGCTCCTCGCCGCCCGCCGGGGTGCCCTCACCGGGCGGGTCGCCTTCATGTTCCAGCCCGGCGAGGAGAGCCACCACGGCGCCAAGCACATGCTGGAGGACGGGCTGCTCGCCACCGCCGCGGCCGGGGCCGAGCCGGTGTCGATGGCCTTCGCGATCCACCAGTCCCCCACCATCCCCTCCGGCATGGTCGCCACTAAGGGCAGCTCACTACTGGCATCGGACGACTCGTTCACCATCACCGTCCGGGGGCGGGGCGGGCACGCGTCGATGCCCCACCACGCCAGCGACCCCATCCCCATCGCCTGCGAGATGGTGGGCGCGTTTCAGACCATGGTGACCCGCCGCGTCGACGTGTTCGATCCTGCCGTGGTCACCGTGGCGCGGGTTCAGGCGGGCACCACCTCCAACGTGATCCCCGAGACCGCCGAGTTGCACGGCACCGTGCGCACGGTCTCCGAGACGACCCGCGACGCGGTACTCGCCGACATCGAGCAGGTGGCCCGAGGGATCGCCTCGGCGCATGGAGCCACCGCTGAGATCGCGATCGTCCGGGGCTACCCAGTGACGGTGAACAACGAGGACGCCGCCCAGTTCGCCCTGGCGACGGCGGGGATCCTGCTGGGTGAGCGGAGCACCGTCGAGATGCCCAACCCGGCGATGGGTGCCGAGGACTGGTCCTACGTGCTCGAAGAAGTTCCCGGGGCGATGGCCTTTTTAGGCACGCGCCCGCCCGGCGTGGCCGCCCGTGACGTTGCCCCCAACCACTCCAACCGGATGGTGCTGCACGAAGACGCCATGGTGGCGGGTATCGCTACCTACGCGGGGGTGGCCCTGCGCTGGCTC